>JBARGS010000028.1:0-17317 GCA_049798495.1 Candidatus Korobacteraceae bacterium | reverse complement strand
CTCATACCGAGTTCGACATTCAGCATGCAACCTGGAACGGATCCGACGCCGGTCCTGAAAGACACCAAAGTTTCCGGGTCGGCTCATCCGACACTCCTGCTGCGATATCAAAGCCGCATCACCTATGACGTTCCAGGCGGGCAAGACAGCTTCCGCGGCATCCTCTTCAAATCGAATGCTGACATTGGGCCGGATTCCCAGGGCGACCTCAACCGCATGCGAGTGCGGTTCCTGCTGGATGGCAAAGAAGCTTATGACACGGTATTGGATGCGACGATGCCTCCCGAGCAATTCGCTCTTCCACTCTACGCAGCAAAGAAACTAACGATTGCTGTTGACCAGATGCTGGCAGGTGGCGCTTTGTGTATAGCCGATGCGACTTTCTCCTCGCGGCCGGTGTCGCAGGCGATCACCTTTCACTTGCTGCCGCCGGGAACCGGATACGCGAATCTTGGCTCCAATGTTCGGCAGGTTGCCTTCCGCGCTTACTATCCGGGAGAATCCGTACCGATACAACTGGAGTTCTCCGGCTTGGCAAGAGCCGGCACGGTTATTCTCACTTTCACGTCGCGCCAACAACTCGCTCCTGCCGTTCTGACCATACCGCTAAGATTGGAGGCCGATGGTGCGGGCTCTTCCATTGGAACTACTCATTGGCAAGTACCTGTTGTCCTGGGTCCTGCTCAACTCGAACTGCGAGTGGAGGTCAATGGAAAATCGGTGTATCAACGTGCGGTGAAGATTGCAATTGCGAGAAAGGTCGATGTCTCGAAAGATTCGCCTTCCAGCACTTTCGCTATCCATCTTTCGTCGGCCGGCATTCCCTACCTGGCCGACTCCGTGGCCGACATTTGGGGCGCTAATTGGGCGCGAGTTTTTCTGCGCTGGGAGGAGGTCGAGTTTGTGCGCGGCCAATATGACTGGCGGAGTATCGATGAACTGGTAAACCTTTATTCCGCCCAGAACATACAGATCCTCGGAGTTCTCGGCGAGACTGCGCCCAAGTGGGCCGTGGCATCAGGCCAAGAAACTGAGGCGGCATTCTATCGCTTCGTCAAAGCCGCAGTCGAACATTTCCGCGGCAAGATTCGCTACTGGGATGTCTACAACGAAGTGGATTCGAAATATCATGGCGGCGTGGTTATGGACAAAGCGGATCCCGCTGCTGACATCCGGCTGCTCCGCGAAGAAACGAATACCATCCGGCGGGCCCAGCCGGATGCCAGGCTGGTTTGCTGCTCGACGGGAACGAGCTACTGGCTGGTCTATGACAAACGGCTCTACGATAACGGTCTTCTCAACGCCATCGACATCCTCTCGCTGCATCCTTACCAGAGCGGCCCTCCAGAAGAAAGAGACGGTCTCTTCAACTATCCCGAAATGATTGGCAGGCTTCGCGACCTGGAACACACATACGGTGGTAATAAGCCCATCTGGAGTACGGAGGCTAACTGGCTGATCGGACCGGAGGGGGAAAAGGGCGGGCTGGCTCCATATGTCGATGAGCATTCTCAATCGAGTTATCTGGTGCGAGTGAATCTGCTATCGATGGCGCTCGGGGTTACCTACTTCGCGCATTCGCCCTTCTTCACTCCCTTTCACCGCGAGATCCTGCTCGACTCCGTTGCCTCATATGCCAACATGGCTTACAACTTCGGTCAGACCACCGGCGCGAGACTCTTGACTCTACCGGATGGCATCTACGGCGTGACCGCGAACGAAGGCTCCAGAACGATAAGCGCACTATGGACAACACGGGAGTCGGCTCAGGTGAAGATCACAGGAATGAGCGGCGTGCGCTTTCAGGACATCTACGGCAATCCCGTCGCCTACGATGCTTCGAATATCCCACTCAGCGGCGATCCCGTTTACGTCATCGGCAACGGCACGCCGTCGATTTCAGTTGAGCAAGTTGCCTCGGCTCCGGTTCCGAAGCCGCTGCCAGCCCCTTCGACGTGGACCACGTCATTCTTCCAAAAGTACTCGCAGACAAAGACCGGTGTCCGGATCACGACTCGCCGGACGAACTACGGCACCCTTCTAAAGTCTCCCGCAATCGATGTGGCAGCGAATTCCTGCTATCGTGTGAGTATGAAAATCCATACCTGGAGTGGCGGAGTGGCCATCGTGTCCGAGGACGTTGCGACTGCCAAACGCCTGGGGTCGACCATTGATCTGTTCGACGTGACTGGTCGGGATGACTACGAGCCTGCAATGACGATCAGGACAGGTTCCACTACGCAGGTGCGGGTCGTACTGATCGCCGACAACCCTAACGCTGCCGAGATAACGGATTTCGAGATCTCGCATCCGCAAATCTCACCGTGCGCGGAGCGGTGAGCAAGAGGGTCAGTTCCTTGGTTTACCGACGCGTTGCGCGGTGGCAAACATCAATTCCACGGTATTCATATCCTTGGGCTGAACCTTTCCGGCTGGAATGTGAGTGCGTAACCTCCTCCAACTTCAGCAAAAGGTCGACGAGCGCCATCGAGTCGATGAGGCCGGAAGAAACGAGCGGAGTTCTTTCGTCAACCGGGCTTGCGGATGAGCTTCGAGACCTGCTCAATCATCTGCTGCGCTTCTGGGTTCACTTTCGCCTCTTCGCTATTCGGTAGCTAGTTCAGGATCACCGCAGCCTATCCCATTGTCGCGAAGGAGGATGGCCTGTGCTTGTGCTTGCTGACGAAATTCACCAAAACTGACAGCCTGCTGCTCATCTTCGTCGACCCAGGCCGTCACGAACGGCCGCTCCGACGGTGCGGAAAACAATGCATCTACCAGGGTTCGATACTTTGTCGTGACCATCGGGCCATTCGCTTTGACTGCCAGAAATGCGAGAGGAATTTCTTCGCGTGATGCGCGCTATGAAGCCTGACGATCAGGGCTTGTAGATCGCCGCACCGACGGCGATCTGCACTGCGGACTGCAAGGTTGTACCCATTACCGTCTTGGTGACCGATGTCGGCACGAAGACGATGTCTTCTTTTTGCAGCGTTACGTCGGGCTTCTTGGCCTTCAGCATGTCACCCAGGGCTAGCGGAATCTCGTGGTATTGCCCATCCGGAGACTTGCGAATGATGCGAGTGGCGCTAAGCTTGGCGGTCTTGGTTGTACCCTGTGCCAGAGCGATGGCCTGGAGAACCGTCATGCGTTCGCCGTTCTCCATGACGAGGCCGCTGGGGCGTTGGACTTCGCCAACCACATAAACTAACGGCGCCTTGGCAACGACGATCGTGTCGCCTGGATAAATGGCAATGTTGGTGGCAGGATCTTGTCCGTCTTGCCGCAACTCAACCTTGATCACCTGATCGGGATTGTCGCGCCGAGTAATGTTGACGATGTTGCCGGCCCGGTTGGTGACGCCGCCCGCCGCGGAGATTGCCTCCAGCAGATGGCGCGTCCCTTCGAGCTCATAGATGCCCGGCTTGTTCACCTCACCTAGCACCGAAACGCCGCCTTGCACATCGTCTTTAATGAAGACGGCAAAGTGCGGATCTTTCAGGATACCTTTCTCGACGGAGAGCTTGGCCAGTAGCTTCTCCGCCTCGGCAGTAGTGAGGTCCCCGACGTGCACTTGTCCGAGGAGTTGCAGGGAGATTTCTCCCTCGCTATCCACCCGGACCTTCTGCGACATGTCGTCCAAGCCATAGACATTGACTTCGAGCAAGTCTCCGCCGGCGATATGTGCTTGCTCCGCGGTGCTATTTGGTTTTGCGTTCCCAGGGCTGGGCTGACGTGTTGATGGCGTAATTGCAGAAGCCAGCGTGGCCGGTGACGCACTGGCGTCAACGTCTTGCTTAGTCTGAGCACTGAGACGGCTGACGTCTAGCGTCAACGTTGTTAGAACGGTGAGGATGGAGAAAGCAAGAACGGACTCCCGCATCATTCCATACCTGAGCATCGAAAGGCCTCACGCGTCGCCAGAAGGTTCGAATCAGATTTGTGACTGCGCCTCAAGCACCGACGATCCAGTGCAAGAACTGGATTTATGGATGCCGGCAATGACACGGATGGCGCTCGGACGCATCACCCACACCTAAGCATAGGGAGATCTTTTCACACACCGGAACGCCGGGGGGCAAGACCGAGTCCAGACTGCGAATATGCTCAGCCGGTAGAATGCTCGCCTCTCCATCCTGAGCGGCGATCAGCATCGTCGTGCCCGGTTCCAGGAACAGCATGCGGCTTCCGTCGTGCAAGGTCAGAGCGCCTTCGCGCGAGGTGACCTCGGTCCCATTGGCAGATCTCACCACGTCAAACTTGGCTATGCCATCTTTCGGCGTGATGGTCAATTGGCCAGCTTGAGCCGACATGCCCGAGAGCGTGCTGAGCCGCGCCGTGCCATTCATGATTCGGATTGAAGACTGATCGTACTGAATGGAAGAATCAGGGTTCACGACAATCGACGAACCGCTGCGGTTGATGGTCACCGCCGAAGAGTCTGCGGTGTCCAGCCGGTCGCCGGCAAAAATACTGGTTGAGGATCCAACGGCTTGACCGTTCAGGGTAACGTTGCCATGCGCGTAGAGCATAGCGCCATTCTGGCCACTGAGAACGGTTGCGCACAAGAGCATAAGCGAGAACAGGCTCAAAGAAATTCTGATTCCCCGCATCTCTGCCTCCTCACTGCCCACCAAATTGCCATCAGCAGTGCAGAGATACTAGCCTAATAGAGCTAATCAAGTCAATCATTATATCGCCAAAAAGTTGCCTTGATATTTAGCACATTAATGGTGTATCTCTTAGGCTTCGCCTTTGCGCCTCAATCCGCTCGCAATCTGCTCAAATTGATTTCCGCAGACGCACACCAGCGCGTCCACTAGCCGTTCTCCGCATTCGCACATGAAGCCGATCTGCCTGGCAGGATTGCCGACGACCATGGCATGATCGGGGACATCGCGAATGACTACCGCACCGGCTCCGATGAAGGCATAGCGGCCAATCGTGACCCCGCAGACAATGGTGGCATTGGCGCCGATGCTAGCCCCTTCCTGCACCCGTGTCAGTAGAAATTGTTCCCGACCCTTCTTGACCTCGGCGCGTGGGTTCAAGTCGTTGGTGAAGACTGCATTCGGTCCGACAAACACGTTGCTGGCGAGCAGTACGCCGTCCCATATGGCTACGCCGTTTTTTATCGTCACACCGTCCCCAATGACGACGTTGGATTCGACGAAGGCATGGTCGCCGACATTGCAGTTCTTGCCAATCACTGCCCCTTTCATCACGTGGGCAAACGCCCAGATGCGAGTGCCCTCGCCAATTTCACCGGTCTCGACAAGAGCTTGGGGATGAACAAAGTAACGGCCGATATCCATAGAATGCGCCGACCTCGATGAGCGTTTCTCCGCTGTCTGACAACGTAGGATACCAGAGGGGCAACATCCGCATTAACACCGGCACACTCAGGAGATGTTCCTCTGTTGCAAGATTCTGCCGGAACTTTCGCCCTCAAAACAAAACGCACCCGCAAACGGGTGCGTTCTATCCGACCTCGAGAGTCTTTACTTCTTTTCTTCGTTAGCGACTTCGGCCTCGCCTGCCTGCTTGTTCTCGCCTTCGGCTGCCTCAAGAGCCTTGCGGTTCTCTTCGGCGCGTTTGGCGCGGACTTCGGCGCGCTTTTGGCGCTTCTCGTCGAGCGTCTTTTCGCTGCCGAGCAGTTCCACGAAAGCAATATCTCCGCCATCGCCCTGCCGGAAGCCGCCGTGAACGATGCGCAGATAACCGCCTTCTCGATCACCATAGCGCGGTGAAATGGTGTCGAAAAGCTTATCGACAGCATCGCGCGTCATCAGATAGGACGCAGCCAGACGGCGGGCCGCAACATCGCCGCGCTTGCCCAAGGTGATCATCTTCTCCACGTGGGGACGCATGGCCTTGGCTTTGGTAAGAGTGGTTTCGATGCGTTCTTCCACTATTAACGAAGTCACCAAATTGCGCAGCAAAGCGCGCCGGTGCTCGGTGTTACGGCCTAATTTCCATCCTGCTCTACGATGACGCATTTGAGTGTTCCTTTTGAAATTCTTGCTTGTCCGTTAGCCACGAGCCGCGAGCCCCGAGCTAATGTCTACTGCAGCCTTTCAGGTCAATCGCCGGACTTACTAAACTAGCGGCCAGTCGTCCTCTCTTTTGAGCGCAAGCACGTTACCCATGAAGCCAAGTAGCTCGTGGCTCGAAGCTCGCGGCCCGCAGCTAGTAATTCGAATCGATACCGTAGTTCGCCGAGGCAAGACTCGCTGACATGCCCGAACCGCTTCCCGGAACCGCGTTGCCGTGCTCGTCGATCTTCATGCCCAGGCTCAAGCCCATGGACGAGAGAATTTCCTTGATCTCGTTCAGCGACTTGCGGCCGAAGTTCTTGGTCTTCAGCATCTCGGCTTCGGTCTTCTGCACCAGCTCACCGATGGTCTGGATATTGGCGTTCTTCAGGCAGTTGTAGCTGCGCACCGAAAGCTCCAGCTCCTCGACCGAGCGGTTCAGGTTCTCGTTCCGGATCTCCGGCTTGTCGGAGGCGCCGGCGGCTTGCGCCTCCAGCTCCTCCTCGAAGTTGATAAAGATGTTCATGTGGTCTTTGAGCAGCTTCGCGGCGAGGCCGAGCGCATCCGCAGGGGTGACCGAGCCGTTGGTCCAGATCTCGATCGCCAGCTTGTCGTAGTCGGTGATCTGCCCCAAACGAGCCGCTTCGACCGAGTAGTTGCACTTGCGCACGGGCGAATGGACTGAGTCAATCGGGATGAACCCGAGCCCGAGGTCCTCGTCGAAATTCTTGTCGGCGGAAACGTAGCCGCGGCCCTTCTTCAGCCGCATCTCCATGTCGAGCTTGCCGCCCTCGCTGATGGTGGCGATGTAGACGTCCTTGTCAAGTACTTCGACGTCAGCGTCGGCCTCGATCATGCCCGAGGTAACGACACCGGGCTGTTCGGCACGCAGGTAAATCGCCTTCGGCGCATCGCCGGCCAGGCGGAACGGAATCTGCTTCAAGTTAAGGATGATGTCGGTGGCATCCTCGACCACGCCGGGAATCGACTGAAACTCGTGCAGTACGCCTTCAATTTTCACCGCGGTGACCGCGGCTCCTTCGATCGAGGACAGCAACACGCGGCGCAGCGCATTGCCGATGGTGGTACCGAAACCACGTTCGAACGGCTGTGCCCAAAAATGACCGTACTTGTCGGTCAGGGTTTCGGTATCGGTAGCCAGCCGTTTCGGTTTCTGAAAGCCTTTCCAAAGCATTCGTGACTCCTGTTTCAGTTCGACCGTGCTGCGCGGGAGGCTTCGAGTGAAACACTACCCGGCTGATCTGGCCGAAGGTTGTGGAACCGGCATCACCGGCTCCGGTGAAACGCAATCCCGGCACGCGTCGCGATCGAGCGCACCGGGGACTTGCTTACTTACTGTACAGTTCGACGATCAGCTGCTCGTTGATGGGCAGGTTGATGTCTTCGCGCTTGGGCAGCGCGGTGACGCGTCCCTTGTAGCCATCGCGATCGATTTCCAGCCAGTTCGGCGCTTGCTGATGGCTGGCGAAGTCCTTTGCGATCTCCAACAACGCCAGCTTGTTACTCTTCTCGCGCACCGCGATTTCATCACCAGCATTCACCTGGTACGAAGGAATGTTGACCTTCCGGCCATTGACCACCACATGCCCGTGACGCACCAACTGGCGCGCCTGGCGGCGTGCGATGGCAAAGCCAAGACGATAGACCACGTTGTCGAGACGCCGTTCCAGTTGCTGCAGCAACATTTCGCCGGTGACACCCTTGCCGCGGGCGGCGCGCTCGAAGTAGTTGCGGAACTGGCCTTCCTGGGTAAAGTACATGCGCTTCGCTTTCTGCTTTTCGCGAAGCTGCAAACCGTAGCCAACGATTTTGGCCTTGCGATCTTTACCGTGCTGGCCGGGGGCGAAATTGCGCTTTTCGATGGGACACTTGTCGGTGAAGCACTTTGCCCCTTTAAGGAACAGCTTCATGCCCTCGCGGCGGCAAAGGCGGCATACTGCATCTTTGTAGCGTGCCAAATTACTCTCCTTGTGAGCAGAGCCTGTCTGCTCATGTACGATCGGTTTACGGGAGTTGGCATCCCTTCGTCCCGATCAAAAACAGTGCTTAGTGGTCAGTGGCTAGTGATTAGATGTTCCTTCCAACCAGTTCGACGCTTGACCGAATTCTGCGATCAGCAGTACCTGTTAGTCGCTTGTTCTAGCGACTAGCCACTAGCCGCTTCCTCAGACTCTTCTTCTCTTCGGCGGACGGCAGCCGTTGTGCGGTACCGGCGTTACGTCCTTGATGGAGCGAACATCGAGGCCGGAGGCGGACAAGGCGCGCACCGCCGACTCGCGTCCGGAACCCGGGCCGCTCACTCGCACGTCCACGCTGCGCATGCCGTGATCGCGCGCCTGGTTGGCGGCGTTCGCGGCCGCCTGCTGCGCGGCGAAGGGAGTTCCCTTGCGCGATCCGCGGAAGCCCAGCGAACCAGAACTCTTCCACGACACCGTGTTACCGGTCGGATCGGAGATGGTGACGATGGTGTTGTTGAAGGAAGCCTGCACATGCACCAGACCATGTGGAATGTGCTTGCGTTCCTTCTTCTTGAACTTCTTTCCAGTCTTGCCTTTTTTTTCGGCGGCGGAACCTGCTGGTTTAGCCATGGATTATGTCTTCCCCGTCGCTTTCTTCTTGTTAGCTACCGTGCCCTTGCGCGGTCCTTTGCGAGTACGGGCGTTGGTATGGGTCCGCTGGCCGCGAACCGGCAAACTGCGGCGATGGCGATACCCGCGATACGATCCGATTTCGATCAGGCGCTTGATGTGCATCGAGACGTCTTTGCGCAGATCGCCTTCGACGTTGCCGCCCTCTTCGATGACCTGACGGATGCGGTTGACCTCTTCTTCGTTGAGGTCGCTGACCTTCTTGGTGGGCTCAACGTTCGCCGAGCCCAGGATGACGGCGGCGCGCGAGTTGCCGATCCCGAAGATGTAGGTCAGCGCGATCTTGATGTGCTTGTTGCGCGGAAGATCCACGCCTGCAATACGTGCCATAGTTACCTCAGCTAGTTACTAGTGACTAGTAACCAGTCACTAGTTATCCCTGCCGTTGCTTGTGCTTTGAGTTTTCGCAGATCACGCGGACCACGCCGTGACGGCGAATCACCTTGCATTTATCGCAAATCTTCTTAACCGATGCCCGTACCTTCATGAAATCCTCAGTTGTCAGTTATCAGTTGTCAGCTCTCAGTTGCGCGCTACTGACAACTGACAGCCGGCAACCGACTATTTATACCGATACACAATGCGACCGCGGGTTAAATCGTAGGGCGACAGCTCCACCGCTACCCGGTCGCCGGGAAGAATGCGAATGAAGTTCTTGCGCATCTTGCCGGAGACGTGCGCCAGCACCTGATGCTTGTTCTCCAGCTCCACTCGAAACATCGCATTGGGCAGTGGTTCGACGACCACGGCCATTACTTCAATCGCGTCTTCCTTACTCATTCACACCCAGTTGTCCGTTGTCAGTTGTCAGTTGTCAGTTTGCCTCTGGCGTTTATCACAACATTGTTCGTCGCAGATGCAGCCAGCGGCTCAGGATTTTCGTATGTTTGGCTAGTTGCTAGCCGCTAGTTGCTAGTCGCTTACTGACAACTGACAACCGACAACTGACAACTATTCCGTCAATATCACCGGCCCGTTCTTCGTGACCGCCACGCAGTGCTCAAAGTGGGCGCTGTAGCTGCCGTCCTGGGTCACTGCCGTCCACTTGTCGTCGAGTAACCGCGTTTCCGGACGGCCCATATTCACCATGGGCTCGATTGCCAGCACCATGCCGTCGCGCAACTTCGGCCCGTGGCCCGGAGTCCCATAGTTTGGAACTTGCGGATCTTCGTGCAACCGCGTGCCGATACCATGACCAACAAACTCACGCACCACGCTGAAACCGTTGGCTTCCACCAGTTGCTGCACCGCCGACCCAACATCCCCGATAGTGTTACCGACTCGGGCGGCGGCGATACCCTGCGCCAGCGAATCGCGGGTTACGTTGAGCAGCTTCTCCAGCTCCGGCGTCAGGCCGTCGCCGACGGGCACCGTGATTGCCGCATCACCGTAATAGCCGTCGAGCACCACGCCGCAGTCGATGGAGACGATGTCGCCCGCCTTCAACAGCCGCCGCTCCGACGGAATTCCGTGTACGATCTCGTTGTTCACCGAGGTGCAGAGCACACAAGGGTAATCGTAATAGCCCTTGAACGCGGGCTTGGCGCCGAGGTCCCGGATCTTGCGCTCGGCGACGCGCTCCAGATCCATGGTCGAACGGCCCGGTGCTACTGCTTCCTTGGCGGCTTCGAGGACCTGACGCACGATGCGCCCGCTGCGGCGCATTTTGTCGATCTCCGAAGACGACTTACAAACGATTGACATTCTCTATTGCGCTAAACGCCTGCGCCATCACCGCTTCGACCGGCTGGTCGCCGTCGACCTCAATCAGACGCCCGCGAGCCTTGTAATAGTCCACCAACGGCAGCGTAAGCGACTCGTAAGCTTTCATCCGCTCGACGAAAACGCTTTCCGCATCGTCCTTGCGCGCCTCTAACGGCGTGCCATCAACATCACAGATGCCCTGGACTCGGGGAGGCTGGAAGTAGACGTTATAAATCCGCCCGCAGGTGGGACACGTACGACGTCCTGTAATCCGTTGCAGTAGAGTATTATAATCTACCACCAGCCGAATCACAACCGGCGCCGCGCACGCCTGCTGCGCGCAGAGATCGCCCGCCTTCTCTGCCCTCATCGTCTCCAGATGCGCGTCCAACCACTCCGCCTGACGCACCGTCCGCGGAAAACCGTCGAGAATGAATCCCCGACAGCAATCCGCATCCTGCAACCGGTCCGCCACCATGTCGCAGACCAGCTCGTCGGAAACCAGGTTGCCACTGTTCATCACCGCCTTGGCCTTCGTGCCCAGCTCGGTCTGCCGGGCCACGTTGCTCCGCAGAATGTCTCCCGTGGAGATCTGCGGGATGCCAAAGGTCTCCGAGATCAGCTTAGCCTGTGTTCCCTTGCCTGCGCCCGGAGGTCCCAGCAGGATAATGGGACCAGCGATGCGCGTTTTCGCCTGTACGCCCACAGCCGAGGAAGTCAACGCTTCCATGTTTATACCCTGAGAGCCAGTGTCTTCCCAGACAAGCGCCACTCCTGTCGCCGGCTGGGGAACTCAAACCGACCTGGCCTCTTTCTGCCCGCCGCTAGAGACGGGCCGGAGCTTCCCGGTGCTCCAAATCAGTGGTTAGTGGCTAGTGGCTAGTAAAACCACAAATCGCCCGGCAAACGCTATCCACTATCCACTAATCACTAACCACTGTCTTACCACGTTGCCCGGCGCCCGCGGACTCGTCCGCTGCGCGGGGTGAAACCTTCGTAATGACGCATCACCAATTGCGACTCCACCTGATTGATGGTGTCCATCGCCACGCCGACCACGATCAGCAGCGACGTACCGCCGAAGTAGAAGTTCACGCCCAGACCGTTGGTCACCCACGGAGGCAGACGCTCGAAGAATGCCCCCACCGGTCCCCACAGGTGATTCAGGCGGATACCGGCGATCATCCACTCCGGAATAAAGGAAATCAAAATCAGGTACAACGCGCCCACCAGAGTGATGCGCGTCAGAATATCGTTGATAAAGGTCGCTGTTCGCGCGCCCGGGCGGATGCCGGGAATGAACCCGCCATACTTCCGCATGTTGTCGGCAACTTCGGTGGGGTTGAAGATGATCGACACATAGAAGTACGCAAAGAAAATGATGCCGACTGCGTACAGCAGCGTGTAAAGCGGCTCGCCCCATTGCAGTGCGCGCAGCATCGGTCCGAAGTACCGGTTATCTTTGAAGAGCGCCCCTGCCGTCTGCGGCAAGGTCAGCACTGACGATGCGAAGATCACCGGCATAACACCGCCGGAATTCACGCGCAGCGGCAGGTGGGTGGACTGTCCGCCCATGATTTTGCGGCCAACCACGCGCTTGGCATACTGCACCGGAATGCGGCGTTCGCTGCGCTCGACGAAGACGATGAACGCGACCACTGCGATCATCAACACCACTAGCAGCAGCATGGCGGGAAAGGTGAAAGCTCCCCAAGCCTGGGATTGCGCCTTCTCCCACAGATCGGCCACGCCACGCGGGAGGCCGACGACGATGCCGGCGAAGATCAGCAGCGACATGCCATTACCAACGCCGCGCTCGGTGATCTGCTCGCCCAGCCACATGATGAAGACGCTGCCCGTGGTGAGGGTAAGCATCGTCATCAGGACAAAACCGATACCCGGGTTCAGAACGAAATCCGGCTGCCGCTGCAAGGTAAAGGCAATTCCCAATGACTGAACCGCACTCAGCCCGAGCGTCAGATAGCGCGTCCACTGGGTGATCTTCTTGCGACCCAGCTCGCCTTCCTTCTGCAGCTTAGCTAGCGGTTCGTACACCACCGTCATCAATTGCAAAATGATGGATGCGGTAATGTAGGGCATGATGCCCAGGGCAAACACCGTCAGCCGCCGCAACTGCCCGCCGCTGAATAGATCGACGAAGCCCAGGAAGCTGCCACGGTTCTGATCGAAGAACTGCGCCAGCTTGTCGGCATTGATGCCGGGCGTGGGAATGTGACCGCCAAGACGATAGACCGCCAGCAGCCCAAGCGTGAACAGAATGCGCTTTCGTAGATCGGGAACGCGGAATACGTTGGCTAACTTCTCAAGCATCTGTACCTCAGTTGTCAGTGATCAGTTGTCAGTAAATGCACAACCAAGACCGCGGGTGCCCCATCCCCTCGGCTCCGCTCGGGGCAAGCTCTTTCGCCGCCTTTGCGAAAGGGTGGGAGACAAACTACAACACTTGAACCGTGCCGCCGGCCTTCTCGATCTTTTCCTGGGCCGACTTGGAAAACTTGTGCGCGTGCACCGTGAGAGCCACGGACAATTCACCCTGGCCCAATACCTTCACCAGTGTTTTCTTGGAACTGACCACTCCCGCCTTGCGCAACACTTCGGGGGTGATTTCCGTTTCGCCAAGGCTCGCCAGCCGCTCCAGGTTTACAACTTCATATTCGGTCCGGAAGATGTTGACGAAGCCGCGCTTAGGCAGACGGCGATGCAGCGGCATCTGGCCGCCTTCAAATCCCCGCATGATGCGCGAACCGCTGCGCGATCTCTGGCCTTTGTGGCCGCGGGTCGAGGTCTTGCCCATGCCCGAGCCCATACCACGGCCAACCCGCTTGCGCTTCTCCGACGATTTCCGGGGTGCATGTAAATTGCTGAGATTCATTGTCTACCTTCAGTTGTCAGTTGCCGGTTGTCAGTTGCCGGTCACTGAAACTCAATTTCATATTCTACTTGCTAGCACCAACTGCCGGCGGCCGAGTTCTCCGCTGACAACCGACAACTGGCCACTGACAACTATTTTAGAATTTCTACCAGGTGCGGCACCTTGGCCACCATGCCGCGGATCGAGGGCGTATCTTCGCGCTCGATCACCTGATTCAGCCTAGTGAAGCCCAGACCCTTGATAACCAGCTTGTGCTTCACCGGAGCAGCAATGGCCGAGCGTACCCACTTCAACTGCATTTTTGCGCCCGGCTTGGCGGCGGCCGTTTCCGTCTTTTTGCGAATGCGCGCCATGATTACAGCTCCTCGACCGTCTTGCCGCGCAGCGCCGCCACATCCTTGCAATCGCGCAGCTTGCCCAGCGCGTTGAAGGTAGCCTTGATGACGTTGTGCGGGTTGGTGGTCCCAATGGATTTGGTCAGCACGTTCTGAATTCCAGCCGAAGTCATCACCGCGCGAACCGCGCCACCGGCAATCACGCCGGTGCCTTCCGGAGCCGGCTTCAGCAGCACCATGCCCGAGCCATAACGGCCCAGCACCTGGTGTGGAATCGTGGTCTGTGTGAGGTTCACTCGCAGCAAGTTCTTCTTGGCCGACTCAATGCCCTTGCGGATGGCCTGCGGAACTTCCTTCGCCTTGCCGGAACCGTAGCCGACAACCGCCGAGGATGGATCGCCCACCACGACCAGCGCCGCGAACGACAGGTTCTTGCCGCCCTTTACGACCTTGGTAACGCGGTTGATCGAGACCACCTGGTCTTTGAGCTGGTACTGACCGGCGTCGAGCCTTTTCTTTACTATTGGCATTACTGTTGTATCTCCCGAGGGCTAAAGCCCTCCGAGGAAAAACTCCTCGTAACGCGGGCCTAAAGGCCCGCTCTTCCACCTAAAACTCTAAACCGGCTTCGCGCGCGGCATCGGCCAGCGCTTTAATGCGCCCGTGGTATAGATAGCCGCCACGATCGAAGACCACTCGGTTGATGCCCTTCTGCTTTGCGCGCTCGGCAATCAGCTTGCCCACTTCCTTGGCCGAGCTGACGTTGCCGCCAGTTGGCCGTTTGTCACCCTTCACCCCTTTGCCCTTTTCGACCGAGGTGGCCGACACCAGCGTCACACCCTTGGCGTCGTCGATAACCTGCGCGTAAATGTGGTTCACCGAGCGATACACGTTCAGGCGCGGACGTTCTGGCGTCCCTCCCAGCTTCTTGCGGATGCGGGTGTGTACTTTCTGCCGAGTCTGATCTTTTGAAGTCTTCGCAAGCATGTCTTCTTTTCCTTATCCCGGGTTTCCGAACCGGGGAACGGTGGGCCTCAAAGCCCCATCCCGTCATGAAATCTACTAATGCGCCGCTGGCATATCGGAATTCGAAATATCCAGCACGACCTTCCAACTGCCGTCCGCCTGCTTCTTCCAGACGATTACGTACTTGCCCTGATCGCTGACGATCTCATCTGCGGAATCTTTGAACGACATCTGATACGTGCCGCTTGAGAATCCCAGATCTTCTGAGTTTGCCGCCTCAACCTTATCCGGCGTCCAGTTGATCTTCAGCTCCGGCTTAAACCAGCCCGAGAACAACTCGCGAATCGCTTCACGTCCGTGCACCATCGGAGCGTTCGGCGCCAGCACCGCACACTCTTCCGCACAAAACGCCAGCGACTTCTCGAGATCCCCAGCAGCGAAAGCCTTCAACCACTCCTGGTCCGCCGCCCGAATCTCGTCTTCCGCGGTCATGAAGCTGCCGTCCCTACGGGACTCGGATGGTTAACGTCATCCCTACCCAGGGCTTCCGCCCTGGGCTAATTACTTCCGCCCTCTCGGGCTGTACCGTCACGCCAGGCACGGAGCATCACGATATTGCGGTCAGTAGCTCGTAGCTAGTAGCTAGCAGCTCGAAGCTGGCTACTTCGCTCCCGTCTTGCCGACCTTCTTCTTCAGCCGCTCGTTCGTATAGCGCACGCCCTTGTTCTTGTAGGGATCGGGCGGGCGCAGGCTGCGCATTTCGGCGGCGACGAATCCCACCTTCTGCCGGTCGATTCCGCTGACCGTCAGGTGCGTCTGCTTGGGATCGACTGCCACCTCGATGCCGCCGGGCAATGGGTATTCGATGGGGTGCGAATATCCCAACGTAAATACCACCGTGCCCTTGCCCTTCATCTCGGCGCGATACCCGATGCCGACGATGTCCAACTCCTTCGTCCAGCCCTTGGTGACGCCTTCGACAGAGTTGTTCACCAGCGCGCGCACCAGGCCGTGGACCGCGGCCTTGGAATCGTCCTCGCGAATGACCAGCAGTTCGCCGTCCTTCTGCTCCAGCGTCACGCCGCCCGGCATATGAGTAATGACTTCGCCCTTGGGGCCCTTCACGCGAACGGTGTTGCCCTCGACGGCATAGGTCACGCCCTTGGGCATTGGTATCGGCTTCTTTCCAATTCGAGACATAATCTTCAGCTCTCAGCTGTCAGCTTTCAGCCGTCAGCTTGTTTCTTTAGTTTTCAGCTGTCAGCTCTCAGCCGTCAGCTTGTTCTTATCATCCAGGCGTTTCACGCGAGCTTCCAAATCGCTACTGGGCATATGCCGTCTTCACTGACGGCTGACAGCTGATGGCTGCTTAGTAAATCTCGCACAGCACCTCGCCGCCCACGCCTTCTTTTCGCGCCTGGCGGCCAGTCATCACGCCTTTCGGCGTGGTGAGAATGTTGATCCCCAAGCCGCCCAGTACGCGGGGAATCTCGGTGTGTCCCACATAGACGCGGCAGCCGGGACGCGAAACTCGCTTCAGATCGGAGATAGGCGACGAGTTGTCGGGGCTGTACTTCAGGTACACCCGAAGCACCTTGCGGCCCTCTTCGTCCGCTGCTTTGAAGTTGGCGATGTAGCCCTCTTCCTTCAGAATGCGGGCGATCTCAACCTTCAGCTTGGAATGCGGGACGTCCACCTTCTGGTGCCGCGCGTTAATGGCGTTACGAACTCGGGTCAGAAAATCCGAGACCGGATCGGTAAAACTCATGCTATGTATCTCCTCAAATCGTCGCCCGTTCGCTTACCGTGAGCCTTCACGTCAACGCTTCGCCGCGTCGTAAAAAGAACCTGCCGGCGACGTACTTACTGCTAGTTACCAGTCACCAGTAACTAGCTACTAGCTACCAACTCGACTTTGCAACTCCAGGAATCTCGCCCCGCAGAGCCAGATCGCGGAAGTGCAGGCGGCAGAGGCCAAACTTGCGCAGATAGGCGCGCGAGCGCCCGCAGATATTGCAGCGATTGTGCTGCCGGGTCGAGAACTTGGGTTTCTTCTTCGTCTTGGCGATTTGTGATGTTCTGGCCATGTTTCCTTTGTGTCGCTATTCGCTGGCTCTTAGCTGTCAGCCATCTGCCGTCCCTACGGGACTCTGTTTCCATCTCTCATTAACCCAGCGCTGAAGCGTTGGGCTGACCTGTACCGCGCCTACGGCGCTCGGATCCGTCGATTACCTTCGACCGCGGGCTTACGCCCACGGCTAAATCAAATTTCGCCCTGCGGGCTCCGCGAAGCCTTCCAACTCTTAGTAACCTTTTCTTAGCTCGCGGCTCTTACCCGGAGTACCGAAAACTGTCGACTTCGAAACTAGCCACTGCCCACTACTGCCGGAATGGCATTCCCATCTGCTTCAGCAGGGCACGCGCCTGGTCGTCGGTACCAGCTGAGGTCACGATCGTAATGTTCATGCCCTTCATCTTTTCGACCTTGGCATAATCGATCTCCGGAAAGATCAACTGATCACGGACGCCAAGCGTGTAATTGCCGCGTCCGTCGAACGACTTGGTGGGCACGCCGCGAAAATCGCGAACCCGCGGCAGCGCCACGTTCACCAGGCGGTCGAAGAATTCGTACATACGGTCGCCGCGCAGCGTTACCATCACCCCGATCGGCATGCCCTCGCGGACCTTGAACGCCGCAATCGACTTCCGCGCCTT
>JBARGS010000027.1:0-4952 GCA_049798495.1 Candidatus Korobacteraceae bacterium | reverse complement strand
CCCCGTTGCTGTCACCGCACTGACACCACTCGTGTGGCCGGCGAGGCTCCACAGCTCGCGCCCACTTTCCATCTCCCACACCTTCAGCGTGTTGTCAGACGAAGCGGAGACCGCCAGACGCCCGTCCCCGCTTAATGCCACGCCATTGACAGCACGCGTGTGGCCCTTGAGGGTGCGCAGCTGACGCCCGCTTTGCAGCTCCCACACCTTCAACTTCCGGTCAGAAGAAGCCGAGACCGCCAGCTTCCCGTCCGCCGTCACCGCCACCGCATTGACCACACCCTTATGGCCGGCGAGGGTGTGCAGCTCGCGCCCGCTTTGCAGCTCCCACACCTTCAGCGTCTGGTCCCTAGAGGCGGAGACCGCCAGCTTCCCGTCCCCAGTCACCGCCACCGCATTCACTCGATCTGTGTGGCCGACGAAGCTGCGCAGCTCGCGTCCGCTTTGCAGATCCCACAGCTTCAGCGTCTGGTCCCAAGAGGCCGAGACCGCCAGCTTCCCGCCAGCCGTCACCGCCACAGCTGTGACCGAACCCGTGTGGCCGGCGAGGACGCGTACCAGCGCGGTTCCCGGAGGATCAAGTGCCAGTTGCAGCGGTCGGAGCCAGGATGTTTCGGCGGCGGCTTCGGCCACGCCGTCGGAAAAGTGCTTGATCTCAGGCCTGTCCGCGTATGTCAGCAGCCGTCCGATTATTTGGGAAGAGAACTGCTGGGGATCTCTAGCAAGCACGTGCGCCGAGAGCCGAATCGCTCCCTGCACCAGACCCGAGTCTTCGTCGCCGGGCAGGTGATCGAAGTCGGAGGTGAGCGATGTGATATCGGTGGCGGCGAGTTTGGCTTGCAGCCATACGGGATCGAGCAATAAGCCGCGCAGCTCTCTCAGGCCGCCCGCTTGCGCCGAATGGTAGGCATACCATCGCCAGGCGTAGGTGTCCGTCAGCTTGTGCGCATCGCCCCAGGCGTCTACCAGATTTGCATGGACGAGCCTGGGATCGGTGCGCTCAGCCAAAGCTTTCTGGAGATAGCTCCGCATGACATCGTGCAGGCGGAGGTGGCGCGTCTCCAGATTGAGCGTCTGGAGCAAGGAGTGCCTGTTGAGCTTGACGCACAGGTCCTCCACTTTGTAAGGCTTGAGATTGCCGGTTGCCGACCATAGCTTCTCGACGACAGAGAGCGGGATGTCCACATCCTCGGGAAAGATGGATAGCTCCTCGAAGCGCCGGCGGTCGCGCTCATCGTGGGAAAAGTGCTGGAGGCTGACATCGACGGTCAGAGCGACGGCCAGGTTGCGGGCTGCGGCATTCTCCGCATCGAGGGCGGTGAGACCGCCTTCGTGGAGGGCGCAGTCGACATAGGCGATGGCGTGGGAGAGCGGCTGGCTGGTGCGGTCCACGCGCTCGCGCAGGTGTCCATTCACGATTCCCAGCAAGAGCGGCCAATAGCCCACGCGCTTGGCCAGAGGGTCGAGTTGGGATTTGCAATCCGGCGGCAGACCTTTGCCCAGCAGATCGGCCGCTTCATCAGGCTGCATGGAATCGACCTTCACATCGCGGCACTGGCGCGGCAGGGTGTCGAGATGGCGGGTGGTGATGAGGCGAGCGCAGAATTTGCCACCCTGAAGGAATGGATTGAGGTCGGCGGGGTTCCAGACATCGTCGATCACCATAAGAATGCTGCGGTCGGCCAGCAGCTCGCGCAGGCGGCTGCCGGCCGCTTCCATGCTGTCGAAGTCGGTGTCCTCGCCGCTGAGTACCGCGATCAGATCTTTGACCTTGCCCTTGAGGCGGTCGCGGCTGAGGTCTTCGCCGAGCGTGACCCACAGCGTGCCGTCGTCGAATGCTTCCTGAATGCGCTCGTCGTGGCAGATGGCCTTGGCGAGCGTGGTCTTGCCGAAGCCGCCCGCGCCCTGCAGAGCGGTGGTGATGGCGACGGGATTCTTTTCCCGTTCGCGCGAGGTGTCGAGCAGCAGTCGGATGAGTGGTTCGAATTGGTCGGGTCGGGCGACGAAGTCCGGCGGCTTGTCCTCGGCCATGAAGGGAACGCGCGCAGTCTCGGGTGGACGATGCAGATCGCTGAGAAACAGGTCCCACTGGGCTTTGATTTTGAGATCGGCGAAGTGCTTCGTCTGCATCCAGCGTGGAAGAGAACCGAAGTCGAGACCGGCGGCGGCCTGCACCGGAAGTACATACACCCCTTGTTGCCGTGCGTAACGCCACTCTTTTCGCACCGTGTCTGACTTCAGACAGTGAGGCGTAGCGACCACCACCATGCAAGCGACATGGTCCAGCGCATGCGTGATCTGCTGCCACCAGTCGCGGCCCGCCCGCTCGCTGATGATGTCCTGCCAAAGAGGGATTTCACGATGCTGCTTCTGGAGCTTCTCACGCAGCCAGGTGGCGTATTCGCTGCCGTCGGTGCGCGAGTAGGAGACGAAGACTCCAGACTTGGTGGGCATGGGTGACAGGTATTATGGGGCCAAGAGCGCGTAGCGCAAAGGGATTTGGATTTTCCGGCCTGATCACTGCCGATCAATAGGAAGGTGTGAAAGCATTGCCGAGGCGTTCGTGGATGCATGGGGTCGGCAAACTGGCAAGTTTCTCACGGAAGGTTCGCAGGCCCGCCGCTGTGGTAACGAGCCTTTGCTCTGCCGCGTTCAGTTCCACCGCTCAGTGCCCATTTGGGCGTAGTCGTAAAACTTTGCCTCACGATCGACTCCTCAACACAGCGATCCCTGCTCTGGCATTTGTCTTAGACACCCTCGAAGCTGTGACTCGACGGGTAGAGCTATGGAAATACCGACCTGCACTGGACGGGGACATCGATCCCGCTGAAGCCGAATCCGTTCCACCGATAAGCGGCAATACGAGTTCCTTTCGTCTCCGGGTTCGGGAGCAGGAAGGAATCGTCCCGGTGCAGAGCGCACAATATTCCGGTGCCGGTCGCAACTGCGTCAAGCAACGGCCATGCCAGCGCCGAGCCGCGCCAACGCGCAATCAGACCGTGCCGCCCAACGGCATAGATATACGGGCGAAGTCCTATCTCGTTGTCAATCGAAGATGGATGGGTTTCGAGGGACAAAAGCAATGGTTCATCTGCCATTACACTTGCCACCTGCAACGATACGAGCTCCTGCCGTCTTGAGCGCCACTGCAGCTTACCGTCCGTATAACCTTCGAGCACAATGCCATTCGCCGGTTGATCTTCAGACCAAGCCTCCGGCCTGATGGTTGTGCTGCCGACTTGCAATCCAGGCATCAGGTGCGGAATGCAACCCTGTAGCGTTTGGTCGCTCGCTTCATCTCTTCCAACAAGCGTGGGATAGGATGTTGCTGGATCGGTGTGTGTACGCAGGCCACGGCAAGAGAGTTGCCCGTCGTGGATGCGGCAGTCGGCGATCAATCCATCCTTGGTCTCAGCATACTTCTGATCGAAAAGATGATTGCCCAGCGAGAAGAATACAGGCTTACCCTCAACGCACTTTGGCGACTGAATGACATGCGGATGATGTCCCACGACAAGGTCGGCGCCGTGTTCCACAAGCCAACGGGCCTGCTGCTCCTGCATAGTGGTCGGCCAGTCTTGCAACTCATTGCCCCAATGGATGGAAACCACGACAAGGTGCGCCAGTTCCCGCGCCAGGCGCAACTTTTGTGCAACCGCCACAGAAGGAATCTGCTGCACTTCCCCATCGGCCGCCCTGACCATTGTGATCGCGACCATCGCAACTGTGACATCGCCGATGCGCAGAAATTGCGGCGAGCCGTCAAAGTCGAGCGCTAGGATCCTGCTGTTCTGAAAAGCCATGCGGGTAGCATCGCGTCCCACCTTTCCTAGATCGCCGGAGTGGTTGTTTTCGACCGTCACCAGACGAAAGCCGGCTGCCTTGATGACTTGAGCTGAGGATGGAGGAGCGGCAAAGCAGAGCTTGTTTTCCCGAGGGCATTCCGTCTGGTTACCGATCGTGCCTTCGAAGTTCCCACCCACTATGTCGGCGCCATGAAACAGCCCAGTGAGGTCCGCCCACGGCGAGTCCTTGCGGTGTTGCATCTCCGCCTCTACCTGGCGCGACATCATGATGTCGCCGGTAAAGAGAAAGCGGAGGTCCCGCGGTGCCGATTGCGCCGCCGCGCCAGCGGAGAGCATTGCGAGCGCGAGTATCAGAAGGGCGCTTTTGCCGGGCATGAAAGAGGCTCCGCCGAGAGGAACGGTTCTACCCATGAGGGGTGTTTAGCCACGTCGACGGCGGGCGAACTGTCTTCGCGGTCTTTCGATTCGATTGCCGGCACTCGCGCCGCCCATTCGCGATCGTTCAGCGGCTTCGGGGAGGAAAATTCGTAGTACGAGTAGACACTCCCCTTCACCATCTCCCGCCGCCCGAAGTATGGAACGATCTGGTCCCATTCCAAGGGTCGCCCGACCGCGACTTCGAGTAAAGGCACTTTCCCTCCGCCGGGCATTTCGCCTCCACCAGCAACATCTGCGATTTTCATCATTGGCTCTGGAGTCGATAGGGCCAGGTTCTTGTTGGCGAGGCTCTTGTATACAAGCAGGTCATGTTCAGCGACTCCTCCCACGTAGAGGATGTGTTCGTAGTCTGAATCGCTCAGCTCTTGGTTGCGCAATTCCTTTCCGGCGATGGAGGCGAATAATCTGGCCTCATCCGATGATGCCTGCAATCGGCGTACGATACCGCTTCGCAACGGTTCAGAGACTGCACCCGCGTCGTCTTCCGTAGGCAGTTTGCCTTCAAGATTGCCCATGCCTGCGACGACTTGCTTCATGTCGTCCAACAACGATGCAATGGCCTTGAAGGTGTTGGGGTCAGGTTCGACGTAACCTCGGGGCGGCTGTACTACCAGCGATTCAAAGCCACCCTCGCCGGCCTCGGCACTGGAGCGCTCGTTGACGAGCACCGTGGCGTGGCGCAGCGTCGCCCAGGAAGCCAGCCCGGTC
>JBARGS010000026.1:0-6109 GCA_049798495.1 Candidatus Korobacteraceae bacterium | reverse complement strand
GTGAAGCCTCGGGTTTTGAAGATTGGACACCAGACTCCGATCTTGGAAGGAAAAGATCCCCATCGGCTGATCCGCCTCCGTGGATGTTGGATGTGTGCCTCCCTCCCGATTGGGTGCCGCCGTAGAGTTTTCCCGCGCTGTCAATGAGCAGGCCGCCGTCCTGCGGATTTCCGCCAAAGTACCCACTCAATCAAAGAAAGGCTCCCGTTCCACGCCTCTTTGGCTAGAGCTGGGGACTTTAGGTTCGTACGACAAAAAGCCCCACCCAAGCAGAAGAAGCTTGAGTGGGCCACGCATTTTAAAAGGGCGCGCCTGACGCCGAACCTGTGGCGTAGTCACCCAGAATTCCCTCGGTAGCATAAAACCCCCACCCAAGCGAAACCAGCTTGGGTGGGAGCACACACTCTCCGCCTTAGGTCTGCAAATGATGTGGCAGACTATCTTGCGATGCCTGCCACACTCTCAACTGACCCTCACCCACTCGCCCTTCCTCTACGGTATGTTCTTGACAATTACCACCGTCGACGGAAGCGGGGGGGTTAGGCACGCGTGCCCTGCCGTTGTGCGAGGGACGGAGCTGAGCATCAGCGTAAGGTCAACTACCGCTAGCTTGCTGGCATCTGAATTGGCAAGCACTGCAATAGCATCACCGGCTGGGAAGCCGCCACCCCCGAGGCTTGTATATGCGGTTACGGTGTGAGGGTCATAGCCATTGATGAAGTTTTGTCCAATTTCGCATGTGACCCAGTCTTGCACTGCTGGGATGCCAGTGCCGGTTCCAGACGTCGCGGGCAGCTGAATCGCTGTGAGACTGTCACCGCCATATTCCTCCGACACGACACCGGTGTGTGTTCCCTGAGCCACTGCAATACCGCTCGCGTCGTTCGCGAGGTTTGACTCGGTCAAGGTCTGAAACTGGGAAAACGGATCGGTCCAGTTAGGATAGGTGAAGGTGGCTTGATTCAAATCAGCCAGGTACAAGATGGAATCTGTTGTGAATTCAAGAGGCGCTAGTGCTATCCCGGTACTGCAGTCCTCACCTGAGGAATCCGGTGTTCCAGGAGGATGGATATTGTTCTCGTAAGAGACGGGATTCCTGGTATCCGTAATGTCGACGATCTCGTATTGGCCCGACTCAGTGGCCGACAAAAGCAGCGGCGGGGTGCTTATTGGATCGATTAGCAGGTCTTCGGAAATCTGCCCCGCATTCGACACGAAGCCGTTCGGCTCAAAGGAAGGGGGCGTTGGGTAGTTGAAGAGGTCTAAGAACTGAAAGCCCGCCCCACCGGAGAGGCTCAGCCCAACCACCGCTTTATGATGAACAGCGTCCATCGCAATTCCGCAATTAGTGCAATAGCCGCCGGAGAACCCGATCTCGCCTACACCTGCACTTGGAAACGGGGTGTAGAGCAAGCTCGGGGTGTTGTCGAAAACGTACACATGGTTGTTATTCGCGGTACACACGGTCTGAGGCGGGGTCAGCGTTGGTTCCGAAGCACACGAATTGATATAGTCGGCTGTTGGGAGAGTGACAGGAGAGATGGCGCTCCCCTCTATGTTGGCGATCGTGACGCCAGTATTCCCCTGGATTACACAAGTCTTCGAAGGATTACAATAATTCTTCCAGCGTCCCCTGGGGACGTATGCGATCACGTTGTTTCCCTGGAGCAGCAGCACGGACAGGGAACTGGACGCCTGGCAGGAACCCACCGGCACCCCCACAACGTCCGTAAAATCGACTTCGGTGATGCCACTTCCGATA
Organism: Candidatus Korobacteraceae bacterium; assembly: GCA_049798495.1. Taxonomy (GTDB): domain Bacteria; phylum Acidobacteriota; class Terriglobia; order Terriglobales; family Acidobacteriaceae; genus Bog-257. Next base: position 4,347 of record JBARGS010000026.1, on the reverse strand, counting down.
GTAACGATCACGCTGTTGGCGGTTTGTGCGCCACCGCGGTTGGGTGGGTTTACAGTGATGCTCTGGACGCTGACGCCGGGAGGCACAATCTCAGCGACCGTGGTTTGGCTGTTGACCGGTAGCGTACCCACAATCTGGCAGGAGCCGGGAGGCGGGCCCGCTTGCACCTGAAAAGGTGGCAGACCGGTTGCCGTGAAGGAAAAGAGCTGACCGATCAAACTGTTCGAGCCGGCGATTTTACAGATCTTCAGCGCGCCCGGTGGCGCGGCATAGTTCGTGAACGTCGCCACCGTCTCCAGATTCACGCCTCCCGGCATCACCGTCACCGTGGCGGTCTGCTGCGGCGGCGTCCAGGTATCGAGCTCATCGATGTAGTTTCCATACTGGTCGTACGAATACGCAGTCACGTTTTCGACCGCGACGCCGACCTGCGGCGCTTCGTTGACGGTGAGAACGCCGGAAGGCACCTCGATCGGTGCCGAGCACGTTCCCACCGGAACTCCGACCGGACCGTAACTGAAGAAGGGAGCCGTCAACGTGAAGTTAAATGTCCCGGTGACCGGATTGTCCGGGTCCGATTGCTTACACAATTCAATATAGCCGTCGTACGCCGGATTATGACAATTCGCAAATTTGACATTCGCGATCTGCGTACTCCAGTCGAAGCGCTGCGTCAGCAGGTAGTACTCGGTCGTGTACCAGAAGGTGCACCCATCCGGGTCGATTCGCATGGCGCTGTAATCGCCCCAGCGATTCGACGTGTCCGGTTGCGAGCCCGTACCTGCGACGACAGAAACCTCGGGTTCCAACGTACCCGCCGGACTGCTCTTCAGGCGTCCGGCAACCTCGATCGAGGGAAACACAGTGGAACTCGACAGGCTGTAGCCCACCAGGATGTCGTTGTTCCTATCCGCCGCCATGGAACCCATCCAACGGTAATTGGAGTCGGGCGAGTAGGTGCCCGACTGGAACAGAGTCATGCCGTTAGGAATGATCGCAATTTGCGGTGCCTGGAATTCATACCAGCGTACACCGATCTGTCCGCCCGAGGCTTCGACATCGTGGTTCACGTACCAGTGCTGCTTTGGTCCTCCTCCTCCTACCGGATCGTTGTAGTACGCAAAGCGATACATGAGGCGATCGCCAAGCGAGTCCAGTTCATCGGTAATACCTTTTTGCGGAACGCAATCGCCTCCGAAATTTCCGCCGCAAGAGCCAGTGTAGGTTGGCACAGTGATGAGTTGAGAGTTGTGGTTGCCGGTGAGGTACGCCAGACTGGGGTGCAACCAGTCAATGCAAGTCGAGTACAGAGACAGTTGGTGGGTGCTCACATCAGCGACACTGCCGATATAAAACTGGCATTCGCTGGAGGGCGGACTGGTCGGAGAGTCGATATCAGCGGGTAATAAGCTGTCGCCATCGGAGGCCAGTTGGAAGCAAACTTGCCTTGCGGAAGTGCCGGCGAGAAGCTTCGCCCGCTCATACAAGCAGACTTGGGGTCCCTGGAAGCCGCTGCCGCCCGGGCCAAAATTATTCATAGTTTGCGCCCAGGTGGTGTTCCACCGTCCCCACTTCGGATAATCAGGAAAGCCGTTGCCGGGCACCGAGAATTGATAGAGATAATAGGTGCCGAGAGCATCGGCGCTGCTGGACACCGCTACGCATACATAGTATGGAGAGACGAACACGTTCTGGGCCAGCAACCAGCGATGAGCGGCGTTGTCCCACTGCGCGATAATGTCGCCGTCGTTATTCGCGGCGCACGGTCCACCCAGTGCGGTAAACAGCAGGTTACCGTCGATGGGGCCCGCTTCGACAGCACTGTTGAATTTGTTGAAGACCGCGAACGAAACGTTCACCCATTGCAGGATCTGCGTATCGCCTACCGCCAGGTTTGTGTCGGGGGGAGCGTCGGGCACGCTGTAGCCAGGAAAGCCATTACCCACTCCGAGGAAGTCCAGGCCGATGGAATAGTCCGTGCTCGGGGGCCCGACGAAGGTGTTCTGCTCGACGGGATCCACTGCGACCCCGAAAGCGCGCTTTGGAATGCGTCGCACCGGAAGGACCTCGTGTAGTCCATACTGCGGCTGACGAGGCAGCTTGGCTAGTTCGCGCAGCGGCGGCGACACGGCAAATCGGACCGCTTCGCTGACTGATGGTGTGGGTGAAGCATTCTCCTGCGCGGCTAGCGGCAGACTACAGAGTGCGTACGCGGCCAGTACAAACCAGCCAAAAATTCTGACGTTACTTTTCGCAAGACTTAGACGGCGCATCTGTGAACTCTCCTTTGAGTGAGTGAGTTGAATTAGCGCCTGGGCTCATGAAGGAAAGATTCGTGCTTCTGCGCCGCGGAGAGCCGAGGACAGGGAGAGCGGCGCTAGTTGGATCGGGGCCTGGGGAAGGGCGTGCTTACTCTTGCTGATCCGCCGTTGGCCGTCGGCGAATGCCTCGCAGAAGTTCCCTGCCTGTCTTGCAACAGCTTGGACGCTGGACTACCCCACTATCTGGACGGGAGCACTTTAGTACCGGGCCTAAGAGCACTGATCGACTGCAACGAGCTAAGGACGAGGGCCTCATAGTGCGCCTACTCTCATGCACTGTCAAGCACATTTTTACAAAATCGTAACTATTTTTGGAAAGGTGGCGAGTTTGCGGCAAGGCACGTCGTCAGGCTCTAACAAACGACCTAATGCCGGAGATCCAGGTGAGAATGCGTTGCAGCCGAAGAGCTAATGGCTCGCGCAAGGGGGCCGGTTCCCCAATAATCAATAAACTAGTCATAGAACTACTTTCTATTATTATAGTGTATTACTTACATGTCAATATGGCAAACTACAACAATTAGCCATAAAGTGATGAAATTAAGCTAAATAAAAAGTGCTGCTTTTACTGAACAAATCCCTCCTCAACGTGCTATATTGAAATTAGAGTTGAAGAAACGGGAACGCCCCCTAATCATCGCCCAGCCTTGTTGCTGGGTTTTTTTGTTCCCGGCAGGATCAAGCATTCTGACCCTTCGCTCCGGACCCAACCTTACGTCTGGGTTTAGTTGTTGACCGCTTCATCTGCCGCATGGGTTCCCAAGCTAGGCCGTGTCGCGGTCTGCTGTCTTTTCAAATGCTGTCATATTTCGTCTGAAGGATCATCCCCATGCCATCCAGCAAGAGCGCCACGCCCGCCAGCAAGAAGCAGACGCCAATGCCCGGGCCCAAGAGCGCCGCTTACAAAAAAATCGTCGCTGCCAGCAAGAAAGCGGGCGCGACCAAATCCCCTATCAAGTCGAGCAAGAAGCGCCCCGGCGTGGCCTACGCTACCGTCGCGGCTCGCCAGCGCGCCCTGGAGCGCATCAAGCGCGCCATCTGGTGTCACCTCGACCAGATCAATAACGGCATCATTCACCTGGCCATCGCGGGCAATTACAATGCAGCGAAAGCGCTGTTCGACATCGCCGGCGTATACTCCTTGCCGCCGTTGGAGGAAGAATCCCAGTCGCAAGCGCCCCCGCAGCCCATGCTGCCCGCTCAGCCGTTCGCCCCCAACACCACTCCTCCGGCCATCGATGCCTTCTTCCAGAGCATCGGCATCGAGCCGCTGCGTGAGGAACCCGGCTTGGCCGCCGCTGCCCTGTAGAATAAAAAATGGGCTCGCTCAGCCGGCGAGCCCTCAGTTGTGCACCTCGCGCCAGCCCCTGTAGGAGCGGATCTCGGCATGGACATCACGTGGGTCACCGACCGCCTCGCCGTCGGCGGCGGCATCTGGACCGATGACAAGATGATCGAGCTGGTTTGCGCCGGCATCACCCACATCGTCGACATGCAGATCGAGTTCGACGACACTCGCCTGGCTGAGCCTTACGGCATCAAGGTGCTTTGGAATCCCACCGACGACGACTTCCGGCCCAAGCCGCCCGAGCTCTTCCAGCGCGGCGTCGACTTTACACTGGCGGCTCTCGATGACGCCGAATCGCGCGTCTTCATCCACTGTGCCGCCGGCGTCCATCGCGCTCCCATGATGGCGCTGGCTGTGCTCCGCGCCCTGGGCTTCGGCCTGGCCGATGCCCTCGACATGATTCAGGCCCGCCGCCACGTCGTCGATTTCGCCGACGTTTACGTCGACAGCGTCGAAGACTTTATTCGCACCTACCAGCCCAGCTCCACGGACTGAGCTCGTATGGGAATGGTCGCCGCTGTAGCCCTGCCCTCAGCTTGCCTTTGCAAACTCTTTATTTTTGTCATCACGAGGAGGCCTTCAGAGACTGTGTCGCAACCCAGTGTCGCTGCTCCGCGGCTCTCTGTTTATCCCACTTGCCCGCGGGCTTACGCCCGCGGCTAACACAAATGTCGCCGC
>JBARGS010000025.1:0-8651 GCA_049798495.1 Candidatus Korobacteraceae bacterium | reverse complement strand
GCTTGTCCTTCGGGATGCCGTACCACTCAGGCGAGGTGACCAGTTCCCACGCGTAGGCAATGGCGTCTTTCTTGAAGTAGTCGCCAAAGCTGAAATTGCCCAGCATCTCGAAGAAAGTGTGATGGCGATTGGTGAAGCCCACATTCTCCAGATCGTTGTGCTTGCCGCCGGCGCGCACGCATTTCTGCGACGAGGTCGCGCGCGCGTAGTCGCGCTTCTCGATACCGAGGAACACATCTTTGAACTGGTTCATGCCGGCGTTGGTGAACAGCAACGTGGGATCGTTGGCCGGAACCAGCGACGACGAGTGGACGATCTTGTGTCCATGCTGCTCAAAATAGCGCAGGAAGGTGGAGCGAACTTCAGAACCAGATAGCTTGCGGATGGGCATAGCGATAGAAAAATTCTAACAGGTAGCGGACGTGAGCTGCGGCTGCCGGGCGCACAACCCGCCGCACGGCTTCCGCCTCCAATTTTGTTGGGAGGGGAAATGCCAGCCAAGAAGAAGAGCAGCGACCGCAAATACGGCAAGGCTGCGGGCAAGAGCGTCGAAAGCGCCATGCGCCGCGAGAAGAAAGGGACGTTGAAATCCGGCAAAGGCGGAAAAGGCGGCACGGTGAAGAGCCGCAAACAGGCCATCGCCATCGGCCTTTCCGAAGCGCGGAAAAAGGGCGCCAAGGTTCCGAAGAAGAAGAGCAGCTAACCGAAAGAGAAGATGTCCGTACAAAACGGCCGCAACCGCGAATTCATCGCCCGGCCCTTCGCACCAACACGGCAATCGATGGCTGTGATAACTTCGACAATCGCACCTCGGAAGCCGTGCCGAGGTGCTTCTGCTAGGTTTGAACCATTTGAACCACGGAACTTCGGGATGCTGAAAGAACTAATCGAACGCTGGCCGCTGATCCGGCAGATGCAGAGCGGAGGCGATGGCACCGGTCCGGAGGCGATGAGCCGCCGCACCGAGAATTTGCTGCCCAAGAATCACGATGCCAACTTTACGCGCTCCATCTGTCCTTATTGCGGCGTGGGTTGCGGGCAGGTGATCTTTCACAAAGACGGTGAGCTGATCTCAATTGAAGGCGATCCCGGCTCGCCCATCTCGCGCGGCCATCTCTGCCCCAAAGGCGCCGATACCTTCGAACTGCACACCCATCCCGGCCGCCTGATGACTGTCAAGTATCGCCGCCCCTATGCCACAACGTGGGAGGAGCTGGATGTCGAGACCGCGATGGACATGGTGGCGGACCGTCTGTGGGAGAGCCGGCAGCGGACCTTCATCGAAGAGCAGGACGGCAAAAAGGTGATGCACACCAAGGCTGTCGCGCATCTGGGCGGCGCTACGCTCGACAACGAAGAGAATTACCTGATCAAGAAACTCTTCTGTGGAGGTTTGGGCATGGTCTGCATCAGCAACCAGGCCCGCATTTGACACAGCTCTACCGTGCCCGGTCTGGGCACATCGTTTGGACGTGGCGGGGCCACGACCGCGCTCACCGATCTCGCCAATGCCGATGCCATCCTGATCATGGGATCGTCCATGGCCGAGAATCACCCGGTCGGCTTTCAATGGGTCATGGCGGCGCGCGAGCGCGGGGCCAAGATCATTCACGTCGACCCACGCTTTACGCGGACTTCCGCGATGGCCGACATCTGGGTTCCTCTGCGTGCGGGTACAGACATTCTCTTCCTTGGCGGCTTGATTCATTACGCGCTGGAGAACGACAAATACTTTCGCGAGTACGTGCAGCACTACACCAACGCGCCCATGATCATTCGTGAAGATTTTCGCGATACCGAAGATCTCGGCGGCGTCTTCTCGGGATGGGACGAGCAGAAGAAAAAGTACAACCCGGAATCCTGGCTGTATGAAGGTTCGAAAGACAAGGACGGCGGCGGGGAGAAGGCAGGCCATTCGCAGGCGGAAGGCGGGCATGGCAAGGATCGCGGCGGTGAAGCCGCGCAGATGAGCGAGTACGAGGCCGATCCCACAATGTCGGACCTGCGCTGCGTCTTCCAGATATTGAAGCGACACTTCGCGCGCTACACGCCCGAACTGATCGAGCGCCACGCCGGAGTCCCGCAAAAGCTGTTCCATAAAGTTGCGGAAGCGTTCTGCAACGCTTCGGGGCCGGAGAAGACGGCAGCCATATGCTACGCTGTGGGATGGACGCAGCACTCCAAGGGCGTACAGATTATCCGCTCGGCTGCGATCCTGCAATTGCTCCTCGGCAACATCGGCCGGCCCGGCGGCGGCATTCTCGCCCTGCGCGGACACGCATCGATTCAGGGTTCCACCGATATTCCCACATTGTATGACATCCTTCCCGGCTACCTGCCGATGCCATTCTTCGAGCAGGATGCCAACGATTTCGACAGCTACATCAAGAAGCACAAGGCCAGTGCCGGCCTGTGGTCGAACTTCGACAAGTACTTCGTCAGCCTGATGAAGTCCTGGTACGGCGACAACGCGACCAAAGAGAACAACTGGTGCTTCGATTACATGCCCCGGGTCACCGGCGACCATTCGCACTTCGGATACTGGCTCGACATGCAGGACGGCAAGATGGAAGGCCTGTTCATCATGGGCCAGAATCCCGCCGTAGGCGCTTCCAATGCGCGCTTGCAGCGCACCGCCATGTCAAAACTGAAGTGGCTGGTGGTGCGCGATATGGTGGAAACCGAGAGTGCGTCGTGGTGGTACAACTCGCCGGAAGTGAAACGCGGCGAGCTGAAGCCGGAAGAGATTGCGACCGAAGTCTTTCTCTTTCCCGCGGCCGGTTCGGCTGAGAAAGAGGGCTGCCAGACTAACACGCAGCGTTTGATTCAGTTTCGCACCGCTGCCGTCAATCCGCCGGGAGACGCGCGCAGTGAGACCTGGTTCATGCATCATCTGGCGCACCGGCTGAAGGCAAAGGCCGCCGCCGATCCCAGCCCGCGCAATGCTCCGCTGAATGCGCTGCACTGGCCGTATGGCACCCACGGCATTCACGACGAGCCCAATGCCGGTGAAGTGCTCAAGGAAATTAACGGCCGCGATCTCGAGAGTGGCGAATTGCTCGAAGGCTTCAAGAAGCTGAAGAATGATGGCTCGACCGCGTCCGGTTGCTGGATCTATTCCGGCATCTATCCGCGGGAGCATCGCAACAAAGCCAACCAGCGCGAATCGCAAGACTATCTTGGCCACGGCTGGGGATTCTCCTGGCCCAATGACATTCGTATTCTGTACAACCGATGCTCGGCGCGTCCCGACGGCAAGCCGTGGAGCGAGCGCAAGAAGCTCATCTGGTGGGACGAAGAGAAGCGCGAGTGGACCGGCCTCGACGTTCCCGACTTCGACAAGAACAAGCCGCCCGGCTATCGTCCCGAGCCGGGCGCGAAGGGTATGGACGCGATCGGCGGCGACAAGCCGTTCATCCTGCACCCTGACGGTGTGGGATGGCTGTTCGTCACCAGCGGATTGAAGGATGGTCCGCTGCCCACGCACTACGAGCCGCTGGAAACGCCCTTCGGCAATCCTCTTTATCCCGATCGCGTGTACAATCCCGCAGCCGATCGCAAGGAGCGGCCTGACAATCCCTATGCTCGCCCCGGCGACGAGCGCTTCCCCTATGTGCTCTCGACCTATCGCCTGACCGAACACCACACCGCGGGCGGAATGTCGCGCCAGCTGTCGCATCTTGCCGAATTGCAGCCGGAGTTGTTCTGCGAAGTTTCTCCTGAACTCGCGGGCGAAATCGGCCTGGAGCACGGCGATTGGGCGACGATCACAACGGCGCGCGCTATCATCGAAGCCCGTGTGATGGTGACGCACCGCATGCGCCCGCTGTGGGTGGAGGGACGTACCGTGCATCAGATCGGCCTGCCGTATCACTGGGGATATAACGGAGTGGTGACCGGCGACGTCGTCAACGATCTGCTCGCCATCTCGGAAGAGCCCAACGTGCGCATCATGGAGACCAAGGCGCTGCTCTGCGACATCGAACCAGGCCACCGCCGTCGCGGAGCGGAGGCGCTGGAGCAATGGAAACAGCACCTGGAGCAGCGCGCATGAACGCAACCGTCACAGGATTTCTTACCGACTCGACCTTGTGCATCGGCTGCAAGGCCTGCGAGGTCGCCTGCAAGGAGTGGAATGGCATCGCTGAAGACGGACTGAACTGGTCCGGCCACTCTTACGACAACACCGGCGCCGTAGGACACTCGACCTGGCGGCATGTGAAGTTTGTCGAAGGCAAGCCGGAACCGGGCTTCGGCGGCAATGCCGGCGATCTCAGCTCGTGGGGTTTCTCGTCCGATGTCTGCAAGCACTGCGAAGTCGCAGGATGTCTGGAGGCTTGCCCTACTGGTTCGATTGTGCGTACCGAATTCGGCGGTGTGTTCGTTCAGCCCGATGTCTGCAACGGCTGCGGCTACTGTGTGGTGTCGTGTCCGTTTGGAGTGGTGCAGCGCAATCCGGACGACGGTCGCGCCTTCAAATGTACCTTCTGCTATGACCGGCAGAAGGTCGGATTGCAACCGGCATGTGCGCAGGCGTGTCCCACGGAGTCGATCAAGTTCGGGCCGCTGAAGCAGCTGCAGCTCGACGCCGAAGAGCGGCTGGAGGAACTGCACAGCCGCGGCATGGACGACGCGCAACTTTACGATCCGCGCGATAGCAGTGTCGGCGGCATTCATGCCATGTTCATCGTGCGCGGCGATCCGCGCCAGTACAATCTTCCGCCCAAGCCGGAAGTTCCAACCACGTACCTGAAGGCGGGATGGACCGGTTCCGCCGTCGCCGCGGGCCTGCTTCTATTCGGCAGCATCTTCGCTTTTCTGGGGAGCGGCAGACGATGAGCACCGATCCACTGCAGCATCCGGAGCAGACCGATTGGTTGCGCGAGAATCGCCTGCTCGAGATTCGACGCGAAGCGGAGAAGAAGGGCCGCGTGGAAGCCCCCGGCATTCGTCCCGCAGGCGCACCATTTCCGATTGCCTCACCCGAGACCGGCTACTACGGCGTGCCGCTGCTGAAGGAGCCGGCCTGGACGTGGCAGATACCAATCTACTTTTTCGCCGGAGGCGCTGCGGGATCGGCAGCAGTAGTTGGTTTGGTTGCGCGTTGGATCGCGCATGATCGCAAGCTGGCGCGCGATTGCCGGTTCATTGCGGCTGCGGGAACGGCAGCCTCCAGCGCGCTCTTGATCTCCGACCTGGGACGTCCGGCGCGCTTCCTGGCGATGATGCGCGTCTTCAAACCGCAAAGCCCAATGTCGCTTGGAGCCTGGACGCTTGCGGTATTTGGCACCTTCTCGGCAGCGGCGGCGTTTGCCGAACTGCTGAAGGAACGATTTCCATTTCTACCAATCAGTCTGGCGGGCGATGTTGCGGAAGGCATCTCGGCGCTCGCCGGTTTGCCGTTCTCCAATTACACCGGGGTGTTGATCGGCGCCAGTGTCATTCCGGTGTGGAATGAGAATGTCGCCAGCTTGCCCATTCATTTCGGCATGTCAGGCTTGAACTCCGCAGTCTCGATACTGGAACTGATGGGTCACCAGAATCGCGCGCTGAATACTTTGGGCATGGGCGCGTCGGCCATCGAGGTCATCGAGGGCCATCACATCGAAACCACGCGCAAGCCGGCGATGGGGCCGTTGAAGCACGGCCGCAGCGGACTTATTACGCGCCTCGGTGGGGTGTTGAGCGGGCCGGTTCCTCTGGTGTTGCGAGTTGCCGCCGCCTTCGCCGGCCGTCGCCGCGCTCGCAAGCTGCGCAAAGCTGCCGCAATCTCCAGCTTGATGGGCTCCATGTTGACGCGCGTCGCCTGGGTGCACGCCGGGCATGTCTCCGCCAGAGATTGGCGGTTGCCGCTCGACGTCCCACGCCGTTTAACAGATGGACAAACTCCCAGTTCTTAGGCGACAAATCCGACCAGGCTTTGCAGAAGAACTCTCTGGCAAATCAACCTGCCTCATCCAGTAAAATGCAGGGGCAATAATAAGGAGACAGCCGTGGATTATCTGCTCAAGACGGAGCCCTCGGAATATTCCTTCGCCGACCTTCAGCGGGATGGTGTAACCACTTGGGATGGAGTCACCAACCCAGGAGCGGTGAAGCATCTTCGTGAAATGAAGCCCGGCGATCGGCTGATTATCTACGAGACTGGGGACCACAAGAGCGCCGTGGGAACGGCGTCTGTAGTGTCGGTGGATCCTGGCGATCCCAAGAAGCCGCTGGTGAAGATCAAAGCTGGACGAGCGCTGGCAAAGCAAGTCACGCTTGCAGAAATCAAAGCCAACCCACGCTTCGCCGATTCGCCCCTGGTGCGGCAAGGCAGGCTCTCTGTCGTTCCGCTGACCAGCGCGCAATATAAGGTTCTAACCGGTGAGTAGTTCGCGCCGACAGCCGCGGCTGTTTCGCCTTCGGCACCTTCGCAAGGCTTCAGGAGAATTCATGAACCCTCCCGGCAATGCTTCCGACGTTGACGCTGGTGCGCTTTTCGACGCGCACATGGCCGCCGAATTTACCACTCCTGACCTCGACGCGACCATGGCCACGATGACCAGCGCGCCGGTGCTGACGCACGTGCCGGTTCTGACTGGCGGGACAGGCTACGACGAAGTTCGCAGCTTCTATGGCAAGTACTTTCTCAACCACTGGCCGGCGGATACTAAGGTCACGCGCATCTCCCGAACCATCGGCAACGATCGCCTCATCGACGAGATTGTCGTCAGCTTTACGCACGACGTCGAAATGCCGGCGATGCTGCCAGGCGTTAAGCCCACGGGCAGGAAGGTCGAACTGGCGCATGTCGTGGTTGTCGGCATCGAAAACGGCAAGGTGGCATACGAGCGTATCTATTGGGATCAGGCTTCCTTGCTGGTGCAGGTCGGGCTGCTCGATCCTGCGAAGTTGCCCGTCCTCGGAGTAGAGCAGGCCCGCCGGGTGCTCGATCCAACGCAGCCATCGAATGCTTTGATTCGCCGGGCCGAACAGGAGCGGTAGATCATCCCTTGCCCAGCAACTCCACCCGGCGACGGTACTCGAAGATCGCTTCGACATCCCGGCGTGTCATCAGACGGTGCGCCAGCCAGCCTAAGATTCCGAATGGCAGCGCGTACTTCACGTGATCGAGAATACGGGTCCCTCCGTTGTCCGCGACGAAGCTGTGTTCGTGATGCCAGAGCGCGTATGGTCCCCGGAGTTGGTTGTCGATGAAACGATGAGATGGATTCCAGTCGGTGATCTCGCTGGTCCAGCGCATCGGGATGCCATGCCAGCGCAGGCGATATTCGATGAGCGATCCCGTGCACAGCTCGCTTGTCCACTTGAACGATATGGAAGTCGAGCCAGCTCGCCGTGATCTGCTGCAGGTTCTCCGGACGCGAGAAAAACGCAAATGTCTCTTCGAGCGGTTGCGGGACCCACTGCTCGCTTTTCAACTCATAGGTGTGCATCACCGCGTTCCCGCTTTCCGTGCGCTATCATAGCCGGTTTGGTTGGAAGGTCGGAGCCGCTGTTTCTTTACCAAGGAGTCTTCTTATGAAGCACCTCATGTTACTCGCACTCTTCTTGATCGTCGGATCGGTGTTGTCGTCGGCCGGGCAGGAGCTCGCTACCAAAGTTCCCGACCTCGCGCAGCTTCAGAGGATGACGGCGCGTTTCGCCCCCACCGAATTGAACGTCGAGATCAGCGGCCTTTCCGACGGCGATCGCAAAGCCTTAGTCAAGCTGATTGAAGCCGCGCGCCTCATCGACAGTATCTTCATGACGCAGTACTGGAGCGGCGATCACGCGCTCTACGCCAAGCTGCAGAAGGGAACCTCGCCGCTGGGCAGAGCACAGCTTCATTATTTCTGGATCAACAAAGGCCCGTGGTCGGAGCTCGACGGCAACACCGCGTTTATCGCCGGCGTACCTGAGCACAAGCTGCCGGGCGCGAACTTTTATCCTGAGTCGATGACCAAAGAGCAATTCGAAACCTGGCTGAAGACGCTGCCCGAAAGCCAGCAGAAGCAGGCGACCGGCTTCTTCACCATCATCCGTTCGGACGGAAAGAGCGGCTTCAGGATCATTCCTTACAGCGAAGCCTACAAGACGGACCTCACGCAGGCGGGAAAGCTGTTGAACGAAGCCGCCTCGCTCACCGATAACGCCACGCTGAAGCGCTTTCTGACGACCCGTGCCGCCGCGTTCCTCTCCAACGACTATTACGAGAGCGATGTTGCCTGGATGGATCTGGACGCGCCGCTCGACATCACGATCGGCCCCTACGAGACTTACAACGACGAGCTATTCGGCTACAAGGCATCGTACGAAGCTTATGTGAATGTTCGCGACGAGCAGGAGAGTGCGAAGCTGGCCGCCTTCGCCAACGATCTGCAGCAGATCGAGAACAACTTGCCCATCGATGCGAAGTATCGCAATCCGAAGATCGGAGCACAGGCGCCGATTCGGGTGGTCAACGAAATCATGAGCGCGGGCGACGGCAATCACGGCGTGCAGACCGCCGCTTATAACCTGCCCAACGACGAGCGTGTGATCGCCGAGAAGGGCAGCAAGCGCGTCATGCTGAAAAACGTGCAACAGGCCAAGTTTCAGCAGATTCTCATTCCCATCTCCAAGCATGTGCTCGCTGCCGATGAACAAGGCGACGTCAACTTCGACGC
>JBARGS010000024.1:0-4305 GCA_049798495.1 Candidatus Korobacteraceae bacterium | reverse complement strand
AAGTAACACCACATAGTGGCTATAAGTATGCTGAAGTTTATAGCACTATAGTTAACAAATACGAAGCGTAATATTGTCACCATAGTGCTCAATTCTCAAGAAAGTGTCCTAAATTGTCTGAACCGGTACTTTTTTGTTAACTACGGCATTAATAGTTGCGTCGGGTCCAGCACTGTGATAAAAATTCGATCACCTGCTATGAATGTCGTGCTCGTTTCGGCAAGCAAGGGCAAATAGCATCCGTCCCCTATCACACAGCTGTTAATCAAGAAACTTGCTGTTCGCGAAAATTTCTCCGCCACCACGCTTCTCTGCGTCGCGGAGAGAAGAAGTAGAGAAAAAGGAGAAAGGCACCAATGACAAGAAGTAAATCCAGGATTGTGGGTTCGTCCATACTCGCTTTGGGCGTCCTATTACTATGCGGCTTGCCTGTTGCCGCAGCTAACCCGTCTCCGCAGCTTGGTCATGCCACCGCGTTTGGCACCGGGCGAGTTACCACCTCGCTGTCGCCGGTCTTCTACGGTTTTCACGAGTCCAATCCCTCTCGTCGCATCCCGAAACAGCGTTTTGCGCACGTGAACGATCAGGTGCAGCAGCGCGAAGCTCCGTTTGCCGCCGAATTCAACAAGGACTATAACGTCTTGGGCGTGGGCAACGGATTCCCCGGCTACAGCGTTCCTGACGCTCCGCCGGATACTACTCTCGCCGTCGGTACTACTGAAGTAGTTCAGTGGGTAAACGTCTCCTATGCCGATTTCAACAAGGCCACCGGCGCTATCATCCCGTTGCTCGGGCTGGACAGCACCCTGGGCAATACCATCTGGCACAACCTGATTCCGGGAACCATGTGCGCGAACAACAACGATGGCGACATCATCGTTAAGTTCGACCGCGCGGCACAGCGCTGGGTCATGACCCAGAACGTGTTCGTTTCCCCCTACGCGGTTTGCGTTGCCATTTCGCAGACTGCTACCTTCTCCGACAACCTTTGGTACGCCTACCAGTTCTCCGTCCCCGGCAGCGGCTTCCCTGACTATCCCAAGTGGGGTGTCTGGTCCAGCGGCGGCGCCAGCGACGGTTACTTCCAGGCGGTAAACAACTTCGGTCCCGGTGGCAGCGGCTTCCGCGGCCCGCAGATCTGCGGCTACGACCGCGCCAAGATGTTGGCGGGCGATCCGACTGCTGAGCAGATTTGCGTCCAGCTGACCGCCAGCGAAGACAGCTTGCTACCGGCCGATCGGGATTCGCCGATTGGTCCGCCGACCTCCGAAGCCGAGTTCTACATCGGCAGCGTGGCCGATGTCGACAATTCTCACCTGTCCGTGTACTCCTTCCAGATCAACAACTGGTCGACTGGCGATGTGACCATAACCGGTTCCGGTAACTCGCAACTGCTTGCCGTGGCTCCTTACAACGGCTCCTGCAGCGGCAGCTTCGGCGGCGATTGCGTTCCCCAGTTGGGCACCACCTCCCTGGTGGATTCGCTGGGCGATCGCCTGATGTACCGCTTCGCTTACTGGGAAGATCAGCCGCAAGCCAGCGCTCGCGCTACACCGCCGATGCCGCTGCCTCAGCAGCACTGGTTCGTGAACGGGGACGTCGAGTCCTCGACCGGCCAGATCGGCGTGCGGTGGTATGAAATCACCGCTAACCTTCACACCGTGCCGGTTACCTCCCTGACCGTGTTCCAGCAGGGCACCTATGCCGGTTCGCCGTCCGACAGCAACTATCGCTGGATGGGTTCGCTCACCCGCGACAATACCTATGACATCCTTCTCGGTTACAGCGAATCCAGCTCCGCCATCCATCCGCTGGTTGCAGTGGCCGGACGCCAGTTCACCGATCCCCTCGGCCAGTTGTCGGTCGAGACGGTTTCGGTGGCCGGCAATGGATCGCAGCCGAGCACGGCCAATCGCTGGGGAGACTACAGCACCATGGCGATTGATCCCTCGGACAACTGCACCTTGTTCTACACCACCGAGTACTACATGGTGACCCAGCAGTTCGACTGGAGCACCGATATCTCCAAGTGGAAGTTCCCGAGCTGCCACTAGGAAACTGCGATTAGAGCTTTCGGGCTCTAGTCCTAACGGAAGAGTGAACGTTAGATTGGGGCATTCTGGAGACAGAATGCCCCAGTTTTTTTGTAGGCGACTTTTTAGGTAGCACATATTTTACAAATGTGCTACATTTTGAAGTTGACACGTCCATTCCTGCAATGAGCACTCTCAGTCGCATCGGCGTCGCCCTCGATTCCAACCTGCTGGAGCGGTTTGACCGCTACATCGCCACCCAGGGCTACAGCAATCGCTCCGAAGCCTTTCGCGACCTTATCCGCGACCGGCTCAGCCTTTCGCGCCTGGGATCGTCCAAGGCTTTCGTGGTCGGCACCGTCACTCTGATCTACGACCATCACTCCCGGCTTTTGCCGGATAAGTTGATGGAACTGCAACATCAGTTTCACGCCAACATCATCTCCACCGTGCACTCCCACCTGGACCATGACACTTGCCTGGAAGTCGTCGTCGTGAAGGGCCAGATGGGACAGATTCAGGAGCTGGCCGATCGACTGATCGGTATCAAAGGCGTGCAGCATGGCAAGCTGGTGATGAGTTCGCCCGATGCCTATCTGCCGCAAGCTACTCACCATCATCGGCATAAGTATCCCCACTCGCACTAGCGAGCGCATTTTCGCGGTTGCCGCTAACGTTTTGCCGCCCAAGGGTATTACGAAATGCGGAAAGGTGTTACGACCGATTCCCCAGGCCCATCGCGGACCGCGGCTTATCCATCCTTGCCTGACAAGTTTTATCTCTTCTCCTTTGTCCTTTCGCTTTTCCTTTTGTGTGCCTCCGCGTGGGCGGAAACTGGAACCATCCATGGCAAAGTCGTCGACCCGCAAGGTGCGACTGTCGCCAGGGTCAATATAAGGCTGCTGAACGCGGCGGGAAGCAGGATCGCCGAAACCATGAGCGACGGCGACGGCAACTTCCTTATCCCGGCTATCGATCCCGGCGTCTACCAGGTGCGCGCCGAATCGCCGTCGTTTGTGGCGGTGCTGGCGAACGTGAGTGTCGCTTCCGGCCGGCAAAGCGAAATCGCGTTGCAATTCCAGCAGATCGTCGGTGCGCAGCAACAAGTCACCGTGGTCGCTTCCGTTCCTTCGCTGCTAACCCCCGATCCGGCGCAGAGCATCTTCATCCACGATCAGGTGCTGGACGCCAATCCCGGCCGCCCGGGAGCGCCGATCTCCATTCCCGGCTTGCCTGTCGAGACTGCCTCCGGCGGCATTAAGGCGCCGCAGTACTTCGCTCCCGGCGTCGCCGGAGACCATGGCGAGCCCATCGCGCAGTACTTCCAGATCGGCGACTTCCTTTTCCCCAACAATCTTCCCGCCAACGCTCACGGCAATGGCTACGCGGATCCCAACTTCCTCATCCCGCCGGCCATCGAGGCGGTCACCATCGATGGCGGCGCCTTCAACGTCCGCGAGGGCAACAACGCCGTCGATCTGGCGGCCGACTATCTTCCCCGGGACCGTCTCGCCAGCTTCGTGCAACTCACCGGGGACTATCGCGATGGCGATCTGATGGCTGGCTGGAGTTCGCCCAAGCCGCATACCGACGAGTGGATCGCGATGGAAGCCTCCTTTGGCAACGGCTTTCTCGAGCGACTGGAGCATCGCCAGCAATACAAGCTGAACGGGCTGCGCCGTTTCGATTTCGGGCGTCATCAGCTGACCCTGTTCGGCATCGGATACTATGGCTCCTCCTACAATCCAGGCTTGATTCCGATCGGCGTTCCCGTGACTGGCGACACCATCGACAGCCGGCAGCTCGACTACACCCACAACGCTCTGCTGATCGCCAGCGACAACTGGAAGCTGGATGAGCAAAGGCAATTTACCTTCTCTGGCTTCTTCCGCAATTACGCGCTTACTCTGCGGTCGAACTTTGGCGATGGGTTGATCCAGCAGAGCGAGAAGCGCAACGTCTTCGGCGGCGAAGCTCTGTACACGCAGAGTGTGCGGCCCTGGATCGCGCTGCTGGCCGGACTCGATCTCCGCCGCGACGCGCCGCACGATCTCGACCTTTACCACATCAGCGAACAGGGCCAGTATCAACTCACGACCAGCAACAACCTGACACTGTCGTTCGTCGAGCCCTTCCTCGCGGTCGACGGCCCGCTCAAGAAGTACTTCCACTACAACCTCGGTGTGCGCCAGGAAGAAGTCTGGATGGACAACCAGGACTTCCTCAATCCGCACAACTCCTTCGACAAGCTGGCGACGCTGACTCTACCAAA
>JBARGS010000023.1:0-17667 GCA_049798495.1 Candidatus Korobacteraceae bacterium | reverse complement strand
GCCACCTTGTTCAACGTCCGAAGGGACTTGGCGAGGCGCAGCTTGTAGGGGTGCTCGCCGGTCATGTAGTCGCAACTCAATCCTTCCGCCAGCGAGCGGGCCGTGACCTCGTGGAGCAAGACCATGCCCGGCGAACTTCTTGCCCACTCTGGCTCAAAATACGTGGTGTAAAAGCGCCGGATATTGCCATCGCGAAAAGTCACCAACCCGGCAACCATCTTTTCCTCGCGGGTTTCGAGAGCGAAAACCTCAC
Source organism: Candidatus Korobacteraceae bacterium (assembly GCA_049798495.1). GTDB lineage: Bacteria > Acidobacteriota > Terriglobia > Terriglobales > Acidobacteriaceae > Bog-257. The sequence goes on along the minus strand of JBARGS010000023.1, from coordinate 17,414 downwards.
ATTGAGATCCCGCGAGCGATGCCGCCGCAACCATGAACTCGCGACGCCGCTCATCCTGAAAGAGATTGTTGGTGTCGCGCTGCGTGCTCTTGCGATCGTATATGTGCCGCACCACGGTTGAGTTTGCACCGGAGGACCGCCGCAGTCTTACGCCCTGATTTTGCAGTTGTCGCAGTCGGCGACCCATCCGAGGATGAGCGGCGCGAAACTGCTGCTCGGCGATTTGATCGCGCTCGACACAAGGCGCGCCGGCAAACGGCACCAAGGGGAATCGACCCCACCGCTCACGCGCCGTGCCAAACTTCAGCGCAACCACGTCCAGCGGGAGTCCACAAGCTGCAACCCGAAGCCAAGCCTGGCGTAACGTTTCCGGATCGCCGGCATGGAGAACATCGCGGTAGTCGAATAGCGCTTCGCCTAAGAGCTCCATCCGGTTCGTTGCATGATTGATGGCCGCGGGAATAATTGCCGCTCCGGATCCGGCCTCAACCGTCACCACATAGGGCGTGAGTCGATCGGGAAAAACTTCTGCCGCCAGCCGGTTCCAGAAGAAGCTTTGAAAAATAGTGTGCCGCTGTTGCTGAAGGAGTTCTGTCCACAGTGGGGCCAGGCGATCCATTTCGCAAGCTGAGCGGGCGACGGTGGTATTGAAGCGCATAGTTGCGAGTTGCTCGAAGAGTTAGACGCCGGGACCGCACGGTGGAGTTGCGAGAGGTCGCCTACGGCGTGCTGATCATCGAAGGCATAAACCAAACATTCGCCGACCATCAGGGACCCGGAAAACGGTCGTAAAACTGCGAACCGTTTGGACCACGTGGGGTTTATGTTTTTTTCTGCTGTTCAGCGGCCTGGCTCTCCAAAGAACGATAGGACTATATATCTATATAAAGCAGTATTGAGTCGTATAATTTCGGCAGGAACGGGATAGATGGCTCTCAGCATTAAGAACGATGAAGCGGAGCGTCTAGCCCGCATGTTGGCTAAGCAGACGGGGGAATCCCTGACAGAAGCGATCGAACAGGCCTTACGGGAGCGATTGGCGCGATTAAAGCGACAACGGCATGCCCAACTTACGACTGAAAAGCTGGAAGACATTCTGCGACGTGTAGACGCTCTTCCGACCTTGGACAGCAGAGGGGCTGATGAAATCCTGGGATACGATGAACACGGGGTGCCGCACTGATGGTGGTCGACACATCAGCTTTGCTGGCAATCTTCCTGGGGGAGCCGGAACGCCGAATTTTCTTGAAATTAATTACCCAAGCGGAAACGCGCCTCATCTCCGCAGCCAACGTACTCGAGATCGGCATTGTCCTGGAAGCGCGACGTGGTGAAGCCGCCGGTCGTGAGTTTGACCTGTTTCTTGTTCGTGCGGATTTCAAGATAATCCCGATAGACGCAGATCAGATCGAGATTGCCCGGCTTGCCTGGCGGAGATACGGCAAAGGGCATCATAGCGCAGCGCTCAACTTCGGCGATTGCTTCGCATACGCACTGACAAAGAGCTCGGGCGAACCGCTGCTAGCTAAAGGACAGGACTTCCTTCAAACTGACATCGAAATGTGCGGGAAATACACATAAAGCGTTAGCTCGCGGTTCGTGAGCCGATTTCTCCTTGCACAGTAATCCGTTGTGCGCCTATTCCCCTTTGCCCAGCGCCAGCGTGATCAGGGTATGCTGCTCCAACTCGTGAGCCTTGGCCGAGCCTGTTGCCGGCGTCGCGTTGGCGGCGCGTTTGATGCTGCGCATCTTCGAGCCTACGATGCGCTTGAGTCGGGGAGTGACAAAGGAAAGTGCTCCCATGTTCGCGGGCTCTTCCTGCACCCAGATGAACTCCGTCGCGTTCTTATAACGCCCGAGCACCTCTGCAACTTCAGTCTCCGGGAAGGGATACATCTGCTCCAGCGAGACAATCGCCGGTCCGGTCCGCTGCAGCTTCTTGCGCTCGATTCGCAGCTCCTGCCCGATCTTTCCCGTGCACAGCAGCAAACGCTTGGCATCGAGCGCGGTCTCGTCCGGAATTACATTTTGGAAGCGCGGCCGCTCCAATTCCGCGAGCGGCGATAGCGCTTCGGGATGGCGCAACATGCTTTTCGGCGTAAAGCAGATCAGCGGCTTGCGCCACTTGCGCAGCGCCTGCCGCCGCAACAAATGGAAGTACTGTGCCGCAGTTGAAGGCTGGCAGACCTGCATGTTGTCGCGGGCGCACAACTGCAGGTAGCGCTCGATACGGGCGCTGGAGTGCTCCGGTCCCTGCCCTTCGTGACCATGCGGCAGCAGCAGTACAAGCCCCGTCAGCAGGTCCCACTTGTCCTCGCCAGCGGCGACAAACTGGTCAATGATGATCTGCGCCCCGTTGGCGAAATCGCCGAACTGCGCTTCCCAAGCCACCAGCGCCTCGGGATAATCGCGCGCGAAGCCGTACTCGAAGCCCATCACTGCGGCTTCGGAGAGCTCGGAGTTGTAGATTTCAACTCGTGCCTGTCCCGGCGCCAAATGGCACAGCGGAACGTATTCCCTTTCGTCGAGAATGTCGATCAGCACGGAATGCCTTTGATTGAAGGTTCCACGACGGGTGTCCTGCCCGCTGAATCGGATGGGCACACCTTCCGCCGCCAGCGAGCCGAGCGCCAACGCCTCGGCCATGCCGAAATCCAGCGGACGCCTGCCGTAGCCCATCTCGCGCCGCTGCTCCAGCAGCTTCTGCACCTTGGAATGGATATGGAAATCGTCCGGATACTTGACCAGACCGTCGGTGATTTCGTGTAACCGTTCAGCGCTAAGACCGGTGTTCACTTCATCCGCTGGATTGTATGGACCACCGTGGAAGGGCGACCAGTAGCTGGGCAACTGCCGCATCGGCGGCTTCTTCACCATGCTCTTGCCGGCCTTTTCCGCGGCGTCGAGCTCCGCCTGAAACTTCTCGACATACGGCTGCGAATCCAGACCTACATTCTTGGCGTAGATCTGGTACAGCATGGGATGGTCTTTGATCTTGCGATACAGGATTGGCTGGGTGATGGTCGGGTCGTCCACCTCGGAATGACCATGCCGTCGGAAGCCGATGAGATCCACCAGGACATCGGTGCCGAATTCGTAGCGATACTCCAGCGCCATGCGGCCAGCGCGCACCACGGCATCGGCATCTTCGCCGTTGACGTGGAAAATCGGGATCGGCAAGCGCTTCGCCAGATCGGACGAGAAGCGGCTGGAATATGCATCGCTGGGATTGGTGGTAAAGCCGATCAGGTTGTTGACGATGATGTGAACCGTTCCGCCAACGCTATAGCCACGAAGATTAGCCAGATTCAGCGTCTCGGCGGTGATGCCCTGCCCCGCAAAGGCCGCGTCGCCGTGCATCAGGATCGGCAACACTCGCACTTTTCCATCGCGTCCCAGGCGGGTTTGCTTGGCGCGGGCTCGGCCCAGAGCGACAGGGTCAACCGCCTCGAGGTGGCTCGGATTCGAGACCAGGTGAATGCGAACTGGCCGGCCACTTGTGCCGGTATAGATACCGGTGGCGCCGATGTGATATTTCACGTCGCCGCCGCCAAGCACGCTCCGCGGATCGACATCCTCGAAGCCGGCGAAAATCTCGGCTGGCGGACGGCTTACGATGTTGATAATGACGTTCAGACGACCGCGATGGCTCATGGCCATCACGGCTTGTTCCGCGCCGTTCAGCGACGCCGAGTTGAGGATCTCGTCCAGCAACGGAATGAGCGCGGTATTGCCTTCGAGCGAGTAGCGCTTGGTTCCGATATAGCGCGAATGAATCGTCTGCTCAAAGACATCGGCGCGAACCAGTTGATCGAGCACGCGTGAACGATCAACCGGCTCCTGCTCCTCCGATTCCATCTTCTCCTGGATCCATTGGCGCTGCTCGGGATCGGGGATGTGCATGAACTCGACACCGATGCTGCCGCTGTAGATGCGCCGGGCGGCATCGGCCGCCCCGCCGGAGATGTCGAGCTCGGGATGGGAGAGCGGAGCGAAATGCCCCAGGGGATCGAGATTGGCCTGAAGATAACCCCAGCGGCGGAACGCGTCCATGACACGCTCCAGCTTCTCGCTGTCAACGTTCATCATTACAGTGGACAAGGTTCAAAGGCTCCCCGCCACGGCTCCCGATTGGGGGCCCGGGCTTCTGCTTATCAACAACATATAGTTATAGATTCCTTACCGACCAGACGTCATGCGATCACCGCCTGAACCGCCGACGGCGACAACCGAACCCTTCAGTATATAGTGTCCCCCAGAAGGCGCAGCAGCTCGCATCGGGTGATACTTTGTTTCGCTTCGCGGAGTTCGCGCCAGAGACAGGATGACTCAACCGTTGTCGTCGCATGACCGGGTGTTCGTGCTCACCGGGGCTGGTGTCAGCGCGGAGAGTGGACTTCCCACCTTCCGTGGGGCGGACGGTCTGTGGCGCGGCCATCGGGTGGAGAGTGTCGCAACTCCTGGAGCCTTTCGAGCCAATCCTGAGATGGTGTGGCAGTTCTACTCCGAACGGCGCAAGCGGCACGCCACCGTGATTGCCAATCGAGCCCACTTCGCACTGGCGGAGTTGGAACGGAATCTGGGCGAGCACTTTTTCCTTTGTACGCAGAACGTCGATTCCTTGCACGAGCAGGCGGGTTCGCAGCGCATTGTGCACATGCACGGGAGGCTGATGCAGACCCGCTGTTCGCGCGAGGGTTGTCGCAGCAAGCCGTTCGAGGACGACCGGCTCTACCTGAAGCATGCGGAAATCCCTACCTGCTCCCAATGCGGAGCCCTGCTGCGGCCGCATATTTGCTGGTTCGGCGAGGTCCCATATTCGATGGACCGCATCTTCGAGCAACTGCGCATCTGCACCGTGCTGCTTACGGTCGGAACCTCCGGCTTGGTTGAGCCTGCTGCCAGCTTCGTGCGCATGGCGCGTATGAATCGTGCGCGAGCGATCTACGTCGGGCCGGAAGAGCCGGCAAATCGTGCCTTCTTCGATGAGGTAGTGCAAGGTAAGGCAGGAGAGGTACTGCCAGCGTTGGTGAAGGAATTGGTCCGTTAGCCGATCAGCGATTCGATTCCAACTCGTTCCAAAGGTCGCTAAGCCGCAGAGATATTGGCGTATTGGCGACGCGAAATTCCTCGACCGGCAACCATGCTGCCGTGCTGCAATCATATCCTACCCGGTTAACCGGATCGATCACCCATACGTTTTGGATACCCATCTGACGATAATCAGTCAGACGCTGGCTGTAACGCGAGATGCGATCTTCCGGCGACAGTATCTCGATGACAACGAGCGGCGGGAGGGTGAGGACCTGCTCCACCGGCTGGCTTCGCGCCACCAAACATACGTCTGGGATTCTAACTCGCTGTGACGACACACGGATTCGTACTTCCGGTACAACATGCAGCTGCCATTAAGCACGATGCTCAAAAAAACAACCCGTCAGAAACCCTTGAACGGCCGCGTGATCGAATTCGCCCCAGTTGCGCTCCTGCACCTCGCCGTCGACGTAGTCACAGTCCGGGTGATAGCTCGTTCGCAAATACTCTTCCAGCGAGATTTGTACAGTTGCCATACCAATCCCCAATGGGATGATTTTAGTCGTTGTGATTGACGAAGAGAATCGGTTACCGCACGAAGTGTCCAACGATGTTGTACGCGGCGAAGGCCGCAACGTAGGCTACAACCGTCATGTAAGAAAACTGCAGGATTGGCCACTTCCATCCGTTGGTCTCGCGGCGGACAATCGCAATGGTCGACATGCACTGCATGGCGAAGGCGAAGAAGACCAGCAAAGCTACCGCTCCGGCGGGGGTCAGTTGATGCCTCAGCGCAGCCTGCAAATCGGTGGCATGGGTTTCAGGATCGACGCCGTAGAGCGTGCCCATCGTGGAAATAATGACCTCGCGGGCTGCTATGGAGGTCAGAAGCCCTACGCCGATCTTCCAGTCAAATCCGAGAGGACGGATGACGGGTTCGATGGCATGACCGACCTTCGCGACGATGCTGTCTTGCACCTGGGGCGGCTGCCCATGATGCATGGGGAAGTTGGTGGCCGCCCACAGCAGCAGCGTGACCAGCAAGATGACGGTGCCGGCGCGATACAAAAATGCCTTGCCGCGATCTACCAATCTCAGCCCGAGCGACGCGGCCGTGGGCCAGCGGTAGGGCGGCATTTCAAGAATGAAGGGCGCATCCTTGCTCCTCAGAATGGTGGACTTCAGCAGCCGAGCCGTGGCCACCGCCATCAGGAAGCCCAGCACGTAGAGTCCCAGCATGGCGAGAGCGCGCGTCCCCAAGAACATGCCGAGGATAGGACGGTTGGGCAGGAAGGCCGCAATCACCATGGTGTAGACCGGCAGTCGCGCCGAACACGTCATGAAGGGCGCAATCAGAATGGTCGCCATGCGGTCGCGCTTGTTCTCGATGGTGCGCGTGGCCATGATCGCCGGCACCGCGCAGGCATAAGCCGAAAGCAGCGGGATGAAGCTCTTGCCATTTAGACCGACACGCGACATGGTGCGGTCCGCGATCACCGCGGCGCGGGACAGGTATCCCGAATCCTCGAGAATTCCGATCACCAGAAAGAGCAGCAAAATCTGCGGCAAGAACACAAGTACTGACCCTGTGCCCTTCCATATCCCATTCACGATGAGGGATTGCAACATGCCCGCAGGCAAGTGATTGCCGATCTGCGCTCCCGTAAAGTCGAGAAATTTCTGGAGCAAATTCGAGAGCGGCTGGCCAACGGCGAAAATCGTCTGAAAGACGCCGATCACAACAATGCCGAAGATCGCCGGTCCCCAAACCCGGTGCAGGAAAAGCGAGTCCAATCGATTTGTCCAAACCGGAGGGGCCGGGCGGCGATACCTCGCGTTCGTTCCGACCCGGACCGCCCACTCGCGATAACCACGCGTGCTTCCGACGACCGGCAGTTCCAGCGGCTCAGGAGTAGCGGTGGCGGACGAAAGGAAATTTTGAACCGCAACGAGACCCTCGCCAGTCGTCGCGCTCACCAACGCAACCGGGGTTCCCAGTTCGCGTGCCAGCGAGAGCACATCGACCTGTCCGCCCTGCTTGCGCAACTCGTCCGCCATGTTCAGCAGCACCAGCGTGGGAACGCCGAGAGCGATCACACGGGCCGCCAAAACCAGGTGGCTATGCAGGTTGGTGGAATTCAGCACCAGGATGACAGCGTCGGGACGTGGCGTCCCCGGCATCTTTCCGGTAAGGACATCGACCGCCACTTTTTCGTCTTCGGATTTCGGCGTGAGGCTGTAAACACCGGGCAGGTCGATGAGCGCGACTTCTTCCCCGTTGGCGTCGCGCACATAACCGGTGTGATGTTCGACGGTGACGCCGGGAAAATTGCCCACCTTCTGGCGCAGCTTGGTGAGTCGATTAAAAAGGGTGGTCTTGCCGGAATTGGGTGGACCGACGACGGCAACCGTGCGATAGGAAGAGCCGAGCGCTTCATCCCTGGGCCGGGCCACCGGATGACAGCTCATCGTCGATGCGCCCATAGGCTCAGTCTCCAAACGCCGGGGCGCCAATCAACTCCACATGGATGTGACGGGAAAGATCACGGCGCATGGCGACTTCGGTACCATCCACGCGATAGACCCGGGGATCGCCGCCAGGGCCGCTGCGCAGGACTTTAACTTCCAGACCGGGAACGAAACCCAGGTTCATGAGATGCTCGGCAATGGGGGCAGCTAATTCCAGTTCGGAGAGAATGGCGCTTTCCCCGACGCGCAAATCAGCCAGTGCATTCGCCTGGCGCTGGCCCTGCTTCCTGCGACGGCCGAATATGAAGTTGAAAATCATTTTCAATTCCAACTCTATTCTAACTCTTTCCCGCAACCCGGCAACGACCAAAGTCACAGCGGTTTGTGATATCTGAACGTTGGGAAACGAACTGGGATCATTCCCAACCTGCTGTTCTGCTTGATTTGGAACAGCTTACCCGATTGTCAGGGATCCCTCCCTACCACTTACGGCGTACTTATCCCCATTCTCCTCACAGGGGAAACCCGATCGTCCCCACAGGTGGGAAGATGAGCGGCGCTCGTATAATTTCTGCCTGATGAACGCCGATCGCCTGAGAAAGACTCGGGCACGCTGCCATGCCTCGGCGGACGATGGCCGCGCCAACCGGTTCACGATGTGTCCATCGGCAAAACCAGATCAGACTTGACCGGGGGATTGCGCCTGGCAGACAGGAACAATGCGGTGTGAATTCTGGAAATCTTGTGAATGCCTTATCTGGACCTGGGCCAGTGACCGGACGTCAGCGGACGTTCACTCTCACGCTGAGGCTCTTGGCCGGAGGTACGTTGTACTCCCAGGAGCGGCGATAGACCAGGGTGAGATTCGTCATGCCGGCTGAGCTGGCGGTGAAGCGCAGAACCTGCATTCCCGGCGCACCCGCGACTTTCGACGACTGCGAATTCTTGACGTAAGTTGATTTCTGCAGCCGAAGGGGAGAAGGGTCTCCTGCCACTGTCCAGCTATATCCGGTGGAAGGATTGCTCTTCAGCTTTACCACTAGCGTACCGCCGGTTGTAAGATCGATGTCCTTGCCGTTGTCCTGGTCGGTTGCTGTGACGGGTGGGGGTGAAGACTTGGCTGTGCTATCGGACTTGGAAGCCTGTGGAGTTGCCGCGAACATCGAAACCGGGAGGCAGAGCAATGCCAGCTTCACCATCATTGTGCGACACGCCACGGCAGGACTCCCGTCCAAAGAATTCCTGGGTCGAGATTGATCGCTCGCCGAATAAATGTCAATGCAAACCGGGACGCGGTAGTGGTGCAGTTTGCAAAAGGATGTGCGCCTTTCGCGCGGCGGCGCGAATCGGCGCGCCCAGATCCCTCGGTGCGCAAAAGCGGCTTGCTCGGGATGACAAACTGCACCACTACCCGGGACGCGTGTACTGCTTCCAACTTTGAGCCGCAAGGAGTTCGATGTGGATAACGCGTTGCAGCATGGGCGCAGCGCATGAGGACTAAGTTGGAATGACTTCCGCGATCGATCACACGCTTCCGCACTGGCACATCGTCGTGGTGTGGACGATCTTTCTAGCCAGCTACCTGGTCTTCGCCGTAGGCCGGCTGCCGGGGACAAAGATCGACCGGCCTGCGATGGCGGTGATCGGTGCAGTCAGCATGTTCGTTTTTGGCGTTCTATCGCCCAAGCGGGCCCTCGAGAGCGTCGACTTCGCTACCCTGATCCTGCTGTTTTCGATGATGTTGATCGTCGCCAGCCTGCACCTGTCGGGCTTCTTCGAGTGGGTCACGGCGCTGGCCATCGAGCACCTGAGTGCGCAACAGCTCCTGCCGGGCGTGATCTTCGTCAGCGGAATTCTATCGGCGTTCCTGGTGAACGACATCGTCTGCCTGGTCATGGCTCCGCTGATCCTTGGGCTCTGCAAACGCATGCGACTGCCGGCATTGCCTTACCTGCTGGCTCTGGCGACGGCGTCCAACATCGGCAGCACGGCAACCATCACCGGCAATCCACAGAACATCCTGATCGGATCGATCTCCGGTATTTCCTATCGCGACTTCCTTGGCCATCTGGGGCCTATCGCGCTGCTTGGTCTGTTCGTCGATTGGGCGCTCTTGCACTGGATTTATCTTCGCAACGGCACAGCAACATCGCGGCCTATGCGTGACGAAGGACCAACCACCGCTCGCGAGCCGCAGATGCATCCCGCCTGGCCTTCAATAGTGACGGTTGGGGTGCTGGTGGGATTCCTGCTGGGCTATCCGCCGCCTCTGGTGGCTGCAGCAGGGGGGGCGTTTTTGCTAATACAACGCCGTCATCAACCCAAGGCCATTTACGGCGATGTGGACTGGTCGTTGTTGATGCTGTTTCTAGGACTGTTCTTGATCCTCGGCGGCGCGGAGCAGGCGGGCATCACGCAACAGCTGCTGGGGGTGGCGGAACGGCTGAATCTGCAAAATCACTTGGTCTTCGCCACGGTGGTAACACTGCTTTCGAACATCGTCAGCAACGTCCCAGCGGTGATGTTGCTGAAGGGGCTCATTCCGCAATTTCATAATCCCCACAACGCCTGGCTGATGCTGGCGATGAGCAGCACCTTGGCGGGGAACCTCACCATCACCGGCTCCGTGGCCAACATCATCGTGGTGGAAAAAGCCCGCACCGAGACGCCCATCAGCTTTCTTGAATATATGAAGATCGGCGTTCCGGTAACGCTGGTGACGCTGGCGATCGGGCTTTTGTGGCTGAAATTCGTTCACTACTGAGAGGCAAACGGCTGCAGAAGCGCAAAAGGGAGAAGCGCCAGCCTCTCCCTTTGCAGGCGGAGACAAATACCTTCGGCGAGACCCTATTCCACGTACGGCTTCCAGGTGCCGTTGTCGGCTTCCGTGACGACCGCAGTGACCTTGGTCGGCGCTCCGCCGTAGAAGTCGACTCCGTAAGACTTGATCAGCGTTGCACGATCCCAGGTATTAAAACTCTTCACCAGGCTTCCCGATGCATCAAATTCTTTGCCCAGCCGGTTCGGCTCCCACTTCCAGGTGTACTCCACCTGCGCAAGATGCGGTTTGAGCATGGTGACCTTGTCCACGGAAACCAGCTTGCGTGTGGCCAGCGGAACCAGATAGGTCGTTGTGCCATCAGGATTCTTCGCCTTCTGGACCCCGTCGACAGCGCCGAGCAACTTTGCGCCTGCCTCGGTCAGGCTGACATTCAGGGAGGTCGCGCCCTTCGCCTTCGTGGCCACGACGCCAGCCTTAGCCAGCAACTTGTAATGCGGATCGAGTGGTTTCTCGCTGACGCTCTGCACGACCGTGCCCGTGCTGAACTGAATCGTCGCCGGGCCTTGGGAAGCCAGGACCTGATTGATGGTCGTGGTGGCCGCGGGGACGGTGAGAACGTCACGCGCACCCTTCACGAAGTAATAGATCGTGCCGCCAACGACTACTACCAGCGCGGCAATCAAGATCAGGGGAAAGAAGTTGGAGGACTTACCCTCCATCGCGATTTCGGCCGCAAACAGCTCCGGCTCGTTGCTGGGCGGCGGAACCAGTTTGGGTTTGGATTCCTGGTCGGCTTTGGGTTCAAGAATGGTTGGCATTGCCTCACACCTCCGATGCGATGTACTGCCCGCAGGCGTTACAGAGGACTCGGCGGTAGAGCCCGGTCCGCAATCAGAGTTCATCGATGAGCGCGTGGCTCACGCCAGATATTGGGCAGTCACGAACAACTCCAGTATGGACCTTATGTACAGAGACGCAGTGAGCGTAGTCACGGGGCAATGTGAGGAATGAACGAAGGCAGTGGATAGTGGATGGTGGATAGAGAAAGACAGGGTGCATATGGACTTGAAAAAATCCTTGAGCAGTTATCGGGAACTAATCGTATGGCAAAAGGCGATTGAACTGGTGACCGAAGTGTACTCCGTCACCCGTGGCTTTCCGCGCGAGGAAACCTACGGCCTCACGGCGCAGATGCGAAGGTGCGCCGTTTCTGTACCCAGCAACATTGCCGAAGGACAAGGCCGCGCGACGCGTGGAGAATTCATCCTGTTCCTGAGCCACGCCCGCGGATCTCTTTTCGAACTGGAAACTCAACTTATCATCGCCGGCAAGCTCGACTATTTGAACTTAGAGATGACGCAACAAGTACATGCTAAACTCACCGAGGTTGCGCGCATACTGAATGGCTTGTTGACGTCGTTGGACGTTTCAACGCGCAAACCTCGCCGGTAGCACTCTATCCACTATCCACTGCCTTGCATCACCTGGCAGGAGTACGTCTTCACCACCAGCCAGACGCTTCCACCCGGTCGGAGTTGCAGGCTATCGCGAGCAGCCGGCGTCAGGTGTACTTCGAACTCGGTCCCACAGTTCACCTTACAGACCACCATTACATCCCGTTGTAGCAAAGACACGATAACTCCGCTAAGGATGTTGCGGGCACTGAGTCCCTCGGGTGTCGACGAGGCCACGAGAATATCGCCGGCACGGATGCCGACGCGCAAGGGTCTTGAGGTATCCAGCCGTGACAGCGGCACTTCCAGATCCAGCCTGGAACTGACAATTCGGCAGGTCATGGTTCCCTGCTCGGGGTGTGACGCCACAAAACTGCAATCGAAAATGTTTTCGAAGCCGGCCAACTGCGCCACCGTCTCCGATTGCGGACGTAGCAGGACCTCGTGCGGCGAGCCGCGGGCGACGACTCGTCCTGCCTCTAACACCATCACGCTGTCGCCTAGAGCAAAGACCTCCTCGCGATGATGGGTAACGTAGAGGATGGGGATGCGATGCGCCTCGTTCCAGGCCCGCAGATCGTCTACGATTTGCGATTTAGTCACCATGTCGAGAGCGGTAAGCGGCTCATCGAGCAGCAGAACGCGCGGATTCCGCACCAGGGTTCGAGCCAATGCTACCCGCTGGCGTTCGCCGCCGGAGATCTCGCCGGGGCGGCGTTGGGCGGCCGAGGAGATACGAAACGACTCCAGGATATTGCGGCAGCACGATTCACGTTCAGATTCCGCAAGCTCCGCCAGACCATATTGCACGTTTTGTTGCACCGTCATATGGGGAAACAGCGCGAGCGTTTGCAGAAGATACCCGACGGAGCGGCGGCTGGTGGGAAGATTCACCCCACCTTCCGAGTCAAACAGAACCGAGGTCGCAGCCGCGATTCGTCCGGTTTCCGGAGTCTGCAATCCCGCAATGCAGTCGAGCAGCGTGGTCTTGCCCGCGCCGGAAGCGCCAAACAGAATGGTGAAGCCGGGAGCCGCAGTAACGTCCACATCGAGCGTAAAAGGCGAACCGCGCTCGTCCGCCAGGCGCTTGCATATACGAGCAGACAGCAACTCCGGCGCGGACAACCGGGATGGACTGCTCATCGTAGCGCCCATAGGTGCGGAACCGTGCGTCGTCGCAGACCATAGAGGACGGCGAGCATTGCAAAACAAAGCGCCAGAAGAAGCAGCGCAGTGCGGTTCGCCGTCGCGTAGTCGAGCGCCTGCACCTGGTCGTAGATCAAGATGGAGATGGTGCGCGTGGCGCCGGGAATGTTGCCTCCGATCATCAGCACCACGCCAAACTCGCCAAGGGTGTGCGCAAAGCTGAGAACGAATCCGGTCAGTACACCTGGCAGGCCGAGCGGCAACACGATCCGCCAAAACGTTCGCCAAGAGGATGCGCCCAACAGGGCCGAGGCGTCGAGCAGCTTGCGGTCGATGGCGGCGAACGCTGTAGCCATGGGCTGAACCGCGAAGGGAAGGCTATAGAGCACCGAGCCCAGCACGAGTCCTTCGAAGGTAAACGCGAGCCCATGCCCGGTCATCGAGCGATACCATCGCCCCACCGGACTCAGCGGTCCCACTGCGACCAAAACGTAGAAGCCCAGCACGGTTGGCGGCAACACGATGGGCAACGCCACCACCGCCTCGAGGAAAAACTTCCAGCGCTTGCGGGAGAAGGCTAGCCAGTATGCGAGAGGAATGCCAACCACCAGCAGGATGATGGAGACGGTAACCGCCAAGCGCAGCGTCAGCGTGAGTGCTTGCAGGATCATTTCTGCGACGGGACGCGGAAGCCGTACTGCTCCAGGACCGCCGTACCCTCTGCCGAACTAATGTAGTCGATAAATGCCTGCGCCGCCTGCTTGTGCCTGGAGGAGGAGAGAATCGCGACGCCCTGCTGCATCTCCGGATACGTATCGGCCGGCAGCTCCCAGTACTCGCCCGCATTCTTCATGGTGGGAGACACAGCCAGCGAGAGCGCGATCAATCCCGCTTGCGCATTGCCGGACTGCACGAATTGCGCTGCCTGGCTGATGTTTTCGCCCAACACCAGCTTGGCGCCTACCTTCTCTTTAAGACCGTAGTGCTCGATCGCGGCCATCGCCGCGCGGCCATAAGGCGCATGCTGCGGATTGGCGATGGCGATTCGCGTTACCGACGGTTGCAGTAGCACATCCATCTTCAGCTTCGCGGGATCGAGAGGGGAGCTGTTCGGGACCCACAGGACCAGATGGCCAACCGCGTAGATCCGCAACGAACTGCTTTCGACCAGACCTGTGGCAGCGAGTTTCCTGGGATACTCCATATCGGCGGAGAAGAAAATATCGTAGGGAGCGCCACTTTGTATCTGGGAGAAGAAGTTGCCGGAAGCGCCGAACGACAAGGTAACCTTGTTTCCGGTCTTGTGCTGATAGCGCGCCGCGAGGTCGCTCAACGCATAGTTCAGGTCGGCGGCGGCGGCCACGGTGATCTGCTCCGCGCGCGCGAAAGGAGAAAGCAGAGCAAACAGCAAGCTGAGGATGAGTGCTTTTTTCATGCGCGACAAAATCGTTACGAGCTTACATGAAATCGCGAATGATGTGTGATTCACATCATTTCGCTTGTAAGCCCAAGACGCGGATATACCGCACTTGACGGCCGCTCCCGGTAGGAAGAGCGGCGGTTGGGATTGAATTTTGTCTCTCCCTCAGTGAATTTTGGCACGAAAGAGCCACCGTCCGCGGTCGATTTGTGCTTTCCCGCTTGACCCATGGGAGCTTTTCTGTAAGAGTAGGCGCACGCGAGTCTTCAGTGGGGACACTTGCCATGCACTCTGGCCATCCCACGGTAGAATTCGATCGCTCCAAGCTGATGATACGCATTGAGGTCACGCTCAACGCCGATCCCACGGCCATTAGTCCCGTGGTGGAAGGCATTATGGAGATGGCGCGCCGCCTGGAATGCGCCGCCGGCAAGGAGTTTGAGGTCGAAACCGCCTTGCGGGAAGCGCTGGCCAACGCTATCGTTCATGGCTGCAAGAACGATCCCACCAAGAAAGTCCAGTGCTGCGTAGGATGCGACGAGGAGCGCGGGATGCTCATTGTGGTTCGCGATCCCGGCTCCGGCTTCGATCCTTTTGCTATTCCCAATCCCTGCAACGGCGAGAATGTCTTCTCCAACCACGGCCGGGGAATCTACCTGATCAACCAGCTCATGGACGAGGTGAAGTTCGAGAAGAATGGCGCCGAGATCCACATGCGCAAATATTGATTCGGCCCATATTCCACTTCCCATCCCATTGTTTCCGGCCCCGCCTGGACGCGGACCCCATCCTGCGGAGCGTTTCATCCACACCAATAAGTCGATTTCGAAGAGGCTGTGGCGAAGAGAGAGCTCTTCGATAAGCCATCCCACGCCCGATTGCCGGCTCGGTCTATACTTTCTTTTCGATACCACCAGAAGAGAGGAACAGCAATGAAGACTTGCTTGGCCGCCTTATTGTGCTGCTTCACCATGACTGCGATGCTCGCCTATGCGCAGAGCGGGGATGACGGTTATCAGATGGCCAGAGTTGTCGCGTTCGAACAAGTCGCCGCCAACGCACAGCACCCGGAGAATGCCGATCAGTACAAGATCGGCATGCGCCTGGGCGACACCATTTACAACTGCCACGCCAACGCTCCTGCCGCAACCTTTATCGACTGGGTCGCCGGAAAAGAGTTTCCTGCCAAACTAAACGGCAAGGTACTGCTGGTAAAAAATCCCAACGGTCAGGTCGTGGAGCTGACCATTGTCGGCAAGAAAGCGCCGAAATAGAGGGATGCGTTGGGCAAAGAAATGAAGGCTTCCGACAATTACTACACGCCATTTGGCTTTGTTGACATCCCCGATGGGTCCCTGCCGGGACTCGGGAAACATTTTACGCAGCTCTCCCAGGACTTCGTCCTGGGCTAAACTGAGCCGTCCCGCGTTGCGGGACTGGTTCGTGGCCATTCGGACTTCTCCGCGAAACGGTGCAGAGGCGCTTCGAGGCAAGGATATCGACTGAGCCGGATGAGTGCTAGTTACTCGGCATTCTCCTGACTGCCCACACCGGCGGCTGGATCAAACCCAGCTTGATCATGCGGCGAAGCAGGAACAGGGCCGCAACCAGGCATACCAGCACGGCCACAATCGAGGCTTCCGGCCCAAATTTTCCGCCAGTGAGAATTACCGGGCCGCTCAGCGTGCCTTGGATCACTCCATTGTGGGCCGTGTCTCCCGAGATCGACATGCCAAACAGCGAGCCTTCGGTGAAGTTCCAGCCGATGTGCAAACCGATCGGCAGCCACAGCCGGGTCGTCGCGGCATAAGCTGCGCCCAGCAGGATACCCGCCTCCAGCGCAATTGCCAGCGAGCTGCCAAGGGTAGCTCCGGGATTGGCGGCGTGGGCTGCACCGAACAGCGCAGCCGTCAGCAGAAGCGCTCCCCACGTCCCGACAATCTTCGCGCTCAGGCGAAACAGCAGTCCGCGAAACAGGATCTCTTCCACAATTCCGGCCAGCACCGCCAGAACAAAACCTTTGACGAGCTGATCGGCGGCGCCCTTCCCGGCGGGATGATAAACGCCCGCGACCCACAAGATCGCCATTACGGCGGAGAAGAGAACGCATCCCACCAGCAGGCCCGCTGCTCCTTCCGGAAGAGTGCGGCCGGCTGTCAGCTCGGTGGGCGAGCGCCGCTCAATCCATTTCACCCCCGCGACATACGCCACGAAGCAAAGCACCGCCAGGATCGCCGCCCCCAGCAATGGCGCACCATGCTTGCGCAGCGGGAGCTGCACCAAAATGATGATGATCACCAGAAGCAGCAGGTTCAGGCAGCCGAGGCCAACTTCTTTCCAGGTTTTACGCAAGGCAGTCTCGCATAGAGGTTGGTACGGATCGCAGTAACGAACAGTTCCGCAAGCCTTCTATTATGACGGCTGAACGGAAGAGGGGCGAACGACAAGGTAATTCGTCGCTTTCTAGAGCAGCCACATGAGAAGCTACGCCAAAGTTAACATCCCACGACCCGGATCGCTTATAAAATGGCGATTTAATCGCCAGTAAGAACGGGATGAGTCGAAATCGTTCTATCTTCCGTCGTGAGTTGGGAGTAACCCAATCGAATCGACCGCTCGCCTTTCGCCCAGCGCGGTTTCAGCCCTATTGCGCGATTTGATAAATTGAATAACTTCTCGCTCCGCACTTTAAGAGGTGGTCATGAGTTACATCGTGGTTAGCGCAATCACGTTCTGCCTGATATTCGGCGCAGGTTTGTTAGGCATGCTCCTCCGGAAGGTCTTACCCGAGGATCATCTCAGCGACCGCTCGGAGGACGTAGTGAAGTTGGGAATGGGACTGGTTGGGACGATGGCTGCGCTCGTTCTCGGCTTACTCATCGCTTCGGCCAAGGGGTCCTATGACGCGCAAAGCAGCGCGCTGCTTCAGATGTCTGCCAATATCATTTCGCTCGACCGCACTCTGGCTGGTTATGGCCCTGAGGCAAAGGGGACGCGTGAGCTTCTCCAGAGCGAGGTTGTCCACATCCTTGATCGGCTGTGGCCGCAGCAAATGTCGCAAATGGCCCAGTTGACCCCCACCTCAGGCCTATCAGGAGCACTCTATGAC
>JBARGS010000022.1:0-16477 GCA_049798495.1 Candidatus Korobacteraceae bacterium | reverse complement strand
GTACAGCTCGAGAATTAACACGATACCAAATCCGATTGCCAGGGCACGAAATTGCGGCAGCAAGCACATCGTTACGGCGGACAATACCCCGGCCCAGTGCAAGAATCTGCGCCCTCGGCTCAGCTGTCCGCCCATCGCTCCGCGCAAAAAGAGCAGCAGGAACAAAATAATCATGCCGATCAGCCCATAGCAGTGATTGGCGCCAAAAGGACCGTTGACGCGAGGAAGAGAGCCAGTCTGATCGGCGCCGTAGAAAGCGGCTCCCGGAAGAGGCAGTAGGTCCGTATCCGTGAACAACTCAATCAAGCCGATCACGGCGCAGTAAATTGCCGTGATCCCAAGCAAAGTATGCAGAGGCCGGATGTAGCGTTGTGCGGGAAATACGCGAATGACGAACAATGCCATGATTGCCGGAAAGATGAAGGCCTCGGTTATCAGTCGGCTTCCTCCCAGGCCGAGCTCGGACCACACCGGCACAAGTGAAGTGAAGGCAAACGCGATGAATACCATCCAGGCAAGCGCCGCCCACTTCAGCTCCTTCGAAACAGGGATGGCATCTGAGCGCGGTACGAAGATTACTGCCGCCGTGAGCAAGACGATCACAAATCGGTCGAAGGTGAAAATCGGCTTCTCGGTTGGAATGGAAAGAAAATAGTACGCCAGAGGAGATAACGCTAGCCAGGTCAATAATGCTCCGTTGACCCGCCCATTCATAGTGGCCGCGACCAGAAACATCATTCCAGCCGAAACGATCAGCAATACTATGGCGGCTACTACGTAAAGCTTGGGCAAGAACACGATCGCAAGAACCGCGAGTGCCGCGAAAGTTGCAATCGCTACGTTCAGGATGGGCGAGCCGGTCACTATGCCGGTCCAGGAACTCGTCATGGCCAGACGATTCGTGGGGCCAACGGGGATACGGAGTTTGAGCGTCATCGTACCTAAGCTAGTGTCCGGTACCGAGCAGAACCGTCGGAACAGTCTTGAGGATCAGCTTTAGATCTTGCGAGGGCGACCAATTGCGCAGGTATTCCAAGTCGAGCTTGACCATCTCGTCGAAGGACAGTTGGTTTCGGCCGGCAACTTGCCACAAGCCAGTCAATCCTGGCAGTCCCTCCAGCCGCTCTTTATGCCACTCCTTGTACATGTCGATCTCATAGAGAAGCGCGGGGCGTGGGCCGACAAGGCTCATGTCTCCCTTCAGGACGTTGAGCAACTGGGGAAGCTCATCCAGACTATATCGGCGCAATAGCCGGCCTATCGGTGTGATCCGTGGATCATTCGTGATCTTGAATGTCTTCTCCTTCGGAGCGCCGGCAAAGGCCTGGTTGGAGATCCATTTGGCGGCATATTCGCGATGTAACTTGTCGTCTTGCGAGACGTACATAGTACGGAATTTGTAGAAGTCAAACACCCGCCCCTTATGGCCGACTCGCTTCTGCACGAAGACTGCTGGTCCCGATGAAGTGAGCTTCACAATCATGTAAATGGCAAGAAGAAGAGGTGAGATGATGGCGAGTAATACCGCTGCAACAGCCACATCGATCAGGCGCTTCACTGCCAGGTCCAGTCCCGAGATAGTGCAGGTTTGCAGGCCGATGAGCGGCAGTCCACCCAGCAGATGAGTGCGCGCGTTGGAAAAGACCAACTGGTCCAACGTTGGAACGAAGTGCCAGGCTACGTGGTACTTATTGCAGATGTTCAACAGATCGCTGATGGCGTCGAGTGGCCGGCCTTGCCCCGCGAGAATCACCTCGTCGGGACGAACTTTGTTCAGCAACTCCTCTAACCTTAAGCGATCGGTCTCGATGGTTGCGATAGTTCCCTCAGGAGCAAGATCGGCATACTGCGTGATCTCGTAGCCATACCCTGCATTGAGCAGGCGGGAGACATGGCCCGCCCAACTGCCTTCGCCAATCAACAATACTTTGATCGCCGCGCGACGCCCAAAGACCTTCATAAGAAAATGCGGAATAATATGGCGCAAGAATATGGTGACGAATGACGCGAATGTAACGAAGAGCAGGACAGCCGCGCGCGAAAACAAGGACCACTGGAAGAACGCTACAGCCAAAACAATGAGTGTAAAAAGCAGCGTACCTTCAAGCGCAGACCAGATTCTACGATTTGAGTTGATGCTCAAATCGTAGTTCCCGGTGCCCCGCATGCACCAGTACCAAAGAGCCATGAGCGCGAAGTAGCGCAGCAGCCAGCTTGGACTATCCAATGCAGGGGGGGCCGTATTTGCGAAAGCAGGGACGTGGAAGCGAATCGAGATCGCCAGTAGGATCGACAAAGCCAGCGCCAGCTGGTCGGAGACGATATTGCACAGCCGCAAGTCTTTCTCGGCAGTGGCTAGCATCCTCTTCCTCCTTTCGCAATCAACTCAGCTGCTCGACTCTTAGCAATGTTTCTAAACTGCCGCTTGCCAGTATTCGGTCCGCGGCAATGGCACGTGGCCTTCTACGTCAACCAGACTGCCGTCACCTTTCACCGATTGCGAAGCAGCTTCCAGGACGCGGACGATCTCCAGCCCTAGTCTTCCGTCCGTCGCTGGACGGCTTCCGCTTTCAACGCAATCCAGGAAGTGGTGCGTTTGCGTCAAAAGTGGCTCGGTAGCATCAAGATTGGGAGAGACGATATCGCCCGACCGGTAGGTCAACTGATATTCGCCGAAGCTGTTGGGAGCGTCCTGCATCACGCCACGGTCATAGAGCTTGACCTTGTCGACGTCCATGTCGTCGTACAGCACCATGCTCTTGCTTCCGACCAAAACGGTGCGGCGCAGCTTGCTGGGAGCCAGCCAGCTTACCTCCAGGTGAGCGATGGCGCCGGAGGCGAACTCCATACGTAGCGATGCGATGTCGAGCATTCTGCCGACGCAGGCGCGTCCGGCGGCCGACACGCGCACTGGGGTTTCCTGCATCCAGTACAGAAACATCGAGAGGTCGTGCGGCGCCAGGTCCCACATCACGTCTACATCGCGGCGATGAATGCCAAGGTTGACGCGATAGGAACTTAAGAAGTAGACGTGGCCTAGCTGGCCGCGATCACAGTACTCCCGGATTTTGCGCACTGGCGGGCTGTAGACGAAGGTATGCCCGACCATGAGAGTCGCGTTCTTTTGCTCCGCCAAGTCGATCAACTCTTCGCATTCTTGCGACGAGGCGGCCAGGGGCTTCTCGACAAATACACCCTTGCCACGTTGCAGAGCGTACATCGCGACCGGATAGTGGCTGGAAACGGGAGTCGCGACCATCACCGCGTCGCAGTCGCTGACCAACTGTTCAAGACTGTCCGCGATCAGCAGCGACGGATAACGGCCCTGGACTTTCTGTGTAGAGCGAGAGTTCGAATCGTAACAGTAGATGGACTCGCAGCGGTTCGTCTCGATCAGGTTCCTTACTAGATTTGGTCCCCAGTAGCCACATCCCACGACACCCACTTTCATGGTGATCCCCACTTTCACTGGCGCGACGTGAAAAGACTCTTTTTTGCAATCAGAACCGCTGTGGGGTCACACCAAAATTCAAATCTAGTCAGTATAAGGACCGCGACCCCGTAGCACTATCGATTGAGAAGAACGTACCACAATAGAGTCACTTATACAATGAGAAAAATAAAACTAATGTGCAGTATCAATTACGGTATTTGATGGCATTTAAGTGCCCATCATGCCAGATGGTTGTCGATGGCTTCGCACACCCAAGTGAGTTGCTCGTCGGTCATCTCAGGAAAAATCGGCAGCGAAATCGCCTGTTGACAGATCTCCTCTGCAATAGGAAAGTCTCCTGCGCTAAATCCGAGCGACTTGAAGGCCGATTGCAGGTGCACCGGGATCGGGTAGTGAAAACCGGTTTCAATTCCAAAGCCAGCCAGGTGCTTGGCCAGACTCTGTGGATCATCAACGCAGACGACCATCAGGTGGTAAGTCGCCTCGCATTCCGCGGGCACCTCGTACATCCGGACGGGCAGGTCTGTCAGTCGCATGTGGTATTGAAGGGCCAGCTCGCGACGCCGCTGGTTCCAGGCATCCAAATAGGCGAGCTTGTGCCGCAAGACCACACCTTGGATTTCGTCCATGCGGAAATTCCATCCCAGCTCACCGTGCTCGTACTTGTTGACGCGCCCATGATTGGCCAATCTTCGGACGCGCTCCGCCAGGGTTGAATCGTTGGTCGTGATCGCCCCGCCATCACCATAAGCTCCCAGGTTTTTGGCTGGATAGAAACTAAAGCAGCTTACTTCTCCCAGACTTCCGATACGTCGCCCTTTGTACCTGCCTCCGTGAGCTTGCGCTGCGTCCTCGACGAGGTACACGCCCTTGCGATCGCAAATATCCTGCAGCGGGTCCATTCGCAGCGGTTGGCCATAAAGATGAACCGCCAGAACTGCTTTGGTCCTGGAAGTAATCTTGGCCTCAACCTGGTTCAGGTCCATTAGCCAAGTCTTCGAGTCGGAATCGATGGGAACTACAGTTGCCCCTGCCATCGCGACGGCAGCGGCGCTGGCGATGAAGGTGTTGGTGGGAACGATCACTTCGTCGCCCGGTCCGATTCCGAGAGCCAGAAAAGTGAGATGTAAGGCTGCGGTTCCGGAGTCGAGAGCCACGCATTCGCTGGTATCGCAGTAACGCGCGAAATCAGCTTCGAACTCCTTCACTGCCGGACCATCGATATAGGCAGCGCGCTCCAGGGCGCCCGCAATCGCGGGCGCAAGCTCGGCTTTCAGGTTCGCGTACTGCTGCTGCAAATCGAGAAACGGCACGCGGGTCTGGACTTTGGTAGCAACAGCGGCATTGCTGGACATGATGGATGGGCCCTCTTTCCAGGTGCTTACTAAATGGAGGTTTAGCCTCGACTATGCTGCTGGCAGAAAGTCAGGATCTGCTGGCATAAGAAGTCGCGGGTTGTGCGTCGATCATCGAGTCGGCGCTCATGGGCTGGGCATTTCGCAATATCCAAACTGCGCACTTGCTCCGGCTCGCGCAGAATGTGAAGCAGTCCCGCTTTTTCCAGCGTCTCGTCCGCCGCGCCTGTTGTTCCTGCAAAAATGCTGTAGGCGTTCGCACCCAGCAACGCGGCCTCGCGGATCATCGTTCCGCCGCCGCTGAAGACTGCATCGGAATAACTCATCAGACTCAGAGCGTCGACGGCATGGTCGAGAATGCGGAATGGTGGCCGGTCCATGCCGTATTCGCTCTTCAATTGATCGCCTTGAGTTTTCATTCGAGGTAACACTATGACTTGGGCTTCCGGCTCACGTGCGAGCCGCTCGATCAGCGCTCGAAACAGAACTTCTGATTTGGGATTGTGGTAGTGCGCCCATGTGGCCGGTGGCCGCACCGTGATTATCAAGCGCTGTGGATCAAGCCCTAGTTCGTGCAAAATGTTCGGCGAGATGCAAAGATCATAGACGTAGGCCTCTTCCTTGAAGCCGGGATAGCGAATGACCTTCTTGAGATCAACTCCTTGCACCTGTAGCCGATCGGGCGGAATCGTCTCCGGCACCATCACTTTTTCCGAAACTTTGGAAAAAAAGCTCGACGACACAAATTCGTAATCATAGATGGTCATCGAGGGTACGCGAAGGAACCATGCCGCCATGGCGAGCGCGCGCGAGCCGTGACTGACAGCAAGATCGGGTCGGCAATGCCAGGCGAACAGAGCCAGACGGAATGCACGACGAATTGTCGCCGTAACCCGCGCCACTACAAACTTCGGTGTGCGGTGCTCCCCGATGACCGTGTAGGGAATGCCGTAGGATCGCGCGAGTTCCTCCGTCTGTCCGAAGGAGCGCACCGTCACGATCACCTGCATCCCATTGTGCTCGAGCGCACGGATTAACGGCGCGAAGAAATGAACATGAGGCGAGTTGTCGAAGTCAATCCAGAGTCGCATTGCAGTCAGCCGTTTCTAACGAAAAACCTGTGGTTGCTAGAGATTGGCCGCCTTGGTTGAGAGCGCCAATTGTCGTCCATCGACCATGCATTGCTGCCAGACTTCAAGCGTGAGCAAAGCCCAGAGTTGCAGCGTATAGTCGCGTTCTCCGCTTTCGTTCTGCCGCAAGAAGCGCGCGACCGTCTTCGGGTTCAGAATTCCACGCTGCCGAATGCGATCGGGTGAGAGCAAATCCCCCAGCATCTCGCGCAGTTCGTTGCGCAACCAGGAACGCACCGGCAGTCCAAAGCCCGCCTTTCGCCGATAGATCACATCGCGGGGGAGCAAACGCTCCATGGATTTCTTGAGCAGATATTTTTGGGTATAGCCGCGCAGTTTGAACTGGGGAGGCACCCGCCGCATGAAGTCGACGACTTCATTGTCCAGGAAGGGGACCCGCGCCTCGATGGAAGCGGCCATGCTCAGCTTGTCGGAATAGGCGAGGTTCAGGTCCGGCAGGAATGTTTGCTGATCGGCGTAAAGCATCTGGTTGACGAAGTCGAGATCGCTGGCGTCGGCAAAGTGTTCCAGAAGTTTTTCGTCGTGACGTACCCGAGCAAGACCTCTCATTTCCGGACTCAGCAATTCGTCGATCTCGTCTTCATCGAGATACGATCGCATGGAGACATACTGGTCGATGGGATTGAGATCGCTCAGCCTCAGCAGCTTTTGCAGAAAGCGCGAATAGGCAAGCACCAGTCCCGGTCGCACAGCTGGAACCATGCCGGGATGATTGGCGAGTGACTTCAATGCATTCGTCAGTAGTCCGCGACGCAGCGTAGCAGGGATGATTCGTAACCAGCGCGTGATGCGGTCCACCAGGTGCACACGATATCCCGCAAAGACTTCGTCGCCGCCCTGCCCGCTCAGCAATACGGTGACGTTTTCTTTCGCCTCCCGACAGATGAGATAGGTGGCGATAGCAGCATGATCGGCAATCGCATCGTCCAGGTGCCACGTTACCTTGGGGAGAAGATCCACTACGTCGGGATGGGCGACGATCTGGTGCCAGTCAGCTTGGAAGTGGGCAGCCACCTGCTTCGAATAGAAGGCATCGTCATTGGATTGCTCCAGTTTTCCATGTTCATCGCTGAACACGATGCTGTAACAACGCAGAGGTCCCTGGTGAGTCCGCGAGGCGCAGGCCAAGACCGCACTGGAATCAAGCCCGCCGGAGAGAAAGAATCCGACGGGCACATCGCTGATCAGTTGGCGACGGACAGAATCTTGCAGTACCTGCCGACACCGCGCAATCAAGTCTGCTTCTGAATCCTGGAAGTACTCGACAGGCTTTGAGCCGTCCCAGAACTTCTCCAGTCGCACTGTGCCGTTGCGCCAGAACAACAGATGCCCTGGCGGCAGCTTCACGATGCTCTTGAACATCGTGCCGGGGTTGGGCACGTAGAGGAGCGACAGAAACTCGCGCAATGCTGCGGGATCAAGTTCTGGCTCGATCTCGTCACACGTCAGTAACGCCTTGATCTCCGATGCGAAGTAAAGTCGGTTTTGCACCTGCGTGTAATACAGAGGTTTGATGCCCATGCGGTCGCGGGCAATCAATAGTGTTCTTTGCCGCCGATCCCAGAGCGCGAAGGCAAACATGCCATTCAGGCGCTCCACCATCGCCGCACCATATTTCTGATATAGGTAGCCGAGAACTTCCGTGTCCGCATGGGAACGGAACTTCACGCCATCGCTCTCAAGTTCGTCCCGCAGTGCTTGGAAGTTGAAAATCTCCCCGTTGAACACGACCCATACGGAACCGTCGTACGTGGACATTGGCTGATGGCCGGCCGACGTCAGGTCCAGAATCTTCAGCCGGTTATTGCCGAACGCCAGCATGGCCGCGGGCGAAGTCCCACCGGCGACGTAGGTTCCCCAGTCATCGGGACCGCGGTGCCGAGTTACTTTCAGCATTGCGTCCAGCAGCGACTTGTCCTCAATGCCGGCCATTCCAGCTATGCCGCACATGAGTTTAGCTCCCTCCCACGACAGATCGCAGATCACCAACCTGCACCAGGCGTTCTCCACGCAGCACCAACCGCAGACGGGCCAGCGCTCTCAACATCCACGCCTGTCCCCAGCGCGTGTACTCTGCGCGATTTGTCCACAGGCGATGACGCTGGAAAAAATAACCTCCGTCGGGCGACATCATGTTGTTCTGGGTCCAGTGAAACATCTGTACTGCCTTTTCTATCGAGGAATCGTCTTCAACGAACGTGCAATAATGCAGGATTGCCTGCGAACAGGAGTGGATATCGATTGGGTAAAGACGGTTATGAAAGTATTTTGGAGCGCCCTCGAGAGCGAAGAATCTCTTCTTGTAATACGCATGTCCGCACTGGATGCAGTCGTTAAACGATCGATCTCCGGTGTGGTCCCGGTACTCGTGCAGGGCACAGAGAACATAGGAGGTGTGAAACCCGTCGACCCAGTGCTGCCGGCGTCGCGTTCCGTAATACCACCCACCATTGGTCAGCTGCTGGTCGCGCACATAGTTCATTACTCGGCGAGCCAGACCAAGATAATTCGCGTTGGACTTGCGGCTGGCGAGACGAGCAAGGTAGGCTCCGGCCAGAGCGCTGTTGTTGAGAATCTGGGTTTTATCGTCCGGTGTGTAGCTGATGCACAAGTGCTCATGCGTATCGATCGAGCGATTCAGCCGAGTGACGATGAATCGCCCGACCGCTTCAGCCATCTCGGCAGCTTCCCGATCGCCGAAGACCTCGGCCATGTCGAGCAGCGCTTCCCCGCAGAAGTACGATGCAATGCAATTGGGACCAAACGCCGGCAGCCGGGTGCCGCGAAGTGACATGTAGTCCCAGTCGTAGCCCCAGCAATATTCTCTCTCTCGGGGCGAGCGAAGCCGCCTTAGCTCAGACTTCAAATATTTCGCTTGCTGCCAATAGTCGTCGCCACTGCGCGTCATATCGCACAGAGCGGCGACGACGAGGCCGAGAGCCTTGGGATTCTTGCTCGGCGGAACTCGCAAAAGCTGGCGCAGTCGAATCCCTCCCAGCCGGCGGCCGAACTGTATCAGTGCGAAACTCAGAGGTGGGCGGCGAAAGACTCCCGCGGACAGGTAAGGCGAGTTGAGAATGTCGTACGGCTCGTAGCCCGAATAGTCGCGACCAGCCAGCCGTTGGTAGACGGTCCGCAAAGCTCTTTCGAGGTCTTGAGTGCCGGATTCGAAAGCTATAGCTCGACTTGCCACTGTGAAGTGCCCTCATGTTGCATCGTTAGAATTGACTTTAAGCGTGTACGATCATCGATGGGCTTGCCTTCTTACTCGACAGGTATTCTTTTAAGGCTCGCACGATGCGGGGCGCCGCGTGCCCATCCCACAACGGCGGAGGCTTGTGACCGAAGCCGTTTCTTGACGGCGATCCGCTCAATATCTCCTCGGTGTGTCGCAAGATTGCGGCAGGCTCGGTGCCGATCAAACGGTTTGTGCCCATTGTCACTGTCACCGGCCGCTCCGTGTTATTGCGATAGGTGAGGCAGGGAACTCCAAGGTATGTAGTCTCTTCCTGAATGCCTCCCGAATCCGTAATCACCATGGCCGCACTGTCCACCAGTCCAAGAAAGTCTAGATAAGAAGCCGGAGGCATCATCCACATGCCGTTGCTCGTGATGGGAGTTTCGCCATCCCACGAACGGGTGGCGAAGAATCCCGACGCAAGAATCTTCTGCCGCGTGCGAGGATGCACCGGGAAGATGATGGGAATACCTCGCGCAACTTCTGCCAGTGCCGCCAGGGTTGCGGTCAACTGCGCCGAATCGTCCACGTTGGAGGGTCGATGTAGCGTGACCACCCCATAGCCTCGCTTCTGCAATCCCAGCTTTGAGACAAGCCGGGAGCGGCGTGCCGCCTCGATCGCGCCCACCAGCGAGTCGATCATCAGGTTCCCTACAAAGAAGACCTTGTCTGGACCGACCCCCTCGTTGGCCAAATTTTGATTGCCGCTTTCCTCGGTCGTGAACAGGAGATCTGCAATGGAATCGGTAAGCACGCGATTGATTTCCTCCGGCATGCCGCGATCGAAACTTCGCAAGCCGGCCTCCACGTGCGCCACGGGTATCGATTCCTTGGCTCCGACCAGCGCACAGGCGATGGTGGAGTTAACGTCGCCAACGACCAGCACCATATCTGGACGGTCCTGCTGCACCAGTTCACCAAAGCGCTTGATGATCTCGGCCGTCTGGGCGTGGTGAGTAGCGGAGCCAACCTCCAGGTTGTAGTCCGGCTCTGGAATATTGAGTTGCTCGAAGAATACCTGCGACATGGAATAGTCATAGTGTTGGCCAGTGTGAACGATGACCGGCTGGAGCTCGGGATGATGGCGCATCTCGGCTACAAGAGGCGCGACCTTCATCATGTTCGGCCGCGCACCAACCACGTTCATAATGCGATAAAAAGCCTGGCTCATAGGACCCCACACACCTAGTTGAAGGAACAACAACCTGAAACTTTGTCTCAGCCCAAGCCGGCCGATGCCGCTGGCGGAGGGATCCAGCAAGCACCGGCCGGCTACCGCGCGTCAAAACAGAATTCGTTTGAAGGTGTACATGTTCATACCAGGCGGTACCTCGGAGGTGACATACCAGCCTTGCCACAATCTGAGCCCGGAAGCCCAGCCGTAGGTATTGAAGGGTGTGATTGTCACTATAGTCCCTGCATTGTTTATCGTGATCTGGTCAGCCTGGTTTGCGAATCGAAAAATATAAATGTCATTTACACCCTGATTATTCAATGAAGAAGCGTTCATGAATGAAATGGGTGAGTTGGGTACATAGTTGTATTCGAGTTGACTATATTCCAGGTCGCCAAATGGGTACGGATTGGTGTAGAGAGTGATAGGATCCATATAGTAGTTGGTCATATAGGCAGATCCGCTGTTTGTGACCCAGAGCGGATCGATTGCCGAGAGATTCCCTGCTAGCAACAGGGCATTAATGTCTTCTGCGCCTTGGCCTGCCTCGGAATGCGGGTCGAAATAAATCAGGCCGAAGGTGGAATCAGCAACTTGCCATTTGCTGTTAAATGGGTCGTAATACTCGGCGACGACGTGCCCGTCGTGGGTCCCGTCTAGACTCATGTCACGCCGGCGTCCAAGAATCTGTTGTTGATCCATTAGATCCAATAGCGTCAACGTATAATCGCCACAGTCCACCTGATTCGGGTTGTGGTTGTGATTGAGTGCTTCCTGGTAGAGGGGAGTACCCTGGATAGCCTGATTGGTCATTCCTTGGGTCATCAGTCGCACTTGGGAAGTCAAAGACTCTACAATGCTGTAGAACGCCTGCCGATTAGGTAGGGACCCGGCCGGGCCTGTAGTAAAGGTGCTATAAGAGCAAAGCTCGCCGGTGCTCGTTTCGGTGCATAAGGTAACGTAGTAGTAGGTATTCGGCAACAATCCCCAAACATAGCGGTTTGATACCGTGGACGCTAGATCGTCTGCAAACATGTCCCAAGTGTTGAAGTTTGTGGGACTGACGAGAAGTAAGTATTCATTCGCGATGGGAACGGTGTTCCATGTGAATTGTGCGAACTGGTTAACGCCCGTTGCTCCGTTAGCCGGCGTAATCAGATGCGCTTGTCCGGCTCCCGTGCTAAACGATGAGTCGGAATATTGCCAGTGGCCGTTCAGCTTGGTCCATGTTCGTGCATAATAGGTGGTGTTCGATCCCAGGTTGGCAGTCCATGTGGTTTGCTGGATTTCGCCGGTGTTGACAACATTGTTGGAGCCCGGTGTGGTTCCAACATATAAGTAATAAGCTTGCTCCGTTGGAACAGAGTTCCAGCTGAACTGTACGGGGAGAGTTGGGTCAATATTATTGGCTCCATTGCCAGGCGTGATCAGTCTGGCAATGCCCGTGTTTGTGCTAAAGCTGCTGTCGTTGTAGCGCCAAACGCCGCTAAGCTTGGTCCAAAGGCGAACATAGTATTGCATTAACGGACTTAGCGTGGCAGTCCAACTTGTGGCTTGCGTTTCGCCACTGTTAACGATATTGCTTAACCCAGGAGCCGTGCCAACATAGAGGTAATAAGCTTGTTCCGTCGGCACCGAGGTCCAGGTGAAGAGCACGGGAAGACTGGGATCCACATTCGTAGCTCCATTGCTGGGAGCGGTCAGTCTCGCAATTCCGGTTCCCGTGCTGAAGGTGGTATCTCCGTAGTACCAAACTCCATTTATTTTCGTCCACATGCGCACGTAGTAATATGTCGAAGGTCCGACGTAGGCACTCCAACTCGTAAGCAGTGTTTCCCCGCTATTAACCACGTCGTTTGCACCGAGGGTAGTGCCAACGTACAAATAGTAGGCCTGCGCACCGGAGACTGAGGTCCAGGTGAACTGAATCGGGAACGTCGGGTCTACATCGGAAGCTCCGTTGGGCGGAGTAAGCAATACCGCAATCTGTGGCTGCGCTTGCAGCAGAGAAGCCAATGCAGCGATCACGATTACCAGTGACACCCCACGCACTGCACACTTCATGGCGGCAACCTCCAAGCAAGAGCCCCACTTTGGGTTTGCAAAGTATAACCACTAAAGCGATACAATAACAACACTTTTGTTTTGGATAATGTTGTTAGGTTTGTACTACGTTGGTGCTATTACAAAAGGACGCAGTGCTAGAAGGGGGCTCCAAGGGTAATTGCAAGTTCTTCGGTGCACTTTAGGCTCCTCAAAATGGGGCCGACAAGCATGACTCGGCGACGAGAACACTGACGTTACCTATCGAACCAGTTCCATGACGATTCTCTCGGTCATCACTTCGTTCAGAACCGGTATTCGGACTAGAGCCTGGAAAGGAAATGCCCAATACTTCATCCGCCATTGCTTCCACTTGGCTCGTGCCGGAGAGATCATCGGCAGCAGCTGAACTTGTTTCCTTTGAAAAGGAATGGAAGAGAGAATTCCCTTGAACTCGCGAATTGTCGTCCCGTTCACGCTCCAAAGAGGATCAGTCGGCCTAATCACGGGAGGCTTGTAGGTTTGTCCGCGATCGCGCAGTAATTGCTCCACCGCTCGCATGATCACGGAACAAGGAAAGAAGACGTTTGGCGCCGGCGACCGCGAGATATAACCATGGAGATGGCTGCCCCCAGTGGGGTGATGAAATGGAGGAAAGACCCCATACAGTGTTCCGCCTGGACGAAGCACGCGATAGCATTCCTTCAGACAACGTCGTAGATCGGCCACATGCTCGAACACGTCATAGCTACAAACTATGTCGAAGACCTTATCCGGAAATGGCAGATCTTCACCCCCAGCTAGCACAAACTTAATCTGAGCATGGCCCTGGGAAGCGGCGAATTCGTTTCCTTCGTCGACCATCTCCTGCGAGACCTCGATGCCGGTGATTGATCTGGCCCCCGATTCCGCAAACCGTACCGTCCTTCCTCCATAACCGCATCCGAAATCAAGGACATCTTTCCCTTGCAACGGTAGAGCCCTAAAGAAGGAATGGAAACCTTGTGGGCCGCACTCGTCGGCATACTCCATCTCCGCTCTTTCAAGCGGCTTGCGATACACATAGTAGGAGGGAAGCTCCACCGGCATGAGGTTTAGATACCACTTTGCGACAGAAACCAGCAGCGCCATCGAGTTCTCCTAAAAAATCACCGTGCTGAGGAATTACAACCTTTAGCCACGAGATACCAGCCGAACCACGGCTCAAGGAGCCGCAATCTGCGACTTGTTAGTTCGTGCTTTTCAATTTGCAGCTTGGCCGGCCAGAAGAGATCTCGCAGCCTCCTGGCTGTATACAAATCAATCCTCACCCGAGCCTCGGAGTTCTCCACTTTGCATTTCCATTCTTTGCCGTAGATAAACCGGTTGTAGAGGGCTGTGTAGGACCAGAGGGCATAGACATGAACGTTGAATCGGCCATTCGGCTTCAGGACACGAAAGATTTCCTCAACGACACGCCTTGGGTTATCACAGTGATGAAGCACGCCGTGAGAGTACATGTAATCGAAAGATCCGTCGGGAAACGGCAAGTCGTGAATATCGCTCTTGACGACCTGAGCCCGACCCGCGAGTCTTTCCCGGGCGCGGTTTACATGAGTGTTGGTGACATCTACACCCGTTGCAATCGCGCCATGAAGGGCAAATTGCAAGAGATCGCAGCCCGTCCCGCAGCCAAGCTCCAGAAGCTGTTCCCCGGAGTGCTTGTCGAACTCCGCCGCCTCCGGCAGCCAGGGATAGATCCGGTAACGCTCTTCCGCGGAGTAATAGAGCGGAGTCGCGTCCCAATGAGCTTGTGCTAATTCCAAAGCATTGCGACTCATCCTAGCGTCCTCCCCCGGCTAATCCGGCTTCCTGTATTGCCGCTTCCCGAGCCAGAGTTATCGTGCATTGTTTCCGGATCGATTCCTCGATTGCGAAGCAGCACTCGGTTACTTCCAGCAGCTCTTCAAACGGAATCGGAGAACGACCGCCAGTGCGCATAGCTTCGGCCGTAAGTTGCAGCTCCTCGCTGTGCCCCTTGTCAAACTTTGACGCTATCTCTTTTGTCTTGCCGGAGGCGCAAAGTTGGAGCTTGCGAAAATCGTCGAGTCGCGCAATTTTTCCCTGACAGAAAACCTCGAAGTATTCCTTGTTAACAGAGCGGTCTCCATTCGCGAGGTAGAGCAGGTTAGCAATCGATCCGTCGCTAAAGCCCAGAGTCACGCTCACATTGTCGTGGCTGTAGCGGCCGCCATCCGGGAGCGCCGAAGCGGTGACGCTCTCAATGGGAGAAGCGACCACGGCTCGCGCCCAATCGACGAAATGACAAAACTCCCCAACGATGCGGCCGCCTCCAGCATCTTTCTGGATCCAGTGATCGCGTGCGATGAATCCGGCATTGACGCGCACGTGTACCATCATCGGCTCGGAACGGTGCTCGAAGAACTGCATCAGCTTAGTTGTGAGGGGAGCAAACCGACGGTTGAAACCAACCATCGTGAACGGCGATTTGCCTGCATCCAGCAGCTCTTCGTAGGTCTCCCGAATGGCATACATTTCATCACGGTTTATGGCGAGCGGCTTCTCGACGAACACCGCCTTGCCGCTGCGCAACGCGGAAATCACGTACTGCGCATGACTATCGTGGCGGGTAGCGATGAAGGCGGCGTCGACATTCGGATCCCGGATAAGCTCGGCGGGGGCCTGCGCGCGGTTGAACTTGAAGCCCTTGCGAGTGCTCTCGGCTACAACTCCTGAGCTGGTCGCGACCGATTCGAAGATGACGCCCTCCTGCCGCTGCAGGTTAGGGAAGATCATGCTGCGAGCAAAGCCCCCCGCCCCGATACACCCCACTCGCAGCCGCTCGGTGGGACGAGGAACCTGTACAGGCAGTTTGACGACAGGCTTAGAAACTCTGCCGTCCGCCGGTGCGTCGTAGTCGATGATCGCGGTATAGATACCAGCGCTTAAACGATCATAAGCCTGACCGCCGGACTCAACGGGACACTGAACCGCTGTCAGGGGAGCGACGTTGATCGCACCGGTGGAGATCAGGTCGAGAAAGGCTTCCATGTTGCGGCGTTCTGTCCATCGCACGTATCCGATCGGGTAATCCTGGCCGGCCTCCTCGTAGCCGGGATCGTAGCGGCCGGGTCCGTAGGAGCGGGACATCCGCAGCGACAACTCTTTCATGTACATGTTGCCGCGCGAGACCCCCATACCGACATCGCCCACCACGACCACACGCCCGCGATCGCGCATCAGTTTGGCAGCAAGTTCCAATGGCTCCGCCGAAGGAGTGGCGGCGGTGATCAGAGCGGCGTCAATGCCGTAGCGCGAGAAGGCTGCGATGGTTGTAGCAAGGTCAGGGTCGGTGGAACTCAGGCCCAGATGCGCCCCGAACTCTACCGCGCGACGAGCACGGTCTGGCGAAAGATCGATTGCGATCACGCGGCATCCGGCCGCGTGCGCGATCTGCACGGTAAGTACACCGACAAGCCCAGCCCCAATCACGGCCACGGTCTCGCCGAAGGTCACATTAGCCTGCCGCACTCCCTGCATGGCGATGGAGCCGATCGTGGTGAGGGCAGCGGCGTCGAGTCCCACATTGTCAGGCACGCGGACTGCGAGGTTGCGGGGAACGAAGTTGATCTCACAGTGGTTGGCGTAGCCGCCACCGGCACAGGCGACGCGGTCACCCGGCCTGAACTCTGACACACCATCGCCGGTCTCAAGCACATAACCCGAGCAGGAGTATCCGATGGTGGAGAGGGTATCGAGCCGTGCCTGCACCTTCTGATACGCCGCCCGAATCCCATTTCCTTTGGCATACTCGATAACCTGCTTCACCAGGTCAGGGCGAGCCATAGCTTTTGCCAGGAGCGATTTCTTGCCGGCTTCAACTTTCACTTTTTCCGTGCCCGCACTGATCGCAGAGAAAGCCGTGCGCACCAGAATTCCTCCCGGTTGCACCTCCGGCGCCGGTACGTCATAACAAGACACAACTCCCGACTTCATGTCCTCAAGCACAGCTCGCATGGTTCCCTCATTCAAGTACTGCGGCTTTGGAGCCGCATTCTTCTG
>JBARGS010000021.1:0-44111 GCA_049798495.1 Candidatus Korobacteraceae bacterium | reverse complement strand
TGTGCTCTCCGATGTCAGCCGCGCTCTGCGCGAGGAGGAACGCAGCGCATGGCAAAAGCTGATTCGCGTGCTGGGTCACGAGCTGAACAACTCGCTGGCTCCCATCATCTCGATTGCCGGCAGCCTTGCGTCGCGCCTTCCTCTGCCGGAATTACCCGACGCGCAGAACACCGACTTTCAGCGCGGTCTCAATATCATTGAGTCGCGCACTGCCTCGCTGCATCGCTTTTTGCAGTCCTACCGCCGCCTCGCGCAGATGCCTTCGCCGACCCTGCAACCGGTGGAGCTACCTCCGCTGATCGACCGCGTCGCCGCCTTGGAGACTCGAATTGCGGTCCAGATCAAGCCCGGACCTGACATGGTCCTGATGCTCGATCCCGATCTGATCGAGCAGATGCTGATTAATCTGGTGCGCAATGCGGTCGACGCCGCGCTGGAACAGGCGCAGTCGCCGGCGGCGGGCTCGGAGCCTTCGCCGCCTTGGGTGTCGCTGCGATGGGAGCAATTCGATCGCAAAGTCGCCCTCATGGTCGAGGACAACGGTATCGGGCTGCTGAATCCCAGCAATGCCTTCGTGCCCTTCTACACCACCAAGCCCGGAGGCTCGGGCATTGGGCTGGTGTTGTCGCAGCAGATTGCCGAGGCTCATGGCGGCTCCATCGAGTTGACCAATCGCCGTGATGCCCGCGGTTGTCTGGTACGAGCGACGCTGCCGTATCGTCACTCGGAAAATCCCTGAGGTCTCATTCAACCTCGGAAACGGCAATTCCGCAAAGCACAAGAGGGGTTTCGGGTTACGGCTTCTTCTCGCCGGAGACAGGTTGCGTAGGTGTGTTGGCCCCGGCGCCAGCGGTTGCCGCTTTTTCCGCACCCGCCGGCGGCGTCGTCTGAGCGGGCAGATACTGCACGATCAGCGAAATTCTCCGGTTCGAGGAGTCGGATGCATCCGTCTTGTCGCGGGGCTGCTGATCGGCAAAACCTCGCACCTGCGCCACCTGGTCGGGACGCAACCCATGCTCTTGCAGCAAGCGCCGGCTGGAATTGGCGCGATCGGTCGAGAGCTCCCAATTGGTGTAGTTTGCGGCGCCGGAAAAGGGCTGCGAATCGGTGTGCCCTTCAATGGAAATCTTGTTAGGCAGTTTGCCTAGATCCTCGGCAATCGTCATCAACAGCTCCCGGCCGCTGCCGTTGGGCTCGCGGCTTCCGCTGTCGAAAAATGTCCCCTTCTGCGACTCCATCAGCTCGATGCGCAAGCCTTCCGGAGTCAGCGTCATCTCAATATGGTTCTTCAGCTTGTCGAAATTGGCGACTTGCTGGATGGCTTTTTGCAGGTCATCTTTCAGCTTCGCCATGTCTTGCTTGGTCTGGTTGGGCGGCTCCTTCGGCCCTTCATGAATGGAGCCCGTCAGTTTGCCGTTGCCGGCCGGATCCTTGAAGTATCCGCTGATCGCCTCCTGGATGGGCTTGCTGGTATTCATCAGCCACAACACGATGAACAGCGCCATCATGGCGGTCACGAAGTCGGCGTAAGCCACTTTCCACGCGCCACCATGATGGCCACCGTGGCCGCCTTTGCGCTTGATGACAAAGATTTGATTGGTTGCGGCCATATGCCTCCTACGAGGCAGCCGCTGCCGGCTCCGCTGACGTGCCTTCCGCGGCCGGTGCCGCCGCTGCGCCTGGGGCTTGCTTGCAGGCTTTCTCGAACTCATCGAAGGTCGGGCGCAGGTGCCCGGGAACCGCCCTGCGTCCCATCTCCACCGCCAGCAGCGGCGAGATGCCTTTCATGAACGCGATCATGCACACCCGCAACACGTGCTGGTACTCGTGCTCTTCATGCGAGAGCTTCGACAGGTTCGACGAAATCGGCCCGATGAATCCGTAACACATCAGGATGCCGAGAAACGTTCCTACCAGCGCGGCAGCGACTTTCTTGCCAATTTCCTCCGGAGGTCCGCCCAGCGCGCTCATCGTCATCACCACGCCCAGCACGGCGGCGACAATTCCCAGACCCGGCAGCGAATCGGCTACGGTGCTCAACGCCGTCACGGACTGCTCCAGGGAATGGCTGTGGACGTCCATGTCAGCTTCGATCATCTGATCCATGTCGAACGGTTCCACGCCCCCCATCAGCACCACCCGCATGGTGTCGCACACGAAGTGTTGCGACTCATGGTCTTTGAGAAAGCTGGGAAAGTTGGCGAAGAACTTACTCTTCTCCGGAGCTTCGATGTCGCTTTCCACCGAACTCGGGCCTTCGCGCCGTATCTTGTTGAACAGGTCGTACATCATCTTGAGAGCATCGAGATAGCGCTTCTTGTTGAACTGCGAACCCTTCAGCACTTGCAGCACGCCGCCCATCACTCCCTTCAAGGTGTGCAGCGGGTTGGCCGCCACCAGGGTTCCCAGCGCGGCGCCTAGGATGATGATCATTTCCGCTGGTTGGATCAGTACCCGCACCGGGCCGTGTTCCATGAGGAACCCGCCCATCACCGCCCCGATTACCAGCAAAATTCCAATGATTGCGAACATTCGTGCTTGGCTTTCTCCACCGCCGTTCGACTCGAAAATTGGCCGCTGGTTCTAAGAGACGGTTGCCGGGTGTCTTTAGGCTTGGCCCCGGTTGCGGTCGACCGACATAAGCCTCCACCTTCTCTATCGGCGG
The DNA here is from genome assembly GCA_049798495.1 of Candidatus Korobacteraceae bacterium. Taxonomy (GTDB): domain Bacteria; phylum Acidobacteriota; class Terriglobia; order Terriglobales; family Acidobacteriaceae; genus Bog-257. The sequence continues at coordinate 41,446 of JBARGS010000021.1, read as the reverse complement.
AGGCGGACAAAATCTTGCGCGCCGTTTGTGCGTTCGCACCGTTACCAAAGTACATGTACCAATTATCCGGAACACGTATTTCTTGCCATTCGCTCGTATTGGCACAGGATTGCTTTGCGGAAAGCCCGGCGCGGCCCCGCGCGACAACTCCTCGCCACGTCGGCTACACTGGCTTACACACCCATGGCATGGTTCAAGCGTGAATCCGGCGAGCTCGACACCTCGGGCGAAAAGCGCGTCAAGACCGAAGGCCTGTGGGTCAAGTGCGACCAGTGCCGCCAGATCATCTGGAAGAAGGACCTCGATCAGAACTTTAACGTCTGCCCCAAGTGCGATCGCCATTTCCGCATCGACGCGCGCACCCGGCTGACTTACCTGCTCGACGACGGCAAGTATGACGTGGAAGACAACAACCTCGTCTCTACCGATCCGCTGAAGTTCACCGACCTGAAGCTTTATGCCGACCGGCTGAAGAGCTCGCAGGAGGATACCGGCCTCAACGACGCGGTCATCAATGCGCGTGGCAAGCTGGATGGGAAGCCCGTCATCGTCAGCGCTATGGAGTACTCCTTCATCGGTGGATCGATGGGCGCTGTCGTCGGCGAAATGATCACTCGCGCCATCGAGAAAGCCACCGCCGAGAAGGTGCCACTTATTGTCGTCTCCGCATCGGGCGGCGCGCGCATGATGGAAGGGGTCATCAGCCTGATGCAATTGGCGAAGATCTCCGCCGCCCTGGCTCGCATGGACAGCGCGAAGGTCCCGTACATCTCGGTGATGACCGACCCCACCACCGGCGGCGTGACCGCGTCTTTCGCTATGCTGGGCGATCTCAACATCGCCGAGCCGGGAGCCCTGATCGGCTTCGCGGGCCCCCGCGTCATCGAGCAGACCATCCGCCAGAAACTCCCCGAAGGCTTCCAGCGCAGCGAATTCCTGCTGGAACATGGCATGCTGGACGCCGTGGTACATCGCCGCGACCTGAAGTCTTACATCGCACGCTCCCTGGACTTCATGAAGACGCCGGCGTCGACAGAAGTTACTGCTATTCCGGCAACTTGAGTTGCATTGGCCGACTTGTGAATACTCCCGAGCCCCGCTCCCGCTTAAAGTCCCTGCATCCCGATACTTCCTTGAATGCGGCTAAACTTGCCGCCATCGGCCAGGCTACGACGGAAATACTGCTGATTTCTTTGGCTCCGGGCACAAGAGACTGTTTGAAAACCAGACCGGATGGAACCATACTCGATGGGCATCATCGAATTTATATCCTCCGGCAAAGAGGAATAGATGTCGATCGCCTTCCGCGAGAGGTTGTGGAAAGGAAGGAGAAGAACGATGAGTAACGGAATCTATTGGGTGAAGGGCCCGTGGACGGGAAGGCTGGCTATCACCGCCCGTCCTCGCGGCGGAGATTGGCTAGCTGACAATCTGCGGGATTGGCGGCAAGAAGGCGTCGCTGCCGTGGTTTCGCTTCTCACGTCCGACGAGGAGCGCGAATTCAAACTCGAAGCGGAGGGCCGCGAGGCGACGGTGCAGGGAATGAAATTCCTCTCGGTACCAGTTCGTGATCGCCAGGTCCCGGAATCGGAAGCTGAACTGCAATTTGCGCTTCAGGAAGCTGGCGCCGCACTCGGCTCCGGAAAGAACGTGCTGGTGCACTGCCGCCAAGGAATCGGTCGCAGCGGATTATTCGCGGCTTGCCTTCTGGTCGACCAAGGCTGGAGCCCTGAAGCGGCCACGAAGCAATTGAGTTCCGTTCGCGGCACAAGTGTTCCGGAGACGGCCGAGCAGCAGCAATGGATCGACAACTATGCCAGCCGATCCCATGCTGCCCACTCCTATGCGGGCTCAAAGCGCAAAGCGGTATGATTGGTTGTTACCTTGTTCGTTGCGGCCCCAGCACATTGTGCCCTTGCGGATACTTGCGCGTCGTAAAATCAACTCACCATGAAAGCCGTTGTCGTCACTCGTCTGGGCGGACCGGAAGTTCTGGAAGTACGCGACTGGGCCGAGCCGCAGCCGAAGCCTGACGAAGTTGTGGTTCGGGTCGAGGGCGTCGGCGTCAACTTTGCCGATACCATGACGACGCGCGGCGTCTACCGCGGCATGCCCGAGCCACCCTTCATCTTGGGACGCGAGTTCGCCGGGGTAGTCGAAGCTACCGGTGAGCGCGTAATGGGCTACGTGCAGTGGGGTGCAGCGGCACGGAAGATTGCCGTCAAGCGCGACCAGCTGTGGCCGCAGCCTAAGGACTGGACATCCGTGCAATCGGCCGCGTTCCCCGTCGCCTTCCTAACCGCATACCTGGCCTACTGGAAAGCTGGTCTCACTTCCGACGCACTGGAGCCCATCGAGTGGCGCAACCATCACACTCGCCGCGTGCTGATTCACGCTGTCGCTGGAGGGGTTGGCACGGCGGCCGTGGAAATTGGCAAAGTGTTAGGCATTGAAACCTATGGCACTTCGTCGTCCGAAGAGAAGCTGCAGCGGGTGAAGAAGCTTGGCCTGGCCCATGGAATCAACTACCGCGAGGTTGATTACGAACAGCGAGTCCGCGAGCTGACCAATGGCGAAGGCGTCGACGCGGTCTTCGAGATGCTGGGTGGTGAGCACACGGCCAAGAGCCTGCGCTGCTGCCGTCCCTTTGGCCGAGTCATCATCTACGGCACCGCGACCGGCCAGCGTCATCAATTCGATAGCGGCGTGATGATGGCCAAGGGCCTGAGCGCGCATGGACTGTGGCTGAGTGTGCTGGCCAAGGACCACGAACTGATTGCCCGCTGTCTCCAAGCCATGCAGCCATGGATCGAGCAGGGCATGCTGCATCCCGAGATCGGGCACACGCTGCCGATGGAGCAAGCCGCAGAAGCGCATCGGCTGCTGCTTCAACGCGCTAATTACGGCAAGATCGTGTTGTGGATTCAATAGCCGTCAGCTTTCAGCCGTCAGCCGTCAGCTAAGACCTGTTAATCGGGATTAACAGCGTATGATCCCGATTCGTCGAAGATTTCAGTCCAGCCATGCCACCGGCACGTAGATCCTGCATCTAATCTGCTCGTGACCGGCAAGCGACTTCTGATACGCTTCATCACGGTTTTCCTCGGGACGCTGAGCTTCTTCGCCTTCCTCAGCGCAGTCGATTCGCACGCGCAATCCATCAAGCCTGATTCTTCCTCAGTGATTGTGCATGGACTGCATCGCTAGTTCCTCTTTGTAACGCCGGGGGACTTTCGTTGAAAAAGCTGACGGCTGATAGCTGATAGCTGAGAGCGGACAGCTCCTCTACAATGCTCTCGTGGACGCCAAGCCTTGGCTGATGCTGATCGTCTTTCTCGCCATCTGCCTGGGAGCAGGCGGTCTGGGCTCCTTTTTCACTACCAGCAGCGTTCGCGACTGGTATCCGCGCCTCCGCAAACCCAAGGGCACTCCGCCGAGCTGGATCTTCGGCCCGGTATGGACAACCCTCTACGTGCTGATGGCCGTTTCAGCGTGGCTCGTGTGGCGCGCCTACGGTCGCGGAGCGCGCTTCGCCTTGCTCGTGTTCTTCGCACAGCTGGCTTTGAACGTTGCCTGGTCGGGAATATTCTTTGGGTCACGCATGCCCGGCTTCGCCTTCGCTGAGATCGTCGTGCTATGGCTCGCCATCGCCTTTAACATGCTCATCTTTTATCTACTGCAACCGATCGCGGCGCTGCTGCTGGTTCCCTACTTACTGTGGGCGAGCTACGCCGGTTATCTGAACTGGGGAATCTGGCGATTGAATCGGAAGGCCGGATAGTAGGTTTGCAGACTCGCCCTTCAAGGGAAAACCAATCTTATTCATCCCCTACCGATGCGAGCCTGAAGGCTGGCTTGCTCTACTATCCCACCATCTCTTCGAACTTCAGCGGATCGGGAGGAACTGGAATCGGCGGCGGCTCAATTTCGCGAAGCACTTGATAGGTATGGCTGATCCGGTGGATGACGGTGATGGTGCTGAGGACGGCAATGACCCACAACACCGGGCCCATGCGGTTGAAGAGCGCTCCAATGATGACCAGCACAATGCGCTCCGGCCGCTCCATGAAGCCGACTTTGCAGCTGGGAATGAGCGATTCCGCGCGCGCCCGCGCATAGCTCACCATCACGGAGCTGATCATCACGAAGGCCACCATCACCACGTAGAAGAATCGGTTGGCGCGGGCATAGTAGACCAGCAGCCCGAAGAACAGCGCCACGTCGCTATAGCGATCGATGATGGAGTCGAAGAAGCCGCCGAACTGCGTAACCTGATTGGTGGCGCGCGCCACGCGCCCGTCCACCATGTCGAAGATTCCGGCGCCGATAATCACCAGCCCGGCGTAAAGGAACATGCGGCGCTGATTTTCGGCATGGGCATAGCCGAACAGGACGCCGGCCACGACATTGATAAGCAAGCCGATAAAAGTGAGCGCGTTAGGCGAGATGCGGGTGAGTGCCAGGCCATGCACAATCTTGTACAACAGCCACCTGCAGGACCGCCCGACTGCGCTTGTCCACGTCATCGTTACGTCGTTACGCCTCGTCGTGAATGGTGGTCAGCTTCAGCACCTCGAGTTCGCGCTTGCCCGCGGGGGTGACCACTTCGCTGACATCGCCCACCTTCTTGCCCATCAGCGCGCGGCCGATCGGTGAACTGGTGGAGATCAGGCCCTTGGTAACATCCGACTCTTCGCTGGTCACCAGCTTGTACTCGATCTTCTCGTCTTTGGTGGAGTCGTATACTACGACGGTCGAGCCGATTGCGGCGCGGTCGCGCGGAATGTTGGCCATGTTAATCATGGACAGGTCAGCCATCCGCTGCTTCAGTTGACCCAGGCGCGCCCGCACGAACTCCTGCCGCTGCTTGGCCATGTGGTACTCGGCGTTCTCGCTGAGATCGCCCATGGCAACGGCCTTTTTCAGCTCTTTGGGCAGTTCGTGGTTCAGCTCGTGTTCGAGGACCGCGATTTCCTCAGAGAGTTTCTTTTTGATGTGTTCAGGCATACTTCGGAGTTGATGTTTTCGGGTCACAAGACGTTACCCGAAGGCATGAGGAGATTATACGCGACCGGACTTCGGGAATGGTTCCCGCAGAGGGCCACCGCGGAAGGGTCCGTGAGTCGAACCCTGCCGCTGAGCGTCGATTTCGCCAAAACCCGCGTCAATTGACCATTCCAGCGAATCAGCGTATAGTTAAAGGATAATTTGTGGTTCCCCTCATGCGATCCCAGGCCCGATCCTGGGTGGTAGTACTCCGGCCCTCATGAATAACCAGAGTTTTAGTATCGGAGACAAAGTCGTCTACCCGAACCACGGGGTAGGCGTTATCGAGCAGATCAGCAGTCGGACGATCGGCTCGCAAATCGAAAGATTCTACCTCCTGAAAATCAAAGCCAGCAGCTTAAAGGTGATGGTGCCCTTTCATAATGTGGGCAGCGTCGGGCTGCGGCGGGTGGTTCGCAATGGCGAGGTGCAGAGGATCCTGGATTTTCTCACCGACGGCAAATGCGAAAACCATGCCGACTGGAAATACCGGTTCAAGGAAAATTCGGACAAGATGCGGACCGGTTCGCTGCTCGACGTGGCTGAAGTTTTGAAAGGTCTCCTGCTGCTGGCCCAAGGCAAGCCGCTTAGTTTCCGCGAAAAGAAAATGCTGGAACGTGCGCGCTACCTACTGGTCAGCGAGCTGGCCATGTCCAAGAATTGGGAAGAGCCGGAAGTCGAAGATCTGCTGAATCGCGCGCTGTCGAAAAGCAAGTTGCGCTTCCCGGAAGCCTCCAGCATGGAGTCCTGATTCCCGGTCAAGGCAATCATTCCGGCGGGAACCAATCCCGCCTTTTTTTGCGCCGGTGCGCCTTGCGTTAGCGCCAGCGGAATCATAGGATGGGAACCCGGCTACAATTGCCGCGACTTGGGAACGCCTATGCCAGGAACACTGCACATCTTCCGCCGCAAACCTGATCCGCTCGAGTACCAGGTCAACTACAATCTCGGCGTCAATACCTGGGTCAAGGTCCTCGACGCTCGTGGGCTGGACGAATTTCTGCGCCACAGCTGGGCACTTCCCGACAGCGAGATCACCGCCATGCTCGAAGAACTACGAAGCACCGGCCGCACGACTGAAGCCTTTGTCGACATGGGCGAGTCGCATCTCGCCGAAATGGGCTTTGCCGAGTCGCCCAGTGACGAGTAACCCGCCGTCAAACCGGACCTGTACCAAGGCGCGGCTCTGTAGGCTGCCGAAATTCTGACCCATGTACGGTTCGATCTCTCATGTGCCGTTTGGGTAGTGCGGTGCCGGGACATAAGGAGTTGAACCGTTATCTCACCCGAGCCGCTTCGGGAGTGCGGATTCGCCTGGAGTCGACCGGCTTATATGCTTTGGACGTGGCGCTGCTTTTGCGCGGCGGCTGTTGCCTTTGCTTTTTACTTTGACTCTTAACAGAGAATCTGAAGCCCAGCCATACCTTGTCCGCTCCCGGCACGTCTGAAGAGCCTGCCCTGAGCGCAGTGGAAAGCCTTCCATAAGCGCTACCCGAACGGCAGCTTCTTCGACACTTTGTGTGCCTTGTCCAACGTCTCAGCCCGAAACGTGCGCTCATCGACGCGATGCAGCCGCTTCACCATCGCCGGCGATAGCAGCTTGTAATGATGGATCTCCAGCAGGTAATAAACGATGAACCAGATAGGCTTCTTCGTGGTCATCCACTGCTGATCATCGAAGCGCTTCAGATTGACCGGGCGCGAAAACCGCCGCAGCGAGCGTTCCCGGCGCATATTGAAGTAGGTATCGAAATAGCTCATGGCCAACTCGCGCAGTGAGCGGTACACCGGTTCGCGGTAGCGGCAGCTGGCGTAGTTCGACTTGGCAATCGCTCCCCAGCGTCCCTTGACACGATAGATGGCGATGACGTGATCCGTATCGCGCTCGGCTTCGAAATCGAGAATCAGAGGCGGAAATCCATTCGCCCGTAGCGCAGCGGCGCCAAAGATGGCGCCTTCGAAGCAATGCGAAGTATTCTCGTGCAACACGCGGCGCGGCGACCAGGCGGTGTCGGCCAGGTGATAAGGCATCTCGTTGAGGAAAGATTGAATGCCGTAGGGATCCTTCAAGCTACGCAGTTTGCGCAGCTCCGCGGGCGTAAGGCCAAAGTCGTCAGCGGGCATAGTGGAAGGATGCAGTGTATCAGCAACAGCAGTTAGCCTTTAGCTCTTTTAGCTCTTAGCAACCAGACTCTCCGCTTGTCCACCGACCTTATCCTGCTATGTAATTCTTGGGTCTTGTCGCATTATGGATCGGAGGTGGTGGTTATGAAAAACGCCCGGATGGCCCAATCCCTTACAAGCCTGTCGTCTCATTCATTGCGCAGGGCAATCATGGGATCGACTTCGGTGGCCTTGCGCGCGGGGAAGTACGATGCAGTCAGAGCAATCAAGAGCAGCAGCAACGAAACACACAGAAAGATCAGCCAGTCAGTGGAGCTGACTCCATAGAGCAGACTGGCCATCACTCGCGTGAGCGCGAGGGCGAAGACCAGACCGATGACGACTCCCGCCACCGCTGCATAGACGCCCTGTTGCAGCACCAGCTTGAGGATGTGCTCAGGTTGTGCGCCCAGCGCCATGCGAATGCCAATCTCGCGGGTGCGCTGCAAGACGGAGTACGAAATGAGGCCGTAGAGGCCGATCATGGCCAAAATCAGCGCCAGGCTGGCAAAGCTGCCGATCAAATAAAAGGGATACCGCCGCAGGAACACCGCCGGCGAGCGATCGACGAACTCGTCCATGGATTGTGGCTGCACGATGGCCAGTTGCGAATCGAGGGAGCGCAGAGTGGCGCGCACCGTGGGAACCAGCGCCTCGGGATCGCCCGAGGTCCGAATCACATAATTCAGGGATGAAGCGTAGCCGGAATTCTGGTCGACCGGGAAGTACATCACCGGCGGCGGCGGTACCGCGAGATTATTCTCGGCCACGTCGCCGTCCACGCCAACAATCTCGCGAAAGGGTTCGGCCGGGTCCAAGGTAAACCGTATCCGTTTGCCGATGGGATCTTCGCCGGGAAAATATCGCTTGACCCACGCTTCATTCACCACCGCCACGGGAGGACTGTCGGAGGAATCGGCGTTGGAGAATGTGCGCCCGCGCAGCAGCGGAATGTCCATCACCGAGAAGTAACCCGGGGCGACGCGACGGGTCACGCTCGATTCTTCCTGTCCGGGGGCGACGGCGCGGCCTTCGATGACAAAGCGATTGCCGCTGGTATTTTCGCCGACCGGCAATCCGCTGGTGGCCGAGACTCCCACCACGCCGGGCAAGCTGCGCAGCCGCTCGATAAATTCATGCTCCAGGCGCAGGCCACTGACGTTGCTGTACGGCCAAGCCTTGGAGACGGTATAGGAGGCATCCGGCAAGCTGATTTGAAAGGTCAGGACATGACCGGGCTCGAAACCGGGATTCTGGCGTAACAGGGTGCGCAGGCTTTGCAGCATCAGACCGCCGGCCACCAGCAAGATCAGCGAGATGGCGATCTCGCCGGTGACCAGATAGCTGCGCAGACGGCTTTGCGAGCTGCTGGTGCCGCCGCGCGATTCGTCCTTCAGCACTTCGGTGATGGGAGTCTGCGGAACGGAAAGGCCGGGCCCCAATCCAAAGACGATCGCAGTGAGCACGGTAACCCCGCCAACGAAGGCCAGCACGGGAAGGCTGATTCCAACGTCCCGCAGGTATGGCATGGCCACGAGCTGAGCGTCAGGCAGGGACCGCACCAGAATCCATACCCCAATCCAGGCGCCGACAAATCCAATGACCGCTCCTACGATGGAGAGCAGCAGGCTCTCGATCAGCAACTGCAGAACAAGGTGAAGCTGACTGGCGCCCAGCGCGGAGCGAATCGCGAATTCCCGGCGGCGGTCGATCGACCGCGTCATCAGCAGGTTGGCCACGTTGGCGCAGGCAATCAGCAGAACGAAGCTGACGGCGCCAAACAATATCAGCAGGAGCGGCCGTACTTCCCCGACGATTTCGTCGCTCAGCCGGCCGACGTTAATCGTGATGGCCGCATTCTGCTGCGGGTATTCTTTGGCCAGCTGGGCAGTGACGCTTTCCATCTCGGAGCGCGCCTGCTCCAGACTGATGCCGGGAGCCAGCCTGCCGATTACGTTCAGCCAGCGCGCATTGCGGGCCGTAGCCAGGTAGGGGCTGACATGCAGCGGGACCCAGATGGGAACGATACCGGCGGGCGCCAACTCGAAGTCGCGCGGCAGGACGCCCACGATGGTCACTGGCTTGTTATCGAGATGAACCACCCGTCCGACGATTTTCGGATCGCCGGCGAAGTCGCTTTTCCAGAGGTTATAGCTGATGATCGCCACCGTTGGCCCTGGGCCTTCCGGCAGATCCTCGCCCGCCATAAAATCACGGCCCAGCAGAGGTGTCACTCCCAACGTGGAGAAAAAATTAGTGGTGACCATCGCGCTGAAAATGGTTTTCGGTTCGCCGTTTCCCGTGAGCGTGAAGGCATCGGAGGCATAGCCCGCCAATGACTGGAAGCTCTTGGCATTGCGCACCCAGTCGAGATAGTCCGGATAAGACGCGGTGTAGGAGATAGCCTGGCGGCGGCTTTCACCCAGGGTAACCAAGCGGGCGGGATCGGTGTAGGGCAGAGGCCGCAGCAGTACGGGGTAGAGGACGGAGAAGATTGCGGTGTTGGCGCCGATGGCCAGGGCCAGAGTAATAACCGCAACCGCAGTGAAGCCGGGATTTTTGCGCAGCATGCGCAATCCGTAATGAAAGTCCTGGCTCAGAGTTCCCATGAATTCCAACTCTACCGATTACCGGCGAGTACGGCCTCGCCCCTGAGGGAATCCCGGCTGCTGCAACTGAGCCAGCATGCGGCTGAACGATGCTCCCGGCAAAGCCTCTCTGCGCATCATAGCGCACTTTGGCGAAAGCGGAAGCGCCTGGTTCTGAGCTAGGGAGGCTAACCCTGCAAGAACCGGATTACTCGTTTTTAACAACCTCGCAAGCCGCAATCCGGTTATACTCCTCTCGCCATTTCGCCATTAGGAGATTGACTATGAACAAGTACATCGCGGAACTAGTCGGTACATTTGTTCTGGTGTTCGGTGGAGTCGGCAGCGCGGTGTTGGCGGGGAGTCACATCGGATGGGAAGGGGTAGCCTTCGCCTTTGGCCTTTCGCTATTGGCCATGGTGTACACCATCGGACCCATCTCTGGATGCCACATTAATCCGGCTGTGACGTGCGGCGTTCTGCTGGCGAAAAAAATCGGGATGAAAGATGCAGTCGCCTATGTGATTGCGCAGATCGTCGGCGCGATCATCGCCGCCGCGCTCATTCTCTTCATCGCGCGCGGAGGCCCTGGCGCCTACGATCCGGCTATTGCGGGACTGGGCGCGAACGGCTATGGACTTCATTCTCCCGGCCAGTATTCCCTGGGCGCCTGTTTCCTGGCTGAAGTCATTTTGACCATGTTCCTCGTGCTGACGGTGCTGGGGTCGACGGACATCAAGGCTCCGGTGGGTTTTGCCGGAGTCGCTATTGGCCTGGTGCTGACATTGATTCACCTGGTCGGCATTCCCATCACCAACACTTCCGTCAATCCCGCTCGCAGCATCGGGCCGGCGATCTTCGTCGGGGGATGGGCGCTACAGCAGTTGTGGCTGTTCATCATCGCACCACTGATAGGCGCGGCTGTAGCGGCGGGAGTTTATGGGATGATTCGGCTGCCGGCTGCGGTCATCACTACGCCGCAGGCGGAGCGCGCCCTGGCCAGCGAACAAGCTGAGCGCGGACGACGCAGCTAGGTGAACGTCATCCGCGTGGACTAGACATTTCACCGCAGAGGCACGGAGGTTCTTCGAAATTCTTTTCTGTGCCTCTGGGTGAACAATCGCCTCGACGCAGGAATCGTTCGCGCTCGCAGTCGCATCTTTATTGGTTTCGCAACTCTCGCGGGGTGCCGGTGCATCTCGCGATTTTGTTCTCAGGTAAGGAAGGGCGATGGCAAGTACGACGGTGGCTCGCCCGCAGGGTTTCAGTATCAGCCGCCCGGCACCCAACCCCTGGCTGATCGCGCTTTCGGTGATGCTTGCGACGTTTATGGAGGTGCTGGACACCTCCATTGCGTCGGTCGCGTTGCCCTACATCGCCGGCAGCCTGTCGGCCACCAACGACGAAGCTACCTGGGTGCTGACCAGCTATCTGGTAGCGAACGCCGTGGTGCTGCCAGCCAGCACCTGGTTCTCCCTGAAATTTGGCCGCAAGCGATTCCTGATCACCTGCATCGCAATCTTCACCGTCTCGTCTTTTGCTTGTGGCGCGGCGACAAGCCTGTGGATGATCCTGCTGGCGCGCGCGGTGCAGGGTGCGGGCGGCGGGGCTCTCCAGCCGTTGTCGCAGTCGATTCTGCTGGAAAGTTTTCCCCCTGACAAACGCGGTATGGCGCTGGCCGTGTTCGCGCTGGGCGTCGTGGTGGCGCCGGTGCTTGGACCCACTCTGGGGGGATATCTTACCGACACCTATTCCTGGCGCTGGGCGTTCTACATCAACATTCCCATCGGCATCTTTGCCATCTTCATGATCCTGCGCTTCGTCGAAGATCCGTCCTACATCAAAAACGCCAAGCCGGGGAAGATCGACGGCATCGGACTTGGCCTGCTGGCGGTATGGCTGGGTTCGCTGCAGATCATTCTGGACAAGGGGCAAGAAGACGACTGGTTTGGCGCCAACTGGATCCGTTGGACCTCGGCCCTTCTGGTTATTAGCTTCTTCGCTTTCATTATTCGGGAGTTCACGCACGACAAACCGTTAGTGGATCTCCGCGTCTTTCGACACCGAAACTTCCTGCTGGGCTGCATCCTGATCGCACTGTTTGGAGGCGCCCTTTATGGGCTGATCACCTTGTTGCCGCTGTTCTATCAGGAGCTGCTGGGATATACGGCCTATGCGGCCGGCTGGGCGGTGAGCCCGCGCGGCATTGGGGCCATCCTCGCCCTGCCGATCATTGGCGTATTGACCAGCAAAATCGACAACCGCTGGCTGATCGCCGCCGGCTTTCTGATGTTCGCCATCAGCGCCTTGGGGTTTGGCCAGGTGACCTTGGAAATTTCTCAGTGGTCGTTTCTCTGGGCGATCGTGCTCAGCGGATTCGGCTCGGGATCGGTCTTCGTGCCGCTGTCGTCAACCGCGGTTGCCGGCCTACCCAACGAAGAAATCGGCAATGCCAGCGGTCTCTACAACCTCTTTCGCAACGTGGGCGGCAGCATCGGCATTTCCATCGTGAACACCATCGTGGCGCGTCATGAGCAGCTTCATCAGAACGAGCTGGTGCATTCGCTGTCGCCCAGCAGCCTGACGTTTCAGCAACAGCTGCATACGCTCGAGCAGTACCTGTATACGCAAGGCTACAGTCCGGTAGACGCGATGCAGAAGGCTTACGCTCTGTTGGGCGGGCAGCTCTCGGCGCAGGCCCGGCTTTGGTCCTACGTCGACGACTTCCGCTATATGGCTCTGGTTTGCTTCGCCTGCATTCCCATTGTATTTCTGCTGAAGAAGACGGTCGGCCGCAAAGGTGTGCAAGCCGTACATTGAGCGCAGCTACCCTGCCGCCAGAGACCGTACTCACCAGTCAAAAAAAACCCGCCTCTCTCGAGGCGGGCGGTCAATGCAGATCAAGCGTTCTAGCTACCCTGCTGACAAATTGCGGTGTAGGGGAAGTTCTGGAATGTCCACCAGTCGTTGACCGAGGTATTCGCAGGCGCACCAAAGTACCGCAGGAAGGTCAGGTCCTGCAGGTGATAGGTAAAGCCGTGCAAAGGATATTCCCAAGTGCCGTAAGGGTGGCCGTTGCTGCCGCCCTCGAGGGGATCGCCATTTTCAAGAATACCGCAAGGAGTGTTGTTTCCGCCGTTGGTCAAAGGATCGTCGACCCACTCGCCGAACTCATGCGACAACGCGGATACATCTTGCGAGAACACACCGGGTGCGGTGTCGTAGTCGAACATGCCGTAGGTCTGCTGACCGTTGGCGCTGTGGTATCCGCCGATGCAGCATCCACCTTCCGTGAGGTAGGTATTGGCAACGATGAACATGGGCATGGTGCTGGGGTTGATGGTGCCGTTGTTCGCCATGTAGGCGCTGATCTGAGCGTCGAAATAGTTGATGTCGACTTCGGCGCGCAGTACTCCAAAAGGCGAGCCTTCGTGACCGCTACCAGCAGGCACATTGAGAGTCAATTCCGGCAGCACGCTGACGCGAGCGGTAGGTCCGCCCAGCAGTACGTGATAGCTCGGCTGGTTCTGCACGATGCTCCAGAAGTTGGCACGCTGGAAAGCATCTTCATACTGCGTCTGGCCAACGTTCACTCCGCCCTGAATGTAGGTCGTGGTGGAGTCGAAGATCGGCGACAGCAGCGTGCGGGCCAGAGGACTACTCGGACCGCCGGCCAACGGATCATACACGTCGCCGTTCGAGAGAATGATCTTGACGGGAATCATGTAGGTCGTGATCTCGGTCGCCATGCCCGTGGAGGGATCCTGGCCAACCATTACGTAGTGGTAGTTGGTTCCGTTGTAAGTGAACGTGCCAGTCCAGGTTTGCAACGTACCCGCCGGCTGCTTAACGCCGGGAGGCAGAGGCTTCTGCGGGATTACAACAAACCGCGGTCTTACGGTGTCGTCAGCCGCGAAAGCGAGCGCGGACAGACAGAAACATGCCAACAGTGTCAGTGCCATCACCTGACACAGGCCTGAAAAGCGAGTCTTCATTAGTTTCGTTCTCCTCAATTTCTAGTTGATTGGATTTTTCGCGAGCTATAACATCCCTAGCAGGGCGCCCCACACACAAAGCTGTCCTGTACTTGCATTGTTAACCCGATCGCAATGAAGGTTAGCAAGTGATATAGAGAGGCAGGACGATGTTGCTAAGAAGTAGTGCAAGTTGAAGGCCAAGTTTGGAAAAGCGGACTCAGGCAAAGAACATAATTGCTATTTGGCCTTATTGCTTTCCAGACGAGTAGGTTGCGGCGCTACAGCCATCTACATTTCGAAGCGGCTTTAGGCATCGAGAGTCTACTATGTGCAGAGTCTTGCATCATTTGTAATACGAAGAGCAATAGTATCTAACCTTCTTAACTACGGCGACGATAGTATGTCGTATACGACTATATTGATAGTATTTAGTCTTTGAGTACTAAGGTATTAACAATCACGCGGCATCGCTGACAACAATAAAGGCGCGCCCTCCGGAGGAGACTTGCAGCGCGCCTTTATTAGCAATGACCCCACACCTTCTTACGGCTCGATGGCGATAAATGCTGGAACCAGTTGGTCGACTTTGGGCGAGCCAATACCAGTCACCAGGTCGTAGCCCGTAACCGCCGTGCAGTCGGCCCCGCAACTGCCGTTCGTTCCCGACGTAATGTCGTGGAAATCGTTATAGCCGGTAGTGTTGTAGAACGAGTACAGGTCCGGAATGGCATCGTGGAGTGTGCCTTTGCCTGCAACCGCGCGGCTGGAGTTGACAACCGCAAAGACCGCGCTCCAGTCGGGCGAAGAGACGCTGGTGCCGCCAACTTCGATCCACTGTGGCTCGCCGAAGGTGTCATAGACAGGCACACCGGTTCCCGGATTCGCGTCAGACGAGATATCGGGCACACAGCGGAAGCCGGTGCTGCCGCAACCCGAGAAGACCCCGTTCTGATAGGACTGTCCGGGCTCGACGCTGCTGATGCCGCCGCCGCTGCCGCTCCACGCCGTCTCCATGCCGTAGTCGGAAGCTAGAGGATTCGGCAAGGGGACAGCCGTCGACAAGGCCAACGTCGTGCCACCAACTGCAACTACATCAGGTGAGGCAGCCGGATATCCAACGCCGTGCCCGCCGTCACCGGTGGAGGCCATGAAGGTAACGCCGGGCACCTGGAAGTGGAAGTCGTCCTGCAGCTCGCTGGGATCTTCGCCACCGCTCCAACTCATGGAAATCTGGGTTGCGCCATTGGCGACCGCAACGTCGACCGCCGCCAGCAGGTCGTCAAAACTATTGCTGTTGGCTTCTACCAGGATGACCTTGGCTGACGGCGCGAGCCCGTGAGCCTGCTCAACATCCAGAGAAATCTCCAAGCCCCAGCCGCTATCGCCCACCGGGTTGCCGACCTTTATTTTGGTGAAGCATCCATTCTGCGTAGTGCAGTCCGGAAGATGGAAGGTGGTGTCATACACCCCGAGGTCAGACTCAATATTGGGATCGTCGAAGGCATCCACGATGCCGATGATCTGCCCCTGTCCTTGATTCCCAACTCTATTGAAGCCGTACGCAGCCTTCATCTGCGACGGGAAGATGCCGTGCGGCGAGCTACTATCCTGTTGCGGCGGGACGATGATGGGCGGCTGCGCAAAGCGCTGGCTACGCGCCGGATGCTGCGCCATCAAAGGGGTAGCCGCAACAGCAATAACAAACAACATGCTGACGACCAGCGACAAACTCTTCTTCATATTCGTGTCTCCTCATTCATACGGTGGTTTTCGGAGGGGTGCCCGCAGGAACATCCTTCAAGCATGTTATGAATTGAGAACGCTTGGCGACCGCTCCTATCAGTGCCGGTTGTCAACGGTACTTCCACTGCGTTGTCTATAAGCTTCCTGCGAAGCTTATGGACTGTCGACCTCGCATTCCCAAAGTGGTTAACTAGCTGGAGGGAGAATCATAGACCAGCTATCCTTTGCAGGTCTACCAAGATAGTTAACTTACACGGAAGGTCCAATAGTCAACATGCAACCGCTAACTGAGGAACCTCTCCCTTGCCAAACGTTACTATGCGTGACCTACCTCCTTCTATCTCGCTATAACCAGGAACCTTGCTGACCAATCAACATTATTACTATCTATAATAGTAAACGCCGCCAGAACGGCCTGCCGGGCTTTAGAGTTGCGATATGTTGCAGGGACCGCGTTACAGAATGTGATAATCACGGGAACTTTGACCTGTCTCGATTCTGGTACGACGATATTCAGCCTGGGCCGATCGAGACCGCAATGGCTCTTATTGGGCTTCTTGAGTCTCAGTTGAGCTTCTGAGCCGCCGCTTACGCCCTTCCTCCAAGGCAGCCTTGTAGCCCTCTTTCCAGCCGTCCCACCAAGCCGCCGATCGCCTGTTGCTTGCATGTTTGCCGGGCTTGGCCACGACAAGGTTGTGGCGGCGAATATGGTTAGGCAGGCCACACCTGGAAAACATTCCCCCACAGACCGGACAGGGAGCGGTGGTGAAATTCGAGCCAGCATAGCTTCCCCGCTCGGCCATGGGATGATACCTTCCAACCGCGCGGCCAAGGCCGCCCTTAGCATCACGGGACAACGAAGTTTTACGCGAGCAAGATAGCCTGCATTGCAGACTACTACCAGTGGCTAGTAGTCAGAAAATAGAAATATTAAGGACGGTAGGAGCGATTGAGGCGGCTAGGTGAAGTACTCCCCTGCGAGAGCAACATTACACCAAAGGACTGGAGATTGTTCCTTCGCACAGCCACTTGTCCAGAGATCAAACAAAGCTGTCCAGGTTACTCAAACAGCTTCTCTTTGAATACTTTCTGACCGGCAAGCGCGGTGTAGCATCCCCAAACTGCCATCGCGGCGACTAGCAGGACAACAAAGATTGAGCCCCCGACATACCAACTGGAGAAGTCGGTGGTGAAAGGTACATTGGCCAGCAGGTCGACGGTGAAGATACCGGCCGCCAATGCCACGAATCCGAAGCGCAGGATGACGAATGCAGCGATCCCATAAACTGCGGCGTACGCCGGAACAATGAAAGCGAGATGGTGGGTGTCATAAGCCTTGATCCCCGTCCAGAAGGCCACGAAGACCAGCGCCGCCAGCCAGGGTTTGCGGAAGATCACGCGAAACACGAACATCAGGAAGAAGAAGGCAAGCGTAGCCTGCACGGAGTCGGTAACCTGCGCAAGGCAAGCGCCGATGTCGTGGCGCGCCCCCAGCAGGACGTCGGTAGAACCGAACTGCGGGGTGGCGTGGATTTTCTCCAAGGCGACAAAAAGAACAGCGAAGATCAGGCTCCAACTGATGCCCAGAATGACCCCGAACAAGACATCGCGGCCCACCAGTGGGTCGCGGATGCGGCCCGCCATCAATCGACTCCAGGAGATAATGGCGCGCGGCCAATGGCGGCGCACGTACGGCTCAAGAGCAAGGTAGACGATACAAAAAAGGGCTCCCAGAAACACCGAACTGCTGGCCGCCAGCACGAACAGTCCGAAGGTACCCAGACTTGGCACGAAGTGCCCCCGCGTCAGCCACACCAGCATTTGCAGGACGAAGATGAGAAATCCCAGGCGAAACGCGCCTTGCGTATCGCTCTTCTGGTTTACGTAATTCTGGCGCGCCATCCAGACCGCCCCCGCCAGCAGCAACAGGAGAAAGACCACCAGGAGAACTTCCGGCGCCTTCGAGTGCGAGCTATCGGTCGTGGGCGTGCGATCGGGCTTGGTCCAATCGCTGATGAGCTGGAAGAAGACTGGCTTGCCACGCCAGCTTGCCGCCTCCACGCGCAGCGGTTCTGAGGTGCCCGGCCATACCCCGGTCCAGGCGGCGCGCTGATCGGAAGCTCCCAGTGAATTCCACAGCGGCTCGGCAGCATGGAACTGTGTCATGTCGAGACCAGCTACATTGAACAATGTGCTCCAGTCGTAGGTTTCCGACGGAGGAGCTGCGGTGTCCTTCTGCGGTGGAATGGCGTCGAGACGATACAAGCGCCCTTGCGGATCGAGCGACACCGCGACCATGCCCGACAGGATGGGAGGCGGATCGTTAAGGTTCACGATACCCGGAGTCAGCAGACTGCTCTTGAGCAGGTCGGTGGCAACCAGATAGTCGGGACTTTGGCGGCGCCAATAAGTCAGGATGGACGGCCGGTTCTTCAGCACCTTGTCCCAATCGGGATGTTCGCCTCCAGCATGGTCGAGGTGCTCGAGATATTCATCGTCGTAGTCAAGCCCGCTGGCGGCGTCCATGGGTGCGCTGGAATAGCCCAGTTGGCGCACGATGTCGCGCGCCCGTTGCGCCAGCACCTCAGGCGAGTACGGCAGATCCATTTGCGACAAGCCACTGCTTCGCGCCGAGAGCAGATAAACAGCGATGAGGCCCACGATGGCAATGGCCAGCGCCGCGAGCGCGCTGCGAACCGGAACTCCCGCCTTCTCGCCGGCCGCAGCGACCAGTTGCGGCGAGGGAGTTTCGCCGGCGGCCAGAGCCGCGGCCAGCGGATCGCCACCCGGCAGCGCGGCCGAAACCATCAGGGCTGACGTAGGCCGGTTCTCCGGGTCGGCCTCCAGACAATGCAGAATGGCGCGCTCCACTACGGGATCGATGTCGCGCACCAGCGTCGACGGATGGCGGGGAGCGCTGTGGCGGCGCACGCGCACAATCTCTTCCAGCGTTTTGCCGTCGAATGCGGCTTTGCCGGTGAATAGTTCGTACAGCACCAGCCCCAGCGAATAGATATCGCTGCGCTCGGTGACCTCTTTGCCGGCCAGCTGTTCGGGCGCCATGTAAGCCGGAGTGCCGCTGCGCACGTCCTCGATTTCATGAGCGACGCCTGCCAGTCCGAAATCCATGACCAGGACTTCGCCACGGCCATCGAGCATGATGTTGGAAGGCTTCAGGTCGCGGTGCAGCACGCCCTTGTCGTGCGCCGCTGCGACGCCGGCGCAAATCTTGCGCGCGATCTCAACCGCTTTATCCGCCGGCAGACGGCCAATGCGGCGCAGCAATGACGACAGGTCTTCGCCATCGACGTATTCCATGGAGAGGAAGATCTGCTTGTCGGCCTCGCCGATGTCGTACACCCGGCAGACGTTGGGATGCGAGATGCGCCGCGCAATGCGAACTTCACCGCGGAAACGTTCCAACGTTTCCTCGTCAGTCATCGACTCGGGCAGAAACTTGAGCGCCACTTGCTGGCCCAGGGTTAGATCGTCGGCACGATAGACCTCGCCCATGCCGCCCCGCCCCAGAAGCGCGATCAGGCGATAGCGATTGGCAATCAGCTTACCCGGAAAGAAGCGCCCTTCTTCTTCGCGATGTGACGAGGGGCGCGACGAAGGCGTTCGGCGTGGCGGAGACGGAGGCGGCGGAGTTAGCGTGGCAGCCTCAGTGGGGACAACCACGGTTGGAACTTCGGCGGAAGAAGGCGCTGACGACGGTTTGCTGAAGCGGTTCCCGCAACTGGCGCAGAAGCGGCTCCCCTGCGCGACTTCCGAACCGCACGACGGACAAGTGAACATTGGCAAGACCCCAGGCACTGTTTCGTATCGCTATATTAACGCCCCAGGCCAATGAGCCGCGCGGCGGCCAAACTGAAACTGCTCTACAATAATGTTGCCGTGTCGTACTCGATCGCCAGCTCTCTTCCGAAGCGCCGCAGCAAGCTTTCCATCGCTTTTACGTCGACGATGCGCGTGCTCTTCACCACGCTGTTGTTTACCGCGGGAGGGATGGGGGCCGGACTGTTTCTGGGTATCCTCGGTACGGTCATTTATGGCATGATAAGCGGTAGCCACATCGATATGACCAACGCTTACCGACATGTCGCGATCCCTTTAGCCGTCCTCACTGGATCGGTCGCCTTGGTCGGATCGGCTGTGCTGGAAGTGCGCGCCCGCCGAACACGAACATCCCTGTAAGCACGAAGCGTTCTTCGGAGCCGCGAAATTGCTCCGCACTCCTCAACTCCGATAAACTCAAAGTTTCGATTCGCAGCGCAAGAGCTGCCTATAGGTTCCATCATGGCTGAAATCATTCATGTGAAATTGCCCGACGGCAGCGTTCGCGATGTGCCGCGCGGGACCTCCGCCCTCGATATCGCCAAGAGCATCAGCCCGCGTCTGGCCGACGCCGCGCTGGCAGCGCAGATCAAGCCGCTGGCTGCGAACGGAAATGGTAGTGGCGGCAACGGGCACCATTCATCCGCCGAAGCGTCCGCTCCCGCGAAGGACGGCGCGCGCCTCATCGATCTCGCTCGGCCACTGGAAGAAGATGCCGAGCTGCGCCTGCTCACCGATCGCGATCCTGAGGCGCTGGAAGTCTATCGTCATTCGTCTGCGCACTTGATGGCGGCGGCGGTGCTGGAGCTATTTCCCGAAACCAAGCTCGGCCACGGCCCGGCCACCGAGTCCGGCTTCTTTTACGACTTCTATCGCGAAAAGCCGTTCACGCCGGAAGATCTCGAAGCCATCGAGAAGAAGATGCAGGAGCTGGTGAAGCAGGACCTGCCCTACGCGCGCGAGTTTCTGCCGCGCCAGGAGGGGCTCGAGCGCTTCAAGTCGGAAGGCGACTTCATGAAGTGCCACTTCATCGAGCAGTTCACCCAGCCCGACGAGAAGATCTCCATCTACAAGACCGGCAAGTTTACCGATTTCTGCCGCGGGCCGCACATCCCCTCGACCGGGCGCATCAAGGCGTTCAAGGTGCTCAGCATCGCGGGCGCGTACTGGCTGGGCGACGAGAAGAATCCGCAGCTCCAGCGCATCTACGGCACGTCATTCTTCAGCAAGAAGGACCTCGACGACTATCTGCACAAGCTGGAGGAAGCCAAGAAGCGCGACCATCGCGTGCTCGGCAAGCAGCTCGACCTGTTCTCCATTCAGGAGCTTGCGGGGCCGGGGCTGATCTTTTGGCATCCCAAGGGCGGGATCATGCGCAAGGAGATGGAAGATTGGATGCGCGAAGAGTATCTGAAGCGCGGCTACTCACTGGTGCACACGCCGCACGTGGCGCGCGTCGACCTGTGGAAGACCAGCGGCCACGAAGGCTACTACGCCCAGAACATGTTTACCCCGATGGAACTGGACGATGCCAACTATCGCATGAAGCCGATGAACTGTCCGTTCCACATCCTGATCTATCGCGACAGCCTGAAGTCGTATCGCGATTTGCCGGTGCGCCTGGGCGAGATGGGCACCGTCTACCGCTACGAGCGCTCGGGCGTGATGCATGGCCTGTTGCGCGTGCGTGGCTTCACCCAGGACGACGCGCACATCTTCTGCACTCCGGAGCAGATTGAAGACGAAGTCGTGGGCTGCATCGACTTCGCCGTCGCCGTGCTGAACACCTACGGATTCGAGCAGTATCAGGTCGAGCTTTCGACTTGGGATCCGAACGATCGCAAGACCTACGCCGGCAATGATGATCAGTGGGAACTGGCGCAGCGCTCACTGGAGCAGGCCCTGAAACGGCGCAACATCGATTACAAAACCATTCCCGGCGAAGCGGCGTTCTACGGGCCGAAGATCGACATCAAGCTGGTCGACGCCATTGGCCGCCTGTGGCAGCTGTCGACCGTGCAGTTCGACTTCACTTTGCCTGAGCGGTTTGGGCTGGAGTATGTCGGCGAGGATGGCAAACGCCATCAGCCGCTGATGGTGCATCGCGCGCTCTATGGCTCGATCGAACG
The DNA here is from genome assembly GCA_049798495.1 of Candidatus Korobacteraceae bacterium. Taxonomy (GTDB): domain Bacteria; phylum Acidobacteriota; class Terriglobia; order Terriglobales; family Acidobacteriaceae; genus Bog-257. The sequence continues at coordinate 19,963 of JBARGS010000021.1, read as the reverse complement.
CTTCTTCGGCGTGCTGATCGAGCACTATGCGGGCGCGTTCCCGGTTTGGCTCTCGCCGGTGCAGGTTGTCGTGATTCCGATTGGCGAGAAGCATCACGCCTACGCCAACGAGGTCGGCGACAAACTCAAAGCCGCCGGTGTGCGCGTGCATGTCGATACCCGCAACGAGAAGATGAACGCCAAGATCCGCGAGCACGCCATGCAGAAGGTGCCGTTCCAGTTAGTGCTGGGCGATCGCGAAATGGAAGCCGGCGAGGTGAACGTGCGCGTCCGCGGCCAGGAAAAAGCCGAAGGGTCGGTGAAGGTGGAGGCGTTTGTGGAGCGGGTGAAGGGGCTGATTGAGAGCAAGAGTCCTACGTTGTAAGGAAGGACTGCACGCATGATGCTAATGCCAGTTAGAACCTTATCTCCGACCCAAACCCAGGCTGTCGGGGGCGAGCAACATAAATGTCTATGCGGAAAGTGCTTTGATCATCAGCCCGCCAGCGACTGGTTCTATTCGTACGCTAACGCCATTTGTCCCATCGCCATTTGTCCCATCGAAGTTGAGCACGAACTGCTTCGGCTCGGGCTCTGTTAGCTGCTTATGACCGTTCTGTGTGAATGATATTCGGATGTTATCGTCAACCTCGAACTGATCGACCGAAACCGCCGCCGCAATCCTTCTGAGTACGTCAAAATCGGGAGCCCTCTCGCCCCGTTCATACAATCCGATTGTATTTCTCGAGAGCCCGACTGCCTCATGGAGATCATCTTGCGTCATGTTGGCTTTTCGCCGGGCGCGTTCGATGCTGTTGCCAAGTCTCGCTCTCCAGTTCTCGACCACAAAAGTTGTCCTCCACTGCGCTCGCCTCACAGATTTTCATTGACTTAGGGGAGAAAAGTCAACTATTCTTGTCATCAATGAACACAAAGACAACAGATGTGGTCACGAGGTAATCTGGCGGTTGAGAGCAAATTTTTGGGTTCTGGAGCGATAGCTTGGTGCCTCAAATGCTTCCATGGGGGATATACTAAAAATGCGGGCGGCGATTTTTCTGAAATTTTCGGCGCTGGCACACAGCAGTTCCGCCGGCAGCGCCCTCCTCATTTTTCCCCGAGGCACAGCAACGGGTGATAGGCTCACAGGCCGAATCCGGGTGCGTAGTTTTTGAGTGCGATATTGAGGAGGTGGCGTCCGTGCGTGAACTTGAAAACTCAGCCAAGGTGAGGGCAATGGTTTTAGCAAAACGGAGATTGCTAGAAATCTTCTACGAAACGTCGTTCAAATCCAGTGAGGAGCCGGTGTTCCGTCTAGCATCAGGGGTCCTTAGCAAGTATTACATCGACTGCAAACAAGCCCTTTCTGATCCGGAGGCTCGTGCGCTAATCGGGGATCTGATCTTTGAGCTAACAAAAGCCGAGTCGTTTGACTCCGTCGGTGGACTCGAACTCGGGGCCTATCCTATAGCGACGAGCGTCTCCGATAAGATATTTCGAGAGAGGCATAACTCAGTTCGCGCGTTCGTTATCCGCAAAGAGCAAAAGACACATGGCGTTACGGATCTTGTGGCTGGTCACGTCGAGAGAGGTGACAAAACGTTAATCGTCGATGATGTTGTAACGACCGGAAGCTCTACGATAAAGGCAATCAGGGGGGCGCGTCAGGCTGGACTCTCGGTATCCCGAGTGATTGTTTTGGTTGATAGAGAAGAGGGTGACGGAAGAAAGAATATTGAAGCTGAAGGCGTAAAGTTCGATGCGTTGTTTACCCTAGGGGAGCTTCGGGAACTGAGCAATGAATCAGCAAAGCAAGGAAATGCAGAAGCTTGTCACGGCGGGGCTTTACGAAGCCAATTTGTTGGAGCTATTGTCGCTGGTTAGGCAATCCTTCAAAGAGAATCCCGCTGTCCACGGGACGTTGACTTACATATTTGAGTCGTTGATCAATGAGGGGCGCGATGAGTTCAGTGGGCAAGGGTGGCCGGCTGAACGTTACAACCTCATTGTTGAGCGCTTAACGGAACCGTTGCTGAAGGTGCTCGATGCGAAGCGGGATCCGCCTGGCGAGTTGCTCGACAAGTTAGACCGGCTGCATTTGGCATTTTTCAATCTCTGACGCGAGATACCCTCCCTATTGCCTAACCTCTTATCGACGTGGCTCGCCGGCTATACTGCGCGTCACCCCAGAGCTTGTCGCAACGCGGTGATCTCAAACTTTGGACCCCCCTAAACCGCGAGTCCAGCCGGACCGGAATTTCGGTTGCGATGAGTTGCTGTCGTCCTTTGCGGAAGTCATAATCGGTCCAGTGGGTCGACGTTGACCATATATCCCTATCAGTGATATGGTTTCCCATATGAAGACTACCCTCAACGTTGACGATACTGTCATGGCCCAGCTGAAGCGCGAGGCCGCCCGGCAAGGGAGGACCATGTCGGAACTGGTGGAGACGGCATTACGTAACCTCTTCCGGGCGCAGAAGAAGATCGCCGAGCTACCGCCCTTGCCGGTCTTCCACAGCGGCGGCGCGCTGGTTGACATTGCCGATCGGGACGCGCTGTACCATGCGATGGAAGGCCGATAGGAATTGGTCGTCGTCGATACCAATATCCTGATTTATGCCGCGGACGCTGATTCTCCATTCCATACCGCGGCGCGCTCCTGGCTTGAGCACCAACGGCGCAGGCCCGAGGCCTGGTATACCAGTTGGCCGGTCCTCTACGAGTTCCTGCGAGTGACCACTCACCCGCGGGTCATGAGACAGCCCTGGAGCGTACAGCAATCATGGGAGTTCGTGTCGAGCCTGATCGAGTCGCCGGGAATGGGTGTCCTTATCCCCACCTCGCGTCACGCCGAGGTGGCCGGACAAGTCTTTGCCGAACTTCCCCATCTGGCCGGCAACCTCCTGCACGACTCCCACACCGCAATCCTCATGCGCGAACACGGCATTCGGCGGATTTGTACCCGAGACACCGACTTCCATCGATTTCCCTTCGTCGAGGTGATCGATCCTTTGACCGAATGAAGACAGCGGCGGTTGACGAACCTCAGCCCAAAATCCCCAGCTCAGCCACCTCGCGGAAAGTCTCGCGTACCATACTCCATACTGGTATTGACTATGGTACGATCGGCCCATGGCAACCGCCCGCAAGATAACCGTCGAACTTCCAGCCGAGCTACTGGAGAGAGCTCAAAAAGCCACCGGCGCAGGCGTCACCCAAACCATCCGTACCGGTCTGCAACTGGTTGCCGCATCGGAAACCTACGCTGCCCTGCGGCAGATGCGGGGAAAAATCCGTTTTAGCCGAACACTGGCGCAGTTGAAAGCTGACCGATGATTGCCGCCGACACAAGCACGTGGATCGCGTTCCTCGGCGGCGGCTCGGGCGACGACGTGCACCTGCTCGACCAGGCCCTGATGGATGGCCAGGTGTTGATGGTTCCGGTAGTGCTGAGCGAGCTGCACAGCGACCCGAAGCTTCCTTCGGATACTGCCGCGAGACTTTGCCAGATCCCAATGGTGGACATTGAAGCTGGCTACTGGGAGCGTGCCGGGGTGTTGCGTGCGAAAGCGCTCGCCAAGCGCCGCAAGGCCCGGCTGGGAGATGCGCTGATCGCGCAAAGCTGCCTCGACCGGAACATTCCGCTCATCACGCGCGACCGCGATTTCCGTGCCTTCGCTGAGGCGACCGGCCTCAACCTGTTGTAGACGTGACCCTCGAAACCTTCGAGTTAGCTTCCGCAACTATTTCGGCTTACCCATGGTAAGATACATTGATGGTAAAGGTTACGGTTTCCTCCAAAGGCCAAATCGCAATACCGAAGCAGGTTCGGGACACGCTCAATCTCACCGAGGGCTCCAAGCTGACTCTGGAAGTCAGGGGGCAGGAGATTGTCCTTTCCAAGGGCGATGCCTGGAGAAAGCTCCGAGGCGCTGGCCGGGATATAAAGAAGGACTTCCTGGAGTTCAGAAAAGAGGAGCGCGAACTTGAAGACTCGCGTTCTTGATTCGTGGCCGATCTTGGAGTGGATCAAAGAAAGACAACCGGTGACGGACATCGTCGACAACCTACTCGCGGACGCGGAATCAGGTGTCGCACGGCTCTTTGTGAGCGCCATCAATGTCGGTGAGGTCTATTACTACGTTTGCAAGTACCACAGCGAAACACTTGCGGAATCGTGGCGTGAGTCGTCCTCGACATTGCCTCTGACCGTGGAAATACCGACCATGGAGGAGATCTGGGATGCGGCACTCATGAAAGGGAAATATCCCATCGCCTACGCGGACGCATTCGCCGCGGCGCTGGCCCAGAAACATCGCTGTCCGTTGGTGACCGGCGACCCTGGGTTTCGATCCATTCCAGACTTGGAGCTGGACTGGATCGGCCCTGCGACAACCTAAGGCAACCCTGCTCCGCGTTTTGACCGAGAGCAAGAGTCCTACATTGTAAGACTCAGTCCCCCGCTGGCGTCACCGCCGCCCTTGCCACCTTCCAGCTTCCATCCGCTTCGCGGCGGAGGATGCGGATGGCATTCACCTTCATCGTCTCCATCTTGCCCGAGGCGAGTCTCTTCGTCTCGCTCATCTTGCCCCACTGCCATGCGTAATTGCCGACGATTCGCACCTCCTGCCAATCTTCGGTGTAGTCCGTCGTCATAGAACCGATTGACTGCCTGCCCTGTTCTTGCAGCATCGAGCAAATCGCTTTCTTGCCCATCAGGGGTGCGGCCCCCGGCATCAGCAGTACGCCATCGTCGGTCCACAACGAACACAGGGTATCCACATCGTTCTTCATGCAGGCGGCGATGTCCTTCTGCGAAAGCGCGTTGATTGCGGCAAGATCTTTTTGGTCCTGTCCCGCTGGCTTTTCGGTGGGCGGCAAAGTCCACGCCGCCATCGAAAGCAAAAGCGTTGTCGCAAGAACGGATATCGGCGGTGCGCACATGCGAAATGGAGACTTCATGGCCAGCTCCTTTCAGCCGCATCATACCCCTCGCGGCCCGGGCGTCGCCCCTCAAGGGGATCGGGCTCTACGGAGACGGTCACCCAGGACTTTCGAGTCGGTGTGAGAACCCTGTCTTCCCTACGGGACTCGGATTTATTTCCCACCTTACCCAGGACTCCGCTGCCCACCCAATTGGCGCAACAGCGGCGCGAATCGGGGACCCCGGCTGCGCTCTGTCCTGGGCTAACTGCAATTCCAGCCCTTCGGGGTTCTATTTTCGTGCGTCATACTCCACCGCCGAAGACCGAGGTTCGTTGTCACAACGACTCTTTCGTCCTGGGCTAAACTGAGCCGTCCCGCTTTGCGGGGCTCGATTGTCGCAGTTCGCCTTTCCTTACGAATCATCAAGGCTTTTTCACGAACAAGTATCACTAGAGCCGAGCAGGTTTTCGTTGCGCCCTCGATCTTAAGCGATGAACGCCGATCAATCTCATCCCGCTCCCATCTCTCACGCCACGGCGGTTCTCACCATCGCTGCGGTGGCGGCAATCTGGGGACTGGGCTTTCCCATGACGCGCTTTGCGCTCGACGGCGCCATCTCCGTCGGCGCCCTGATGAGCGTGCGTTTTGTGCTGGCGGGCCTGGTGATGTTCGTCATCATTCGCGTTCGGGGAGTCGCGATTGTCCGGCGTGGCCTAATCGATGGCGTCTGGCTGGGGCTGGTGCTGGCTGCCATCTTCTGGCTGCAAACCGACGGTATGCGCTTCACCACCACGGCGAAGTCCGGCTTCATCACCGGGCTGTACGTGTTGTTCACACCGCTGGTCGCGGTCGCCGTCGGGCAGCGCGTCAAGCTGACCTCGGGCGTCGGCGCCGTCATCGCCAGCTATGGCCTCTATCTGCTGGTACGTCCACCCGGAGGATGGGGCGGCCACAGCGCTTTGGGCTTGTTCACCGGGATGAATCGCGGCGACTTCGAAACTCTGCTGTGCGCGATCCTATGCGCGGTTCACATCGTGATGATGGGCGCCTACACCCGGCGCTCGGACGCATGGCTGCTGGCCGGATCGCAGGTTTCTGTCTGCGGAGTGGTATCTGTTGTTCTGACCGCGTGCCTGCCGACTCCCTACGGCTACCAGAACCTGCCGCAGACGCTCTTCCATCTTCCGGTCCTCGGCTCGGCCATCTATCTCGCGCTGTTCTCCACTGTCTTCGCCTTTTGGGGACAGGCGCTGGCGCAAACGCGGCTGGGGCCGGCCGAGGCCGCCGTGCTCTTCTGCATCGAGCCGGTGACAGCGGCCATCCTCAGCGTCTTCTGGCTGAAGGAGCCGATCACGACAGTGCAGGTCGCAGGCGGCGCGCTCATCGTCGTGGCCATGATGGTGGCCGAGGCCCTGCCGTATGTGTATCGCGCCATCACCGTGCCGGACACCAGGCCGTAGAAGGGCCGCGGTTCGGGGTCTCCTGGCTTTTAGCCCTTAGCCTTTAGCTCTTAGCTCCAAGCTCGCGGCTCGCAGCTGTTTCGCTTTTTATTCGCTTACGCAATCGAACGCGCTGTGCGAAGATGGAGGTATCTTGTGAATTACCTGTAGATTGTTTGTGATTCTATTGCTTTTTGAGGGTAAGCTTGCATCCTATCTCACGTAAACGCGCGGTTCGAGGAGCGATTTTGGTTACCAAGGCGCTTCCGCGACCCGGATTGCAGGCCCACCGGGAGTCGCTGAGCCTGAACTTTGCCGAGCTGGTGTCGCGCCTCGGCGATGCGATCGGCCGCAAGCTGATCGCGTATGTCGCTAGCGTGAAGGACGTCCGCGCGGTGGAGCGTTGGATTGCCGGCGGCCAGCCGTATGGTGACGTGGAATCGCGGCTGCGCCTCACCTTCCAGGTGGTCCGCACTTTGCTGGAGCATGATTCGCGCGAGGTGGTGCAGGCCTGGCTGATGGGCGTGAATCCGGAGCTGGGAGATCGCGTTCCGCTCCGCCTCTTGCGCGAGGGCGATCTCGCCGTCGTCGCGCCCGAGGTTTTGGCCGCCGCGCGCGCTTTCATAGCCGGGGGCTAATCTCTTGCCGCTGGAGACCAGAACTCCCACCCAATCCATCTATCGCGTGGCGCGCCATCCCGACGCGTGGCAGCTTCCTGATTGGTCGCGCGCCAAGGACGGCACCTTCGGCAATCGCTTTGACGATCCGGAGAGCGAGTACCGCGTGCTGTACGCCTCCAGCCAGCAGGTGTCGTGCTTTGTGGAGACGCTGGCGCGCTTCCGGCCCGATCTCGCATTGCTGGAAGAGTTGAAAGCGATCGAAGGCGAAGACGACTTCCTGCCAGTCGGGGAGGTGCCGCTGAACTGGTGTTCCAATCGCGTGATCGGAACCGCTGCCGCCGATGGGAGCTACGCCGACATCTACGGTGCGGAGTGGATTGCCGCGCTTCGCCGCAAGCTCGGATCGGAATGTCTGCGGCTAGGCTTTCCCGATCTTGACGCGGTAGCGCTGCAGAGCCCGTCGCCGCGAATCCTCACGCAACTGGCGTCGCGCGTGGTGTATGACATGGGATTGGCGGGCGTCTATTTCCGCTCCCGCTACGGACACAATCTGGAGAACTGGGCGCTGTTTGAGCCCTGCCGGATCGGCGGGATGCGCTCCGATCGCGTAGGCAGAGATCATCCTGCTTTGAAAGAAGCGCTGCGTATCCTCGGGCTGAAATTTGAATCTGAATTGCCGGGCGAAGGTCTACCACTCACCAGACACGGCGCACTCCGTAGGAATCGAAAACGCGGTCCGCGCTGACGATGGGACAGTTTAGCGCCTGGGCTTGCGCGATCAACATGCGATCGAAGGGATCGGTGTGATGGCGAGGCAGCAGTCCGGCGCGGAGGGCATGATCCATTGAAATCGCCAGCCGGCGGAAGCCTTCTTCGAAGAGCAAAGCCGGCAAGTCAGCCACCAGCTTTTGCGCATCGAGTTTTCCGAGGTTAACCTTGATCGCCAACTCCCACGCGACCGCTGCCGAAACATACACCTGGTTCTGCGGATCGCTCATTTCATCGCGCGCTGGATTAGACAGTTGCCGGCTGCGCGAAAACCACCACAGCACAATATGCGTGTCGACGAGAAGATTCATTCGACGTCGAATCCCAGTTCGCGCATCTCTTCGTCCGTCAACGGATCGAATGCGTCCGGCGTCCAGGAGAACTGACCTTCAAAACGGCCTGGAACGCGTTTCCGCGCTGAGGTACCAACCGGCACAAGCTTCACCACCGGCTTCTTTCCCCGCGCGATGATGACCTCCTCGCCCTCGCAAGCTTTCTCAATGAGCTTCGACAGATTGGTCTTCGCTTCGTGGACGGTGTGGTACTTCATGTTAGCTAAGATACTTAGCTAGACTCCAAAGCGTCAAGTAGGAACTCTGCGCGGTCGCTCACGCTGACCCGCAGCGCATCGCCGCCGCCCGCAACCTGCTCGCGGATGATCTGCCGGGCCACCTCGGGCGCGCAGCCGAATCCTCTGTTATGTAGTTCGCTGAGCACGGCCGTTTTGCCAGCGCCGGGTCAGCCGGTAATGACGATGAGATTTGTGGAATTGGAAATCATCCGGCTACTTGCCAATGCAGAACGAGCTGAAGATCAGGTTCAGGATGTCGTCGGCGGTGGTGGCGCCGGTGATGTCGTCCAACGGACGCAGCGCGCCGTAAAGGTCGAGCAGAATCATCTCGTGGGGAATCTTCTGCGGGACCGCCGCTGCTGCTGTGTCGAGCGCGGCGATCGATTCCTCTACCAGCTTCTGCTGGCGGACGTTGGTAAGGAAGGCGCTCTCCTGCTGCGCGCCGTCGCCTCCGACCAGCTGCAAGATCTTGTTCCGCAACTCGTCGATACCCTCGCCGGTCAGAGCCGAGGTTTGGACCGAGTCGGGCAAATTGATAGGAGGATGTTTGCCATCTTGCTTTTGAAATCGAATTCCGGCGATACGATCTTTCATGAGGTCGACCTTGTTGACGACGACCAACCGTGCGCGCCCTTCGGTTTTGCCAAGTAATTCAACGAAGCCCGAATCGGCGGGATTTTTCGCCGACGAATCCAACACAATCAGCACCACGTCTGCTTCGGCCAGCGCTTCCATCGATTTGCGCACGCCGATGCTCTCCGCTTCGTCCGTCGTGGGGCGAATGCCGGCGGTATCGATCAACCGCACGGGGATGCCTTCGATCGCCACCGTCTCGGTGACCAGATCGCGCGTGGTGCCGGGAGTTGCGGTAACGATGGCGCGTTCGCGCTCGACCAGACGGTTAAACAGGCTCGACTTGCCGACATTGGGAGCGCCGACGATAGCCAGCGTCAGTCCTTCGTGTACGACTTTGCCGAAGGCGAAGCTGGCCAGCAGTTCCGTGAGCGGCGCGCGAATGGCGGTGAGCCGCGCCAGGATCTGCTGGTCGGGAATCACCGAGACATCGTCCTCGGCGAAGTCGACGCCGGCCTCCATAGTTGCAATTAGCTTTACCAGTTTCTGCTTGGTGGGCTGCAATCGTTTGGAGAGCGCTCCCTCCAGTTGTCGCGCTGCCACTTGCGCCTGGTAAAACGTCTGCGAGTCGATGAGGTCGCGCACCGCTTCGGCCTGAGTCAAATCGATGCGGCCGTTAAGGAAGGCACGCATAGTGAACTCGCCCGGCTCGGCCAGGCGCGCGCCGGCATCGATCGCTATCTCGACCACATGCCGCAAGACAACCGGCGAGCCGTGGCAGGACATTTCGACTACATCGTCGGCAGTGTAGGAGTGCGGCTTGGCAAAGTAGGTGACGACGACTTCGTCGATGCGCTCGCCCGTCGCCGGGTCAATCAGCTCACCGAAGTGGGTGCGGCCGGCTTCGATCTCGTGCGCCAGCCGCAGCATGGGAAGTGCAATGTTGCGCGCGTCAGAACCGGACAACCGAACCACACCAATGCCGCCGCGGCCGGGAGGCGTTGCGATGGCGACGATGGTGTCGTCCAGGTGCATTAGTAAAGATTGTAGCGGGGCGTGATGAAATGGCTGTCGGCTCTTAGCTATTAGCCTTTAGCTCTTAGCATTCAATCCGTCCTGACGCGCATTTTCGCTACCGACAGATTGTTCAAGGCCCGGATTGGCTGCGCCTGCTAAGAGCTAACAGCTAATGGCTATGAGCCCGGCGGTGAACAGTGTCTTACCGTCGCCTTGAGATCGGCGGTGCAGGGGGCTTGCCTTTGTAGTCCTTGGGATAGACGACTACGTGGCGCTGGGCGGCTTCGCCGTCGCTTTCGGTGCGGAGGTCGTCGATATCGCGCATCGCGAGATGCAGGATGCGGCGCTCGCGTGATGACATCGGAGCGAAGGCGTAGGGCATGCCGGTCTCGCGCACGCGTTGGGCGGCTACGTCGGCGGCCAGGCGCAACTCCTGCAAGCGCGCGGAGCGGAAGTTCTGGCAGTCGAAGCTGATCTTCTCGTGCTCGTCGGGCGCGAGGCGCAGCATCTCCAGCGAGACGTGCTCGAAGGCGCGGAGCAGTTCGCCGCCGTTTTCCAGCACCAGTGGGCTGTCGGCGCCGGAGATCTCGACCAGGATTTCGGGGCGCTCCCATTGCCGGTCGGCGCCCACCGGCGGGTCGACGGTGATCTTGTAGCGCAGGCGGAAATCGCCCGTGGTGAGGATGGAGTTCAGCAGTTCGCTGATTTTTTTGGCGGCGGCGATTTTGTCTTCAATAGGCATGGTATGTCGGGGACTGAAGTCCCCATTCGTCATCTGTCGTCCCTACGGGACTCACCATTATCGTTCAGCTTACCCAGCACTCCGCCTGCGGCTCCGTGCTGGGCTAAGTTATTTCGTCCCGCAAGCGGGACTCGGACATCATTGCGCGAACGGTAGTCGCGAGGTGTAAGTTCTACGCCGTCTAGCCACGAAAACTCGTGCCGTCCCAGCGGGACTCGAATTCTCTTTTATAAGCTCCCCAGCGCTGAAAGCCTGCCCTGAGCAAAGCCGAAGGGCGCTGGGCTAAGCTATTCCGCGCCTACGGCGCTCGTTTCCTGGCACGCACACTCAATACCAAAATGCAGGGACGGATCTAATCTACTTGCCGGCCTTCTTGCGGGCGCGCTTTTCCATCTCTTCGCGCATCTCGCGGCCCAGGCCGGAGCGGTTCATGATGTATTGCTGGCCGATTCCGATGATATTGCCCACCGTCCAGTAGACGCTCAAGCCGGAAGGCAGATTGAAGCTGAACCAGCCGATCATCAGCGGCATCATCAGGGTCATCATCTGCTGCTGTTTGGGGTCCATGCCGGAGTTGGGCGTCATCTTCTGCATCAGGTAGGTGCTGATGACGATCACTACCGGCATGATGAACAGCTTGTCGGGCGACGACAGATCGTGCAGCCAGAGGAACGGCGCCTGCCGCAGTTCGATCGCGCTTCCCAGCATGGTATAGAACGCCCACAGAAACGGCATCTGGATCAGCAGCGGCAGGCAGCCGCCGGCAGGGTTGACGCCTTCGCGCTTGTACAGCTCGCCAATCTCGGCGTTCATATCCTGGCGTTTGGGATCGCGCATCGGATACTTCTTGTATTTCTCCTGAATCGCCTTCATCTGCGGCTGCAGCTTTTGCATTTTCAGCGCCGATTTCATGCTGAAGATGCGCAGCGGCAACAGCGCCAGGTTGATGACGACGGTCAGGATAATAATCGCCACGCCCCAATTGCTGGCCATGTGTTCGTGGGTCCACTTCAGCCATATGAATAAAGGCCGGGCGATGATGCTGAAGAATCCGAAGTCTATGGTGCCCCGCAGATCGGGACCATCCATCTGCCCAGGTGCGGTGTTGGAACGTATCGACTCCAGCACATTGAGCGCTTTCGGCCCGACGAAGAGCCGCTCGCGAGTAACGCTGCTCGCGTCACCTACCGCCGCGCCTACTACGTCGTACTTCACGACATTGTTCGGATCCGGATTCTTGGGATCCTTGGGGACGGAGATGGAGTTGTGCAGCGTGACCATCGCCGCCGTGTCAGGATTGTCCGGGAGGAAGATCGCCGCGAAGAACTGGTCCTGCGTGCCTGCCCAGTTGAAAGGGCCGCGCAGAGTGTTGCCTCCGCTGATCTTCTTGAGGGCCAGCCGCTCGACCTTGCCGTCGGCCATGTACTCGATTTTTTGCGAGGCGTAACCCGGCGCAGTGGTTTCGTCACCAAAAGCCGACGGCCACATCGGGTAGGCAGGAACGGTCTTGCCGTTTTGCGTGACCTCGGTCTCGATCGAGATGACGTAGGTGTCGCCGAACTGGAAGCTCTTGCGGACCGTGACGTCGCCGCTGGCATACTCGAAGTTCAGCTCGCCGGGAGCCGTGATGCTCCCTTTGGCGCTGGGCACATACAGCGCGGAGTTGATCTGGTTCCGCAGATTCTCGTCGTAGATGTACAGGCTGAGCGGCAGGCCGAACTTGATCGCTTCTTTGTTGACCAGGTCGAGCGGATGCCCCTCGTCGTCCTTGTACCTCTTCAGCACCCACGACTTCACCAGCGCGCCGCGATTGGTGAAGACAATCTTGTAGAGGCTGTTCTCGACCACCGTCTCGGCTTCGCTGGCGGCGGACTTCGACGCTACCGCCGTCTTGGGTGCGCTGGCGTTGGGCTTGGTTGAGATTTGTGCCGGAGCGACCGGGGCCGGCGTTGCCGGAGCTGTCTGCGTGCTTTGCGCGGTCGCGGCCGGAGTGGCGTTGTTGGGCTGCGCCGGTTTCTTCTTGTACAGGAAAATCTGGCTGATGATGATCAGCCCGAAAGTGACGGCGAAGATCACCAGCATGCGTTTGTCGCCGCCGGGCTCTTGTTGTGGGTTGCGATATTCAGCCAAGTTCTAGTTTCCGTTCGACGATCAGATCTTTGTGGTCCGGAGGCACCGGGTCGACTCCCGCCCGCGCAAAGGGCTGGCAGCGCAGCAATCTGCCGGCGGCTAACCAACTCCCGCGCAGCGCGCCATGCCGTTCGATCGCCTCCATCGCGTATTCCGAGCACGTCGGCACGAAGCGGCAGGAATGCGGCAACATCGGCGATACCAATCGCTTGTACATCCGCAAGACGAATTGCAGCGCCTGCTTCATTTTGTCTCCGCCGTCCGGGCGCGTTGTACAGCCAATTTCAGGCCCCGCGTTACTTCGCTCAACACTTCGGCAAAGGGCAGGGTCAACACACTTTTACGGGGATTGAATACCACGTCTACCGGCCCCTCACCGGCCTGCCAGGAAAGCCGTACCGCTTCCCGCATACGGCGCTTGATACGGTTCCGATCGACCGCTCCGCCCAGCACTTTGCCGACGGTAAATCCCACTCGCATTCCGGCAGCCGGCTGTTCCCCTAGCGCACTCCGCCGCAGGAAAAAGACTGTCATGTTGCCCGTAAACTGCCTGCGCCCGGTGTCGTACACACGGCGGAAGTCGGCGTGCTTGAGCAACCGCTTCGACTTCGGAAAGTTGCTGCTGGCGGAGAGATGAACCGTCATTCAGCGCTCACCGCCGGCCCGGAAGGTTTGCTCGGGCTGCATCCGAGCCTGCGACGACCTCTACAATTCATCGGAAAGGCTGCGATCGCGCGGAAATCAGCGCGGTTGGGTTACTCGCGGAAGCCAGGCTTCACGGAGACGCGCTTGCGTCCCTTGGCGCGACGGCGCGACAGCACCGCGCGGCCGCTCTTAGTCTTCATACGAGAACGAAATCCGTGCGTCTTTGAGCGGCGACGACGGTTGGGTTGGAATGTGCGCTTCGGCATCGAAAACGGCGCTCCTCACTGGCACAAAATAGAATTGCGCAAACCCAAAGTATAACGGTCGGTGCGGGGTGCTGGCAACCGGGGCTCGCCTGACGTATTCGCACTGCATCCTTCTTGGGTGCCCCGTTCTAGGCCTGTTGTTGGCCTAGGGTGGGGCAGTCACCGCACGTGGTATGCACTGTCACAGACAAGTTGATGCCCGCGGTTATCCTTGAAACATGCCGCGCGAACTGAAGCGCTATCACGAAGGTCGTAACCTGCACTTCATCACCTTCAGTTGCTACCACCGCCAGCCGCTGCTCGCATCCGCGCGGGCCAAGAACCTGTTTGAGGTCGCTCTGGAAAAGAGCCGGGTTCACTACGATTTCTTCGTTACCGGCTATGTTGTCATGCCGGAGCATGTTCACCTGCTCATCAGCGAGCCAGAGGACGGTACGCTGGCCAGCGCGGTGCAGGCAATTAAGCAGTCGCTTTCCCGCCGGATGATGACCACCAGTGGCCACTTCTGGCAAGCTCGCTACTATGACTTCAATGTTTATACGGCTCAGAAACGCGTTGAGAAGCTGCGGTACATCCATCGCAATCCGGTGAGGCGTGGATTAGTGAGACGCCCGGAGGATTGGCAAGGGAGCAGTTTCCGTCACTACGCGACGGGCGAGTTCGGACTCGTCGAGATCGAATCGTGGTGGACCGCTAGCAAACGGGAGCGCATGGGGATCGCGCCGAGGGTTCGCATCCGCTCTGCCCCGCCCTAGCCCAACCCCAAGGGCTAGAACGGGGCACCCACGGTGTTTCACGCGGATCGTTTCGTCTTGTCGCCATTGTGGCGGTGTCGACTTCGTCAAAGTGGCTCTTTCGCACGTTGTTTTGCGAGCGTGAAAGTGGCGCGTTCGTAGCCGATCGGTGCGCGCCCGCGCAGGTTGCACAACGTGCGCGACAAGCGCAACGCGGGCATTAAAAAAAATTATCGCAGTAACACTCCCGAAATCAATCACTCGCAAAAAAACTGAAATGCGTTCGTAATAATTCCTCTGGCGCGATTTTTTTTTCGTGCTAGTATCCCATGCAGCCTGTAGAGATGTTGATTGCGGAATGCGGTGCAATGCTCCCGATAACCGCAACGATTAGGTTTGCAACTTGACGATTTCCCCTTAAACTGTGCCGCATTTTACGGCTCTGTGCTCGGCTCCGTTTTCCTCTTATTGATTCGATCACCGATTTACTACGAGGCGTGGTTTCAGCCTCAGGACTGCTATTTATGTCTTCATTTGGTATGGCTGCCTCCGCCAATCCGTGGGTGCGCGTTCTCGACGCACTGGAAAAAAAAGTCAACCGAAACTCTTACGAGACGTGGCTGAAGCCGACACGCTACGACCACGCACAGGGAGCGGTGCTGTTCGTGCGCGTTCCCAATCCCGACTTTTGCCAGATCGGAGAGCGCTACGGCGATTTGATCAGCGAGGCTATGGAAAATCTCGGCCTCGAGTATCAGGATGTGGAATTCGTAACTGACGATCAGCATGGAGGCAACAGCAAGGCGGCGCGCAAGTCAGAGCCACCGCGCGAGCCCTCAGCGGCTCCGGAGAACTCTTCCGCCGGACCGGCGACACAGCAGCGTTTCGATTGGGATGGAGCGGCACAATTGAATCCCAAATACACGTTCGACGATTTCGTTACCGGCTCCGGCAATCAGTTTGCCCATGCCGCGGCACGCGCGGTTGGGGAACGCCCCTCGAAGGCCTACAACCCGCTGTTCCTGTACGGCGGCGTCGGCATGGGCAAGACCCACCTGATGCAGGCCATCGGGCACGAGATCAAGAAGCGCCAGCCGGAGAAATCCATTTGCTACGTTTCCAGCGAGCGCTTCACCAACGACATGATCAACTCGCTGCGCTATAGCAAAATGACCGGCTTCCGCGACAAGTACCGCACCATGGATGTCCTGCTCATCGACGACATCCAGTTCCTGGTCAACAAGGAGCGCACCCAGGAGGAGTTCTTCCACACCTTCAATGCGCTGCACGAGTGCCTGCGGCAGATCGTGATCGCCAGCGACCGTCCGCCAAAGGAACTGGCGGAGATCGAGGACCGCCTGCGCAGCCGCTTCGAGTGGGGACTGATTGCCGACATCCAGCCGCCGGACCTGGAGACCAAGGTGGCCATCCTGCAAAAGAAGGCCGAGTCGGAGCAGGTGATGCTGCCCACCGACGTGGCGTACTTCATCGCCTCCAACATTCGCAGCAACGTGCGGGAGTTGGAAGGCGCGCTGATCCGCTTGACGGCATACGCGTCGCTGACCGGCGGAGAGATCAATCTGCAGACGGCGCAGGACGTGCTGAAGAACCTGATCGACTCCCAGGTCCGCAAGATCACGATTGAGTCGATCCAGAAGGCGGTCTCGGAGCAATTCGGCCTGCGCCTGGTCGAGATCAAGGCCAAGAACAATTCCCGCGTGATCGTCTTCCCGCGCCAGATCGCCATGTACTTGGCCAAGCAGCTTACCGACGCCTCGCTGCCGGAGATTGGACGGCAGTTCGGCGGCAAGCACCACACCACGGTGTTGCACTCGGTGGACAAGATCGACACCCAGCGCAAAACTGACAAGGATTTAAACAGGATGCTCAACAAGCTCAGCGAGGGTCTGGGCGCATAAACCGCGCTTCGGCGCGGTTTTTCACTTTTGGCGAGAGTTTTCACCGGCAGCCCTTGTGGACACCCTGTGAATCAAGTGGAAGACGCCGGTTGAACTTTTCTCCCTGTCCGGTTCACCACACCTATCCGCAGCTTGGGACGGCAGTTTTTGACCGCGGGAACACGTCCCCGGTCGCTTCAGTCGCGATTTTTGTCCGAATTTCCACTTTTCCAGAGCGCCTGCTGTTACTACTAGTTTTATATGTTTTTGATTTGATATAAGGAAAAGCAGTATAAAGGGCCGGGCACGAATGCCAATCGAGGTGGGACTTATGGCTGCCGAAGCAACGGGAGCGATTCAAGGTACAGCGATGGAAATCAGTGTCAGCAAGTTTGAACTGCTCAAAGAGCTCACTGCCACGCAGGGCGTTGTCGAGCGCAAGACCACGATCCCCATCCTCTCCAACTTTTTGTTTGAGGCGGCCAACGATCGGCTGACCATCACCGCAACCGATCTCGACCTGAGCCTGCGCACCTCGTGCGCGGCCAAAGTGAAGCGCGAGGGCGCCTGCACCATTCCGGCGCGCAAGCTCTACGACTACGTAAAGCTGCTGCCCGATGCCGACATCTCGATCAAGCTGCTGGAGAACCACTGGGTCAACATTCGCTCCGGCCGGTCGAACACCAAGATGGTCGGTATGGCGCGCGCCAACTTCCCCGGGCTTCCCACGTTTCCATCCGCCGGCAGTGTAAAGATTCCGGCGCAGACGCTGCGCAGCATGATCGGGCGAACGATCTTCGCTATCTCCAGCGAGGAGTCGCGCTATACGCTGAATGGCGGGCTCATGGTGCTGAAGCCGGAGTCGATCATCATGGTCGCCACCGACGGACATCGCCTGGCGCATATCGAAAAGCAGGGCGAGACATTTGACGTTAGCGGGGAGAACCGAACGCTGATCCCCAAGAAAGCCATGAGCGAGATTTACTCTCTGCTGCAGAACAGTGATGTCGAGGCAGTCGAGTTCGCCAAGGACGAATCGACGCTGTTCTTCCGCATCGGCGAGCGTCTGCTGACCTCGCGCCAGTTGACCGGTCAGTTCCCCAACTACGAAGCTGTGCTGCCGCGCGAGGCCAACAGATACGTGGTGGTGCACGGCGCTGATCTGAATACCTCGATCCAGCGCGTGGCCCAGTTCGCCGACGAGCGCTCGCGCGCCATCCGCATGAAGCTGGACAAGAACGAGCTGAAGATATCCTCGTCTTCCACCGACGCCGGCGAGTCGGAAGACTCGATCGAAACCGCCTATGCCTCCGACCCCATGACCATCGGCTTCAACTCCGAATACCTGCTCGACTTCCTTAAGGCCTCGAACGGCGGCGACGTGCGTCTGGAGTTCAAAGACGCCCAATCCGCCGGCCAGATGCGCCCGGAGGACACCGGGGATGACGGATTCAAGTACCGGTATGTGGTGATGCCTATGCGGATCTGAGAGCCGGGTTTAAGTCGGAAGGGAATGATGAAGATCAAGGTGGTAGTGCACGAAGCGGAAGAAGGCGGCTACTGGGCAGAAGTCCCGGCCATCCCCGGCTGCGCCACTCAAGCGAGACGTTGGAAGATCTGATGGCAAACCTGCATGAGGCCATCGAGGGATGTGTTGGCGCGATTACCTTCGTGTAAAGGGGAACAGGAAACGCCGCAGGCCGCAAAGCGCCCAGCCGCGTAGCAGCGAAGAGTCCTATCCTTCGCCCAGCGTGAAATTGACGTTGATGTACGTCTCCACTTCCACCGGCTCGCCATTCAGGTAATACGGCTTGTAGCGCCACTGCTTTACGGCATCGATTGCCGCTGGCGCTAGCATGGGATGTCCGCTGATAACCCGCAAATTCTCGATCGAACCATCCTTCCCAATCGTCGCCTGCAATATCACCGTTCCTTGAACGCGTGCCTGTCGCGCCAGAGACGGATATTCAGGCTTTACCTGGCGGATCAACATGCCTTGCGCCACTCCGGAGGAGACACGCACCTTTAGAGCCGGAGCTATCGGTGCATGGCTCGGCACGCTACGCAGAATCTGAGGAAATGCAGGCTCTACCGGCAGGCCGCCGGAAATGTCGCCGACGATCCCGACTGAATTCCCCGAAGATGGCGCTTCATCGCGAATGACAGCGATGGTCTTGGGTACTTCGGAAGGCGGGGTCAGGACGTCTGGAACGGCCTCGTTGCTCCGCGTCGCAGATTTCATGACGTTGCGCGGTGGAGGCGCGCCTGCGGGCGGAGCAGGCACTTCCACAGTGCTCATTAGTAGCTTCTGCGGCAGAGCCTGGGTGTAGATCAGTGAGATCAGGACAAGGATGCCGCCCAGCATGATCTGTGCAGCAAAGGAAAACGCCGTGGCGCAGGGACGACGCGCAAGAGTTCCGCTGGATTCAAGCAGGCTATCTTCAAACATGATCCGCCGCTCCTTCCGGTTGCTTACACAGACACCGCGGCGGCGGATTTTGGTTCCAGGAAATGGAGGTTGGAAGATTGATTTACTTCGGCCAGCGTGCGGAGGTGTAGTTGATTGCCTCCTGCACGTTCAGCTCGCGCGTGAGAACGCCGGTGCGGACGTAGAGCTTGGGGGCGTCGCCCTCTTTGACGTAGACCGGGCGGCTTGCGGGCGCGACCATCACGCGGCAGACGTCCTTGTTTTCAAGCGACGAAAAAACCATCTGCACCGAGTGACAGGCGTCGGCGCCAATCTTGCTGGCAACGGCCGTCATGATCGCCTGCTCGAAGCCGTCGCGGTCCTGCTTCTTCAGCGTCTTGTAGTCCTGGTCAAGGCCGACCACCGCGCCATCGTCGGCAACACCGATCAGCAGCGTGCCCCCGTCGCCGTTCATGTAGCCGGCAAGGGTCTTCAGGATCACGCCTTCCAGCGCGCGATTGACCTTGTTCTCGCGAAGGTCCCAGCGGAAAGAAGACTTGAACTCCAGCGTCGCGCTCTCGCCGCGGGCGATCAGGGTTTGCAGATCGCTTTCCAGCGCCGCACTCAGTTGCTCGATGCGCTCCGAGCGGCGCTGCATGCTGGAATACAGCCCGGCGCCTCCGACGCTCAGGATCATCCCCACGATGGCGTAGAAGACGGTCTTGCGCGGCGTCTGCCCGTGCAGCGACCGGTGCATCTGGCTGACGGTGAAGCCGAGAGCCGTCGTGTTCATCGAAGGCTGATATTCCTGAAAGTAGACAAACTCGTTGGCGGGGTAGAGAACGAAGATGCCGACGGCAGCGCCCAGCAGCAGCGCAATGCCGAGCATGCGCAGCCCGGAGCGCAGCTTCCAGGAAATCTGCATCGGGCTCCTCATCACCGCTAGCTTCTCCAATGCAGGGTCACCGGTCCTGTCATGGGATGGCGCATCGGCTGGCCCGTGGCCTGCGATTCCAGCCGCGCCTGCTTCAGCTCGAAATACCATTTTGCCGGACGGTCGGCGTCGTCAATCAGCATAAGGCTGGGATTGTACTTCAGCCCCTCGGCCTGCTGGATCATGGTCAGCTGATCCTGACGCACGAAGCGGCGGCCGAAGAATTTCGCGATGGGCGTAAGGAACGGCACGTTGAGAAAAACATTCCACGCCGCGCATACGTCGATGCGGCAGTGGTTCTCGACGGTCGG
>JBARGS010000020.1:0-19930 GCA_049798495.1 Candidatus Korobacteraceae bacterium | reverse complement strand
GGCTTGAAGACGACCGCTCGGCGCAAAGTCGTGCTACAGCCGGCAACAGGAGACATAGCGCGGCGCATTAAGGTATCGGGCCTGAAGGGCGGTCACTCCGGTGTGGATATTCATCAGGGCCGCGCCAACGCGCTGCGAATTCTGGGCGGCATCCTTCAGCACTTGATGGAACAACTGCCGATCGAGGTCGCCGACCTGAACGGCGGCAGCGCGCAGAATGCGATTCCGCGTGAAGCCTTCGCAGTCGTCGTTCTTGACGCCGGTCGCGAGAAGGAACTGAAATCGCTCGTGACCAGGTTAGAGGCGGAATACAAGGCCGATCTCGGTGGCTTCGATCCCGATCTCCAGATCACGATCGAGGAAGCGCCGCGACCGGACAAAGTGCTCGCGGCGGCCGATGCGCGGCAGGTCGCGCACCTTCTTGCCAGCCTGCATCACGGGGTGCTGGCAATGAGCCCCGACGTCCCCGGCCTGGTGCAGAACTCTACGAATCTGGCAACGCTCGCCATGAAAGGCGACGTAGTCGAGATTGTAACTAGTCAGCGCAGCGCCATCGAGAGCAGCAAACAGGCGGCGGCGCGGATGGTGGCAACAGCCTGCCGTCTGGCGGGATTTGAAGTGGCGCACGCCGGCAGCTATCCCGGTTGGAAGCCTGAGCCCACCAGCGAAATCGTTCGCAAACTACAGGCAGTTCACCAGCAGATTTTTGGCGAGCCTGCGAAGTTGATCGCCATGCACGCGGGCCTGGAGTGTGGCGTGATCGGCGAAAAGTATCCAGGGATGGAAATGGTTTCCTTTGGACCGACAATTGTGGATCCCCACAGCCCGAACGAGCGGGTAGAGATATCGTCGGTTGAGGGTTTCTGGAAGTATTTGAAGGCGGTATTGGAAGCTATTTAGCGAAATGTCGGTTTCGGTTAAGGTTGGTTTGAAGCGGACGGCCTCTAAGAGTATGCGTGATGCAACGAGACGGCCACCTTCTGCGTTGAACAAGCCGCTCTGCGCCGACATTTGTGTTAGCCGCGGGCGTGAGCCCGCGGTAAAGTGGGAAAGATAGTTGAGCCGCAGAGCGGCGGCACAACTCGGACATGGGCACCACCGGGGCCTCACAGGTTCTCAAGCTGGCTCTCTAAGGACCGTCAATGCCGCACAATCATTGTGGCTTTAGAGTCTGCCGCTCCTCGCGCTTCCGGTATCGACGCACGCTGATCATTATTTGACCTATCCCCACCACAAGGAGAGTCCCCCAACTTAGGATCAACAAGAACGGCCATCCCCATGGTCGATAACGAAACTGCACAAAATTGTCTCCTGTTTCGACTCTTACAGCGCGGTACACAAAGTTAGCTCCCAAAACCTCTTCAGACCTTCCATTCACCTTAGCCGTCCAACCCGGCGCCCACCGGTCAGTTACGAACAGCCAGCCTCCCGTTGGCGCCAAATAGTGGAATGACAGCGCATTCGGCTTGTAAATAACCTGCGATACTCTGGCTGGAGATAGTGGCCTCACCTCGTTCGCCGCCAGAACGGGCAATCCATTCTGTAGACTAATCTGGTTTCTGGAAATATCCAGCATTTGTTCCCGGGAATGCAGCACGGCAACCGGCTTGCCCATTTGCGCAGCCTGGTGTTCATAGGCAAGAAACTCTGCGTCGCTCGCTGGAACCCAGGTAGCATCCGGAGTAAACCAGGTTCGATCCTCTCCCAAAGCCATTTTTCTTAGCGAAATATTATCCGCAATCTGACGATAAAAATGGTTCTTCAGGATGGAGTCGTTGAGAACAGTTGCGACCTTCGGTGGAAGGTTCTTATTGCTGTGGTAGGGACTATCCGGTCCGAATGTGAGCTTGACAGGAGGCTCAAGTTGACGCCAAAGACCATTCGCAGACAGGTCAAGATTGCTTTTATGTTCACGGTCCATCTCATGCCAGAATGAGACGGTTGACGCAGAATACATCGTGGGCGACGCAATGTAGAGCGTCGCTACTGCATCACAGAATGCTGTGGCTATAAGTAAGCCATAGATTGCAGTTCGTGATAGCTTTCGCTGCGATAGAAGATACGACAGTAGGGTTATCGCTGACCAGATGATGCCTGCAAGTGCTACCGCAGGCCAAAAACGCGACTCGATAACTTGCTCTGGTATGGGATGGGTAATCTGGTAAATCGCATATTTCGACAGATGAACGACAACTGCAAATACATATCCCGACAGGATGGCAAGCAACGCGCAGACAATGACGAACCACGAGAGTCGTTTGCCATCGTCTGCCTCTGCCGCAGAGCTCAACTCTCGCGCCCCTAAAGCAGCGAGAAGGGCAAAAAGCAACATAACGTATGCCCTAAGGCATGCTGCATTTCGGAAATAGCGTGTTGCTGGGAAATAGTCGTATAACCATCCCCTGATCGGTGTTTGATATCCGAGGGCACAACATAGAAAGAATGCAGCTATTAAAAAAAGCGACCACCGCCATTTCGACCGGCCTGTCAAACTAAAAAACGCCAGACTTGTCACGAGGCAGCCCATATAAATGCTTCTCATAGAGACGTCGTTGAAGGGCCAGTAGCGCCCATAACGGATATCTGGCAGACTGAGATAGGGACTGGCAAACGTACCCAGCTCTCCAGCGGGGAACGCATGGTCTGCGATTGCTTCTTCCCGCGAGCGCGGCCCGATGTGGTCACTGTAGCCGCGATTATCGACCGAGAATCCTACGTAGGCAGGACTCATAACAGCGGCGCCTACCGTCGCTAACACTAGAATGGCGCTTGCCGAGAACAGTAACTGGTTTCTGCGTTGGGGCCAGGAAGCGTTGCCTACGTTTTCATCTACAATTCGGCCAATCGCCCACAGGCCCAGAAACGCTGGGGTGACGATTGTGTAAAGCGGATAACCTCCTAAAGCCGAGACTCCGTAAATTACGCCTGCTTGTACGGCGTACCAGAGACTTCGACGCACGAAAGCCAAGTCTGCCCGCCAAAGCACCCACGGCAAGAAGGAAACGGAGTACAAATGTGCAGTGTACTCCGCGTGGCCGGTATAAAATCCCGACGCCGCGAAACCCAACGCGGCAACTATCGCGCCCCAAACCGGACACTTCAGGTGGCGACATAGCACCAATACCCCGATGGCGCCTATGTTCCAGATAGTCATCCAGTACAGCACAAATCCTGCCCATGGATTTGGAGCTAGCAATCCGAAAGCAAGAACGATAGGCGAATAGGAGCCGAGCTCCGGCTCGGCAGAATCAGGCGTGCCCCCGGCCACCCAAGGATCCCACAACAGCAGTCTCCCAGCCTTAATATGATCTGCCACCAGCGAGAATTCTGGACCGAAATATTCCATGGCGTCGAACACCGGCGCCGATCTCCCTGACACCAGGCTGTAATTGCCTAGGCAAAGAGTTCCGATGACGACAAATCCAGCGAGCATCCACCGAACATTCTCGGGAAGCCTCTGCAGCCGACCTGTTAAAAATGGAACCTGCATCTCAGTTTTCCAGTACCATGCCGTGACATGGCACTTCGCTGTCCAACCCCTAGCCTTGCCATCCCTGGCAGCCCAGAAGAAAAAGCCCTTCTCCGGTGGCACTGTAACGGCTGTTATACCGCACCCGCACGTTATAGTACACTTACGGTCGGCGAGGATATTTGGCTTGTCCATTACCGATTCGTCCCGCGTACATGAGATCCTCCAGCGGGGCATTCTTCTGTCATTGGCAGCTTGGGGTTTGGCAGGCTTTTTTCACTCCACATGGAAACAGGCAGCCAGCGGAGCCTCAAGGAAGGCCGTACTCTGCGTTGCCGGATTTGCAGTTCTCGCTGGAATCCTAATTTATACAATTGTCTTCTCCAAGAGCGGTCTCATGGGATGGGACGACGCCGAGAATGCCAGGCGATCCTTGGTAATTGCCCAGGACTTCAGCACGGGACGATGGCTTCAGCTCTGGAATGATATAAATGCCCAGGTACTATGGGGGCCAGGATACGCATTGGCTCTTGCCTGGGGTTATACGGCTCTCGGAGCGACCTATGCCACGGGATGTATTCTGTCCTTGTTCTTCTATCTACTGGCTTCAGTCGCCGTCTATCGGATCGCGGTGATACTCGATCGGGATCACGGCTGGCTGATTGGTTTGATAGCGGCTTCATTACTGTTATCGTCTCCCGCCGCTATACAGCTTTCCGCCACAACCATGAGCGAGCCGTTCCTGATGTTCCTGCTCCCAGCCACTCTCCTTGTCAGGCTGAACGACGCAAGCAGCTGCCAGCCGGGGCGATTAGTTGCCTTCTCCTTGCTTTCCGCGGTCGTATTTCTGAGTAAATACAATTATGGCTTGTTGATAATATTGTCCATATTTCTGGTGGACCTATGGGACTATGTGAGACTTCGATCCGATCGCACAGTTCAGGCATATACTAGGTCCTGGACTCAGCTGTTTGCATTTGGCTACCTCCCATTTATTGTGGTGACGATTGCATGGTTTTCGATCAACACCAAGGCCAAACTCGATGGCTTTCGCTACTTCATGATAAATGTGCCGCGGGTTCAGTCATCTGTTTTTAGCGACTACCGACTATTCTATTACCCCAGGTTATTTTCAACCCAGTATATGTCGGCCTCATGGCTGCCCTGGGTTATCCTGCCTTTTCTGGTGATAGGCCTTTGCGCTGGTCGAAGGTCGCCAGCGCGCAAAATAAGCGTGTTTTTCCTGATTTCTGCGGCCGCAGCGACCGCTCATGCCCTGAAGGCTCCGAGATATTTTGTTCCATTGTTACCGTTTCTCTGGATCATCGTCGGCTATGGCGTGAGCGTGGCGCTACGCTGGCTTGCGGCGAGAACTCCGAGAACTGTAGAGCGCACTGCATTGGTCGCGACGGCAAGTTTATTCCTGGTCGTCGCTCCCATCGAAGCATATGGACGACTTGTATCAGATGCACCCTATGTGTATAACGGCAATCTCTCCCGCAATCCCGACGTTATCCATGCTCTGACAGAAATGACGAGCACGATTCGCTCTGAGGCGCACGGCGCCAGACAAATGGCGGTGTGGGGAACATTTGCGGAATTCAGCCCAGCGCTGGTTTCATGGAACCTGCTGACGGCCGAGGATACCGCACCTTTGGCGGCGACGCTCTTATTCGACCCTCCGCAGGAATCGAGCAAAGACCCGGACGGAACGGTGGCAGAATGGCTACGCGATCACCCTCAGGCAACTTTATGTGCCATCTATATGTCCGATGGATCTCCGCTCCACCATCGGGACTATCAGGTGTTCAATTCGTGGAAGAGGACGTACGTGGATGACATGCAAAACAATTACCGACGCTACGGATGGCGATTAAATAGGGAGTCTTCGTTTCCCGAGGCAGGGGTTACGATGCGCATTTACAAGCACGATGAAAACTGAGATAAAGGATAAAGCGTGCCAGCTCCGCTAGCTAACCAACGCTGACGGAGGTTTGCAATATCCTGCCTCGATCGCCGCTTCCGACATGCCTTTGATTTTACTTGCACGAAATGCCGTCCAGTAACACTCGTACAACAACCTCCGATCTTCATTTGCCGGCAGATGAAGCTTCTCCTTCAGGCGAACAACTGCATCTACTTCGCGGCCGGACTTCCGAAGGGTCCCGTAGACGGGTTCAATTACCTCCCATTTTGCCAGGTCATTGACCTCGGTCCAGGCCTGCACCTGGGGATCAGGATGCAGCTGGCTGAATACGAAGTTAGACCGGCCTTGCCGGATCAGACGGTCGCAAAACTGATCAAAGGAAAAGGCGCGCACCATCGAAGTCTGAGCACGAGAATTGTAAATCACGCGTAAATCGTACTTACTGAGGCGGTAGGCTAGTTCGATATCCTCACACCCAAAGCGGAAGATCGCGTTGAAAACCCCGTGCTGCAGCAGGAAGCGGCGCTTGCAAGACGAACGTCCTCCCCAGAAATGTGCAAAGCCCAGGGCCTGGCCATCCTGTATATCGGGATAAGAGAAGAGAAACTTCCCAATTTCCGTCGTGAAGTGCATTACCGGATCGGCTGCAATCTCCGGCGCGAGCTTGGTGTAGCCGAGAACGGCAAAGTTATCTTGAGGATAGGCTCCGTGTGTCTCTAGATGCTCTGATAAAAGCTCTGGTCCTGCAATGTCATCGTCATCGAGGAACAGCACGATCCGCCCCTGTGACAGGAATAAAGCGTGATTTCTGGCACTCGCTAAACCTGAATTGCGCTGGTACGCGTAACGAAGGTTGAGTCGTGACTCAAAGCTGCGAACCATCTCCGGGGTCCAATCCTGCGAACCATCATCTACCACGATTACTTCAAAATTGCCTGGGCCCAACATCTGTGAACATAGGCTTTCCAGCGTGTGCTGGAGCAGGATAGCTCGATCGAAGGTACAAATCAGAACGCTGCAAAGAATAGGTTTCACCGCACTAATCCCCAGAAAACGATTCGACGATGACAAATGCTTCATCCAGATTCAGGTGCGGCCGATTAGCAAGATAGGCTTCCATCTGTTCACTAACACCAGAATGATCATAATGTGAAACCGGCTGCCGCAATTTATGTCTCACAGGGACGGCATCCACGATGCCCATGGTCAACTTCGCTGACATCATGGTTAATGGCCACACCAGATCATAGCCCCAGCCCATGGGTGAGGTAAGATCGAACGGCAGGAGAAACGGGAGCGCGTCGGCTCTTATGGAAAATAGCGGTCCTATCTCTACAAATAGGGTCTGGCGAGCGACGATGCCATCCAGTTGCTCAACGAAGGGATGGTCAATGTAGCTATCGTGGGTCCTGGCTGGTTGTGCCAAGGCGAAGTCATAGCGTTCAACCAGTGCCAGATACCTGTCCAGGAACGACGGGGGCAGTTCAATGTCGTCATCTACGATAATCACATAGTCAAAATCTTGCAGGGAAGTCTTGGCCAGGATGCGATTCAGGATGGTGAACTTCGGTTCGCTTTTCGCGCTGGTTTCAATGAGCGGCAAGTTTCTTGCGGACGCCGGAATGCTGCCGATCGCGACCCATTGCTGTTGGACAATCCAGTCCCGTCCACTCGCAAAGTTTTCCGCGATGCTGGCGGCGAGATTGTCAACCTCGGCTAAGACAATTCCAACCACCAGGACTCGCCGGGTTCCCCTCACGCCATTACCTTCGCCGGCAACGAGTGACGAACGTCGGAGTCTTCACTGAATATCCGCTGCAAGATGCCGCGAACAGCGGTGTCCGAGAAATTCGCCGCAATATGTGCGGCTGCGTTTTCGCGCATGCGCGTCCATGTCGCTTCGTCGGTGTAGAGATCAAATACCGCCTGTGCGAATGCCGCCGGTCCATCTGCTATCAGCCCATGGACTCCATTAGTAAGTTGCATGCCTTCGGCGCCAACCTGAGTAGTCACTACCGGCAGTCCCAGGCTCATAGCCTGGCCGATCTTGCCTTTCATCCCGGCGCCGTATCGCAAAGGTGCAACAAATATCCTGCTGGCTGCAAAATATGGTTCTGGATCGGACACCCAACCTATAACGTCCACACTCTTACCAGCCAACGACCTCACCTGGTCTGTAAGTTTGCTGCCTAGAATTGTGAAATGAATGCTGGGAATCCGCTTTGCGATCAGCGGCAAGACATCTTGAACAAACCATACAACCGCGTCGACGTTGGGTGGATGGTGAAAGCCCCCGATAAAGATGAGATCCTTGCGCGCCGACCAAGGCTGACGAGAAACCTTCACCGAATGGATATTAGGGACGACATCGACTTTCGCTTCCGGATATTGTTCCAGAATAGCTTTCTTTTCGATATCCGTAATAGCAAGTATGCGATCGGCACAGGTGAAGCTCAGTTCCTCCAGCCGCGCATATTGCTCTGCGTCGCCAGCCACCTGCGAATCTCCTGTAATTTCGGCTGCCCGTCTAAGCCTTAGGGCGTGAAGATCGACGCAGTCGTATATC
The DNA here is from genome assembly GCA_049798495.1 of Candidatus Korobacteraceae bacterium. Lineage (GTDB taxonomy): Bacteria > Acidobacteriota > Terriglobia > Terriglobales > Acidobacteriaceae > Bog-257. The sequence goes on along the minus strand of JBARGS010000020.1, from coordinate 11,968 downwards.
AGCTCGGCTTGAACCGCATAGGCGCGGACGACACTGAAATAGGTGGCTGCCATCTCTGGCCTAGATATGATCGCGGCGGTATATCCGCTCCCGCGCTGTCGCAGATGCCCGCGGGTCTGGTGCTCCCCCAAGAGCAGCCGTACCCCAAGGGATTCTAGTGCGGCAATGTAAGCCTCTTCGCTCTTCGGATCGTGCGATGCAAAAGTAACTTCAAATCCCAGGCCAGCAATAAGTTTCAGTAGTCCGAACATCCGGACTGAACCAGAGTCTATATCTGGAGCAGGGACAGCATAGTCGATAACTAGAATGCGGCGCACGCCGTCGCGGGCTTGTAGCATCGTGATTGCACGCTCGTAAGGGTCGGGAGGAGAAACAACGTCGCCCTCAGGTGGAATCGGGTGTGGGGCAGAGGATGCAATCGGGATATCTTGCGCCCGAATCTGTCGTCCCTCCGCTCTGCCCCACTTCAGGTAATGACTCAGTGGATTCATTCCGCTGGCGCGAACATCGGAATTCTGCTCGAGGTACAGCTTGCCACTGAAGTCCGCGCTGGGCTCGCGCCCTTCCTTGAATCCATCCACCAGATAGTGCATCAGCGGATTGATGCCGGATGCAGCCACATCTGGATTATTTCGAAGGTAGAAGACGGTATCAAAGTATGCGTTTGGCTTGCGTCCTTCCTGAGTGCCGTTTAGGAGGTAATGGACAACAGGATTGGTCCTACTATCGGCTACATCGGGATACTGTGATAGGTAGAACTCAGCGTCAAAAAGTCCGCTGCCTAGGAGAGTGCGGATGATCTTGCGGCGCTGCCATCGCTCGCGAACTTGCAACGTCAGCACCCAATAGGTACCTTTGGCGGCCCCGGCCAGGAAATAGGCGGCTCGAGGAAATTTCGTGCTAAGAGCACGTAAGGGCTGGGTCAACTTATAAGAAAACGAAGAAAGCTTGTGGTTAGCTTGTCCGAGCTCTTGCTCGAGTTGTGCAATCCGGCGTCTTCCAGCCTCGACTTGCTTCACTTGATCTGAGGCAACTGCGTGGCCAGCCGTCTCCACCGATTGCAGTAATACAGCAAACGCTCTGGAATAAAGCCGGATCCCGGTCGGGCTTCTGGCCGTCGTCAGTGTCTCGCAGGGGCGATCCAGCACCAAGGATTGAAATGCGTACTCCAAATCGAGCCATCCCTGGATCTCAGATTCCCGTACAGCCAGTCCAAAGGCTCCGCACAGCGCTTGGGTAATTTCCAGCATCGTATGCGAACGGCCACTCGGTAGCACACCGGAGTTGATCGACCACAGCACTCCCCGAGACACTATCCATCCCAGAGGGATGTCACGATCTGCTTGCCACTCTAAGTCGATGGGCACGAGTTCCTGGCCGGTGTCGATAAGGTTGGAAGGAATACAGTCAAGAAATTTGCCGGATATCTTGTAACAAGCTAATTCCTGCTGTTTGCCCGAAACAGTTTCGTATTGAGTTGTTGAGGCGCGGGCATGCGCCAGCAGGAATTCCATCCACGGCCGCAGAGCCTGAGCCGTTGCCTCCAAGTCTCCGGAACGGGCGCGCGCCTCCAGCAGGCGCCACAGCAACTGACGGCCCGGCCGATAGGCTGATTCTCCTATGTGGTGCGTGATCGTCAAGCCTTCAGGCAGGCGCACGGAATGCGCCGGTTGCGAAGTCAGTGGCTCCTTGAACACTGTGATCTCGGAGCCGCCGCGTGCGAATTCTGTCTGCGTGCAAAACTCCGGTGCGCGATGGATCGAGAATGCGGTGGCCAACGCGGGCACGTCATGGTTGGGAACAGCGTCTGCTGAAGCTATGACCAGAAAAGAATTGCTGAGGTCTGCAAGCAGGCCGTTGCCTGCAATTGACGAGAAGACTAGCGCATCATCAAAGTTGCGGCATGACGAGCCTGTGTAATCCCGAGCGTGGGAGCGAGCGAGCAAATCAATTGCCTGAAACTCCGGATCTTTCAATCCAGCTTCTGAAAGAACTACGGAAGGGACTTTATAGTCTGGAAAGGGGTAAAAGAAAGAGGTATGCGGGAGGCCGGCCGCGCTTAACTGTGCAATCAGCTCTTGCCGTCCGAAGGTACGAGCGGTCTTCGATCCATAAAGACCCTGTAGTCCGAAGTAGGGGATCCCTACATGGTCTTCCTGGCATCCGTTGAAATATTTCAGTCCCAGTTTGTTTTCGATAGCAACGACGACTCTGCCTGTGGGAGCGAGAAATCGAACGACAGACCGCAGATACTCGACGAATGCGTTCGGAGCGTCAGAGAATACAGCGGCATATTCCAAAACGCCAATTAACAGTATGAAGTCGAAGCGTTCGTCGGTTTCGAAGCGCAGCAGGTCATCCACCACAACGCGAACGTTGCCAAGTCCACGGCACCGCTCTGCTGCAAGCTTCGCCCGGCGCAAGCTGCCCTCGACCGCGACCACCTCGGCTCCGATTTCGCCCAGATAGCGAGTGATGGCGCCGCAACCGCAACCGAGTTCCAGCACCTTGCTGCCGGCGCGTATGCCGAGCGGCCGGATCAGGCAGTGGCGAAAGCGGCTCAAGTGGTATTCGCTGGGCCAGTCCGTAATCTCTCGAACTAGTTCCGGGGAGAAGGTGCCCCGATCGGTCGCGCTGGATACGATGCGCAACAGGCGATCTTCCACTTCCGTTCCGTCCGTGTAGGCGAAATCGACAGGATCGGCGCTACGAAAGAGGTTGAGTTCGTTGTCCCAGGAGTATTTCATCAGGTACAAACTGCCAGAGCGACGACCGTGGAGGCATTCCCGCTCAGCGTGCCGCTGATTTCCCGCCGCGTAGGGTGAGGTTCCCCACGCCGCTCAGGGCACGAAAAGCGAAGATTCTTAGGGCAGCGAAGCGCCGGATTCCCCAGAGCGTTCATTTTAGCAGCATCGTAACGGTGCAGGCGACAGCAGTATAGCCAGCTTCCGGCATTCCGGGAAACAGCGTTTAGCGGGAGCTTCATGGCGCCGAACAAAGCGGATTGAGTTCGGAAACCCGATCACCTCCCTGCGCAGCCCCAGCCGCTTTTGGCAGAGTTCAATCGCGCACCGTTCGGTGGTATGGCCTCACGCAGTGGGCGCTGTCGTTCCTTCGCGGGCGCGGCGGGATCGACGTTTTCCCGTCCAACGCTGAAGGTTTTTGCGGAGTCCCGGCTCCCCCGAATATCGGCTCCTACTGGCGCACCATTAACGTGCCATTTCTAGTATGAAAGGCCTACATAGAGGTGCTCCTACATTGCAAACTTTAGTATGATTTTTGTTGCAATGGTCTCTAGCGGGTGATATGAACGAACAACAAATAGCCTTGGGATTGAACGTCGCTGGGACGCACTTGCCATGCCAGAAAATAGTTGGGATTCTCCTTTAACTCATAAGACATTACAAACCTGATCCGCCAAAGTGAGGCAGGTTCCCAAGGGAGACGATGTGCTCCGGGTCGATCAAGTCGAGGCAGACGTGTCATTGATTGGGGCTATTTCGTCGCAACACCATTGATCTCCCAGAGAGGAGTGAAAGGAAGATCGGGAATCATCGAAAATGTCTCTCCCATCCACCTCGAAAAGCGGATGAGTTCTAAAGGTAGTACGGCGTCTCTGGCGGAGAGTCCATGTTTTCCAATACATCGTCGGCGCACGATTTTTCTCTCGAAGAATCTCCCGGCTGGTACGCGCTGCAGATTCGCGCACGCTTCGAACGGCGAGTCAGCAACCGATTGCTAAGCCGGAATTGTGAGACGTTCGTTCCCGTGGCCAGGGAGCGTCGGCGATGGACCGATCGCTATGAAACCGTAGAGCTGCCGATGTTCCCGGGGTACGTTTTCGTGCTTGCGATTTTGAAACCCGCCGACCGTCTTGCCATCCTGCAGTCCAGCGGGGTTTTTGGATTTGTAACCTTCAATGGGAGCCTCGCCCGCATATCCGATCGGCTGATCGGGCATCTTCGAAGAATCAGCGATCAGAACAGCTCATGGTCGCCCTATCGCTACATTGCCAGCGGACCGCAGGTACGCATTCGGAGTGGCGATCTCGACGGAGTGGAAGGAATTCTCGCCTTGGACAAGGCAGGCAAGAAGCTCGTGATTTCGATCGAGCCGATGCAGCGGTCGATCGCAGTCAGCCTGGAGGGGCTCGATTTCGAGCGGGTCTGAAGAGTTGATGGGGACGCGGTTGATGCCAAGCGCGCCCTATTGCAGCTTTTGATATTCCGCCTTGGCCTCGAGCAGAATGGGATTGTCGGGATCGGCATCCTTCCACAACGTCAGGAATGCGGCATAAGCTTGTCGGGCGCCGGCTTTATCTCCCTGCATGAGGCGGGCGCGCGCCAGTTGCAGTTCCGCCAGCGCGCCGACAGGAAAGTTCAATACTACCCCGCGATGATCCAGCAGCTTCTGAAATTCCGCCGCCGCTTCCTTCCCCTGTCGGGCCTCCAGATAAGCCAAACCGCGCAAATATGGGGCATAACCAAATGCGATCCCGGGGGACGGCGAGCCGAACTCATACGGCAGGGCTGGTTGGAGAGCCTCGATTGCCGCGGCAGAATTCTTCTCGTTCAAGGCAATCGCTGCTTGAATGGAGGGCAGCCAATAGTCGTTCACAATCGTGTCCGACGGGAACTGTTTGGCGAGATCGTCAGCCAGAGCATGTGCCTGTTTCCTGTCTCCGGTGCGCGCCAAAGTTAACGCTGCCAGGATCTGCGCATTTTTCCCATCGCCCGAACTCATCGCCTTAGAAGCTTCGTTACGAGCTCGCTGCGCATCGCCCAGCTCGGCCTCGTGCAAGGCACCGCCCAGTTGCCAAAGTGCGGCGGCCTCTTTGGCGCCGGCGCGCGTCGCCGAATCGCTCGCCAGTTGTGTAGACTGCCGGGCTTTGGCGAGACGGCCGTAGTAAGCGTCGGTATCCGCCTGCATGGCCAGCAACTGATCCTCGACGCCCAGCTTTCCCATCGCCGCCGCCAGCTGGCGGGCCATTTCCGCTCCATCGCCACGCAGAAAAGCAAGGGCGTAAGCATCCGCGAGGAGTGCCTGGTTCTCCAGCTTGTGGGCTCGCGCCTGCGCTAACACTGCGGCCGCTTCGTCGAAGCGATTCAGATTGATGTACGTGCCCGCGAGATTGGTGTAGTTGATCACGTGGCTGGGATTGAGCTGCAGCGCCGCCTGCGCTTCGGTCAGAGCTTCGTCGTAGCGCCCAATTGCGGAGTAGGAAGTATTCAGGTTGACGTACGACGCCTCTTCACGAGGATACGTTTGCCGCAGCAGCAGGTAAGACTGAACGGTCTGATCGATGTTGCCGGTGACCAGGTCGTGATAGTGACAGGTGATGTAGAGCTTCTCTTTCTCGCTGCTCTGATCTCGCAGTTCGTAAGCTTTGGCCGTATTCGTAGCGGCCAGGGTTGGTTCATTGAGATTGTAGTAAGCCACTCCGAGGCGGGCATACGCCATGGCAAATTTCGGATCCAGGTCGATGGCCCGCTGAAAGAACGGTATCGCGGCTTCGTCTCCTTGCGTGTCCTGCATTTTCAGTCCAAGACTGTAAGCCCGTAGCGCCTCCAGCGATGTGGTAGTCGCCTGTTCGATCGGAGTGTCGTATTTCTGCACCGAGGTAAGCGACTCGCCCAGTTTCTGGCGCATCTTCGTAGCCGCTTTGCCCAGGGCGCTCAGCACGTGCTCGCGACTGTCGGCTTCGGTCTGCTCGTTGCCCAGCGAGTCGCCGCTGTGACAGTCGATCGCCTTGAGCCCGATCACGTAATGCGAACCTAAAGGGGAGATCGACCCGACCAACATCGCCTTGCTGCCGGAGCGCTGGCAAATCTGGCGCGTAATGTCTTCGGTGCGATGGGTGTCGGTCGATAAGCCCATGAATCGCAATTGCTCATCGACCTTCTGATCCGACAGAACGTTAAGAAAGGGCGACTGTTCCAGTCCGACGGTGAGAGCCTGCGGCAACGCAGCGTCGAAAACCGCTTCTCCTGTGCTGTTGTTGAAGTCGGCAAGAACGATGGTGTCCTTGTCCGTGAGTCCCGACTTGCGATGCGCGACCCAATACCAAACGCAGACGACGGCGGACATCAGCACCAGCGAAGCAATCCACTGAACGAGCCTTCCGGGAGGTCTCGTGCCCGCGAGTCCGGGCAAGGACGGGAACCGATCCGAGGATCGCCGCCGCGGCTTGGTAACGGCGACCACGCCGTCGTTCTTGACGGCGTCTTTTTCCTCGGCCTCTTCGACGGTGACTTCGATCGGAACCGTGATGTGGCTTTCGTTACGTACATCGCGCTCCAGGCGCTTTAAGTCGGAGCGTATATCGGAAGCGCTCTGGTAACGAAGGTCGCGGTCCTTCTCGAGCGCCTTGCGCATGATCCGTTCCAGCTCAACCGGAATGTCGTCATTAATCCGCAGGGGATCGGGCGGAACCTTGTGCAGGATGGCGTCAAAAACCGCCGCAGGCGTCGGGCCGCGGAAGGCCAGCGCGCCGGTCGACATCTCGTACAACACCGCACCGAAGGAGAACAGGTCGGTGCGTTCATCTAACGATTTTCCCAGAGCCTGCTCGGGCGACATGTAGGCGATGGTGCCCAACGCCGTACCCGGACTGGTCAGATGCGCATAATGGTCGATGGTGTCCTGGCCGTCGGCCGACACGGCCGTCTTCATCGGAATCGCCGTGGCCAGGCCGAAGTCCATGATTTTGGCGTGCCCGCGCTTGGTCACGAAAATGTTAGCCGGCTTGATGTCGCGATGCATGATGCCTTGCCCGTGCGCGGCATCCAGCGCGTCCGAGACATGGATGGCGATCTCCAGCAACTGACGCATCTCCATCGGCCTGCCGCCGATAAGCTGGCGGAGCGTCAGGCCGTCCAGATACTCCATCACGATGAAGGTCTTGCCATCGTGTTCGTCAATCTCGTGGATGGTGCAGATGTTGGGATGATTGAGCGCCGAGGCGGCGCGCGCCTCGCGATAAAACCGCTCCAGGACTAAAGGATCTTTGGAAACGTCCGGCGGCAGGAACTTGATGGCGACAAAGCGCCCGAGTTTCAGGTCTTCGGCTTTGTAAACCACACCCATGCCCCCAACCCCGAGCTTCTCGAGGACACGGTAGTGCGAGAGGGTCTCAATCATGAAGAAAATACGCTTGCCGTGTCATGTTAGGGATACGTGCAAGGCAAGTCAATGGCGCGCACTTGGCGGATAGTGTCTGAGATGTGGGTTGAGGCGTAACCCTGAGAGGTGGCCCGTGGAGAAGTCTCTGGCCGAAAACATTCCCCACGGGGTGCGCCACTTTATTAGCGAAGCATTTTACGTCATGGTATTTTTCGCTGTCTGTACAAAATTGACCACAACCGGACGGCAGTCGCTGGCGGTTACTACCAACGCACATTTCAGACACTACCCACTGGGGCGGGGTGGGGTTCCGCAAATCGGTGGCTGGCGTAAGAGGAACCTGGGAGATCGCCCTCCGCCTGCGCGTCGCTATCCGAAAACGAGAGCGCGCTGCGCACCGCCATGGGCGCATGCCACTCGGGCGGTTCCCGATTCGGCGGCGATTCCCGCGCGCGCCGGCGGCTTCTTGCGACCGGCCATGATGTCCCTGGGAATCGAGCGCTTCGTCACTTGCCTTTGACGCCGGTCCGGACGATTCTCGGAAAGAATGCCTCCCGCGAGAAAGATCTCGGTGAGATGGTCGATAGCCTCGGCAAAGCGATGCGCGATCCAGGCTTTGGAACATCGCAGCATCTCCGCGACTTCTTCGTGCGAGAAGTCATACATACCCACGAGAGTAATGATCTCCGCGTGGTCGTCGCTTAGCTTCTCCAGGCAGAGCTCGATATCCCGTATGAAGATGGCCTGATCCTCAAAGCTGGGAATGGCATGATGCGAGACACGGGCGCGAAATAACTCGCGGCCCAGGATCGAAGGCAGCCTGCCGGCCTGGCAGGACAGCTCAAAGAAATGGCGGACGAATGCGAAGGTTTGTCCGCGAAAACAAAGCATTTCGGGACGCGGATCGATGTCGTCCGCCTCGGGCGGCTCCGGCGGAGGTTCATTGGAGCGAATAAGGAGCAGTTGCGCTTTTTGGGCTGCGAGTTTGTAGGCCCTCATTGCGGCCTCCCGAACGGCAAGGCTGCCTGCAAAGCCCGCTTCGCGATCGACGGAGTGAGAGCTTTAGTCTTGGACCGGCGGAACCGCAATCGGCGGAGCGCGTCACCGGAAAAGGAATAATTGATCAGAATCTGTCCACAGGGTTCGCAGTAGGTTTCCGCGGAATCGGAACGCCGCAACCCCAATGCCCCACACCGCTCACAGTACTTCAGTTCATAAGTAGTTCGCTTCATCATTGCCTCTCTTAAGTGTTGGCTAAAAGAAACAAGCCCTGCGACGCTGCCCCTGGCGATCCGGGAAGCGTGCACAGGGCTCGTTTCATTTACGATGGCCTGCTACTGGTTATTTAGTTAGGTGCAGAACGGCGGCTGTTTTTAGCAAGCGCGAGAGCTTATAGGAGTGCGTTCATAAGATATTCGCGCTGGGCTCCGCCCGGTCCGAATTCAAGGTATCATCCGCGCTTCCTGTTGGCGGCTGAAATATCCCTCTTCGTATCCGGACTTCAAAATGCTGCCGTTCTTCACAACGATGCTGAGTCTTCCCGAAAACCGCAGATGGCGGAGAAGCTTTTCAGTGGCTGCTGAGAGCAGCTCGGCTTCCCGGATCTTACGGCGAAACTCGGCGAAGATCGTGTCCTCGACATTCGGGTCCGTGTCCTTCATAACTCCTTTTACCTCGGCCAGAACCGCAGAACCTGTAACAACTCGACTGTGACACGGGGGAATCAGCATGGTCAACAAAATTATTGCTTTAAGCACATTACTAAAGTACATGTATTGCTTTCAGAAAAATGCCTCCAACCTGACACCAGATGACACTCCAAGCTCTGCAGGATAAGTTGCGCACCTATATCCGCGCCCGCATGGAACGGGGAGAAATAACGGGCAGCGCCTTGTCCCGCGACGCCGGTTTCCAACAGGGGCACCTCTCCAACTTCCTCAACGCCCGCCGCGGCCTCAGCGTGGAATCGATGGACCGGCTCCTCGACAGCCTGGGCATCGGCTTACTCGATCTGGTCGATGCGGCCGACATCCAGCGGCACGCCATCGTACCCACGCCGGCAAGCGGCTTGGAAAGTATCGCGTTGGTGCCCGAGCAGATTGCCATGCTGGCCCGCTTCACCGCTGACCAGATCGTGGAGACACGCAGCTTCAGCAAGGCCTTCCTGCGAAGGCTAAAGCCCAACCCCAGCGACGATCGCGCCGATTGGCTGCGCTTTGTGCTGATCCGCTTCGACGTGAGAAACGCGCACGGCCGGCTGCCGCCGGGAATTTATGCCGCGACCCTGCTGCTGGACCGGCACTACAGCTCGCTCCAACCCTACCGGCGTGAGGAGCCTAATCTTTATGCGGTGCGAATCGGCGAGCGCTGCAGCATTGGCTATGCTACCGTGGCGGACGAGCATCTGATTTTGCGGCCGCAGAATCCGCACACTGCGCTTGAGGTCGTCCGCATCGAGCGGGGCCGGCGATACGACGAATACATTGTGGGGCGGGTATGCCACGTCGGCATCGAAGTATGATCGCCGCACTCTCTGCTATGATTTCCGCTACCACCTTCGGAGGTCAGCACTCATGGAAGAGCAGGGCGGCACGGGTCATGGAACACGCCGTAATGAAGACATTGCACTCGATATGATGAAGTTCATCGCCGTGACGACGGGATACGGCAAGGCCATCTCCTCAGGCGCCGGTTTTCAGGGCGAGGTCGCCTCGAAAGCCGAGGAATATGCCCGCCACTTACTGGATCTTTACGGGCAATGCCTGACCGCGGTGCAAGGCAAGAAGTAGACCGGTTCGCACAACTCCCAACTCATCAGCCGGAGCCTTCCCAGCTCCGGTTCTTCTTTTTTGTCACGGTCACGCGTGATTGCAATCACTGCCGGGAGCGGCTTCCCGACCGACCATTAGCCTGGCGAGGTGTCGAGATGGCGAGCCAGGATCCGAACTTCCATCGCGAAGCAGTCAGCATTCATCGCGAGCATGAAGAACTCATGGCACAGCTGGATCAACTGGAAGCAGCGCTGGAGCAGATCGTCTGTTACTCGGAGATCTTTACCGACCTGGCGACGGCCAACCAGGCGACCAGCAGCGGCAAGTGGATCGCGGAGTGGCTCCCCCGGCATTACGCGCATGAAGAAACGACGGTGCTGGAAACCATCGCAAGGATGAGTCCGGAACTGGCCTCATTTGCCCGGGAAATGAAGCGTCAGCACCGGGAGATACGTCTACGCCTGGAGAATTTCCGCGAGCTGATCGTGCACCTGCACGACAACGCCGATCTGGAAGCCGCCGTTGCCGAACTCAAACGGCAAGGCAAGGACTTTACCCGTCTTATGCGGCTGCATATGGCCGCCGAAGATCAAAAGTTCGGCAGCGTGGAGAATTGATCGCCCAACCGGCCAAGACGGCACTCAGGGTTGCAGAACGCCGTCAGCCGGAGGCGGTGTGTCGCTTCGGCGGGGGACGGTTGAATTTTTCGCCAGCCTAAGGCAAAGCTGCAATCTGCGCTTCGAGGGCGACTAACGTCCGGCGCAGCAGTTCGCAATAGCGTTCGCTGCCACCGCTCTCCAGTTGCTGCAGCACCCGCTTGCGCGACAGCAGCAAGTCGCTCTTCTTAAACATCGACTGTAGCTCTTCCGCGGAGAAGGACTGGCTTTCGTTGAATGAAGGTGGAATGTTGGATTCTTCGATTTGTGCTTCTACTGATTTACTCTCCCAACCACGCGCCATACATTGATTATATTCTCGTGGAAGCCAGTGCCGCCCTGTAAAAAATGCGTGAATACCCGATGCGGGACGTGAACCATAAAGCATGGCTGCGAATGTCCCGTCCGTAAAGCATTCGCTTCCTTGACCTGCGCGGCCCATCCCACAACGAAACGCCGATCCCAATTCGGGAAGTACCGATCTTTCCGGGCCAACAGCAATTGACGAAAGGCCTCAAGAACGCCAAGAATGGAGGGTAACCATGAAATAGTTACCCTGATGCGTATTCTGGTTGTCGAAGACGATGCCCCTCTAGCTAGCTTCGTCCGTAAGGGACTCGAGGCCGAACATTACGCCGTGGATGTCGCCGGGGATGGCGAACAGGCGCGGTCGATGGCCCTCGAAAGCGACTACGATCTGCTGATTCTCGACTTGAACCTTCCTAAGCTGGATGGCATCGGCGTCCTGAACGCCGTACGTCCCAAGAAACCGTCTCTTCCGGTACTGGTTTTGACCGCGCGTAGCCGCGTCGAGGACCGCGTGCAATCGCTCGACACCGGCGCCGACGATTGCCTGATCAAGCCGTTTTCCTTTACCGAACTTTCAGCTCGGGTCCGGGCGTTGCTGAGGCGAGGACCGCGGACAGTGGAAACCGTGTTGCGCATCGCCGATCTGGAACTGGATCGGGTGGAGCGCAAGGTGCAACGCGCGGGCAAGCAGATCGAGCTTACCTCCAAGGAATTCGCATTATTGGAATATTTAATGCGGAATGCCGGCCGGCGCGTCACCCGGGCCATGATCGTCGAGCACGTATGGAATCTGTCGTTCGATACCACAACCAACATCGTCGACGTCTACATCAATTACTTGCGCAAGAAAGTGGATGAGGAGTTCACCTCCCACCTGATCCATACCGTGCGCGGAGTGGGCTATGAACTCAGCGCTCACGCCGAGGCGCTAGTGTGAGGCCCGAGGTCGAAGCCGATCGGCAGGCCCTCGATCGGGAGCGGTTTTTCGTCTCCGAAGTTTTTCACAACCTTAGTCAGCCTTTGACCGCTTTGCAGTGTTCGCTGGAGCTTTCGCTTTTGCGCGATCGAACCGCGGAAGAACTTCGCCAGAGCATTGAGGCGGCGCTGGAG
>JBARGS010000019.1:0-14248 GCA_049798495.1 Candidatus Korobacteraceae bacterium | reverse complement strand
GCTCAGCGGCTATTCCGGCTTCGACTTCCGGGGCTTCATCATCTCCCAGGCGAAGTCGGGCAGGCGGCGGCCGATCATGCTGAAGCTGCTGGCGCCCGCCAACATCTCGCCACCATCCATGTATACCATCTCGCCATTGATGTAGCCTGCCTGATCGCTGATGAGGAACGCGCCCAGGTTGGCGATCTCCTCCAGCGTGCCGAAGCGGTGCATCGGGTTGTGGTCGAGCAGTGCCTTCTCCAGTTCCGGCGTAGGCAGCAGGCGCGAGAATGCGCCCTCCGTGCGAATGGCGCCAGGCGCGATGGCCACGAGGCGAATGCCGCGGTCGCCCCACTCCACCGCCAAGCTGCGCGTCAGTGCGACGACCCCTGCCTTGGCAACCGCGCTGGGCACAACATAGGCCGATCCGGTGTCGGCATAAGTCGTGGCGATGCTCAGCACGACGCCGTTGTGCTTGCCGGCGAGCCAACGACGGCCGCAAGCCAGGGTCATATTGATGGTGCCCTTCAGCACGATCGCGAGGACGGCATCGAAGGCGTGTGACGAAAGCTGTTCGGTCTTGGCCAGGAAATTTCCCGCAGCATTATTTACCAACACGTCGAGCGGACCTTTCGCCCAGATCTGCTCGATTAGGGGCTCCACGTCCTCGGTATAGCGAACGTCGCACGCGAAGCCTTCGATAGAACCGCCCGTGGAAGCGGAGAGTTCCTGCGCAGTGTTTTGGACGACTTCCGCACGGCGTCCGCAGATGTAGAGCGTCGCGCCAAGCTGCAAGTAGCGCTCGGCCATGGCCCGGCCGATGCCGGTGCCCCCGCCGGTGATGAGAATGCGTTTGCCCTTCAGGAGATCAGGAGTGAACATGGCGCCCTTTCGGAAGGGATAAGCTATCACGCGTGCGGAAGGAATGTCAGTGAGGAGCTACGAGCCGCGAGCTTCGAGCTACGCGCTAAGAACCAACAGCTAAAAGCCACAGCGAATGGCGAATCGCGGCTCCTACACCTGCGCGACCCGCATTCCGGAGACTCGTTTCGCGGGCGTAGCTGGAATCATCGGCAAGCGCAGCTCGACTTCCAGGCCATGCGGCGTCACGTTCTTTGCCAATACGGTCCCTCCATGCAGGGCGACGGCGTTGCGCACGATCGCCAGCCCTAATCCCATGCCGCCGGTGGTGGTGCCTCGCGAGTCGTCGACGCGATAGAAAGGTTTGAACAGCAGCGGCAGCGCGCTCTCCGGAACCCCGGGGCCGTTATCGCGAACCGAAACAACCGCCGCCTCGCCCGCCCTGTCCAAGCGAACCTCGATCTTGCCGTCCTGCCCGGAGTAGAAGATCGCATTGCGGACGACGTTCTCGATCGCGCTGCGGAGCAGGCCGGCATCGCCGTTCACTTTGATCTCGCCGCTCTCCTGATAGGCAATCGTCGCGCCCGTCGCGGCAGCCTCGAAGTGGGCGTCGTGCAGCACATCGTCGATCACGTCGTTCAGCGCAAGCTGCTCAAACCTCGGCTTCTGCTGACCGCTCTCCAGGCGCGCAACCGTCAGAATGCGCTCCAGCATCGAGTCGAGCTGCACCGTGTCCTGGTCCATGCGGTCGAGCATCTCCGCCAACTCTTCGTCGCCGGCATGGCGAGCCAGCGCCAGCGCCAGACGCATACGCGCGATAGGCGAACGCAGCTCGTGCGAGACGCCGCTGAGCAGATTGCGCTCGCTCTGAATCTGATTGCGCAGCTCGCCCGCCATGGTGTCGAAGTCGCGCACCAGTTCGGCAATCTCGTCGTGGCGGTTGCCCAGGTTCTCTCCCGCGCGTATGTCGAGATTGCCGCGGGCGAGCTCGTGCGTGGCGTCACGCAGGCGCTCGATGGGCTTGGTCAAGTAGTGTGCGATGAGCAGGCAGATGATTGCCGAGAAAATCGTACCGAGCTTGAGCGTCCACAGCAGGTCGCCGGGGATACGCTCCGAGATCGGCGGCGGGGTGAGTTCGGCGATCAGCAAATATTGGCCGCGCTCCGTGCTGGTGCGCGCCGCCAGCACGTTGGCCTCATAGGAGTGGTACAGGCCTTCCTTTTGTTCGGCGGCCGCAGCGCCATGCAGAATATTCTCCGCGATAGGTCGGCCCGAAAGTTCTTTGCCGCTTCCATCAACCAGCCAGAAGCGCGAACGATGAGGCAGGGAGAGACTCTCCAGCAGTTGTGCCAAACCCGCCGAACCCTGCTGCTCGTAGCACTGCGCGGCGAGCGAGGCCAGAACCGGCATCTCGCGACGCTCGGGCTGGATCCACCAGGGATGCTCGGACGAGATCCGGTAGTGCACGCGCATGTAGAGTGCCCCCAGCAGCAGCGCCTGCGCGGCCCAGAAAGGAAGGAAGATCTTCCAGAACAGTCGACGGTTCATACCCGGCTCTTCTCTGGGGCTTCGGCGGCGAGGAAGTATCCGATGCCGCGAATGGGGCGGATCAACTCCTCCGTGCCGGGACAGGTTCCCAGCTTCTTGCGCAAGCGGCTGACGTGAACATCGACGCTGCGATCAAACGCGTTGAGCGGTCGGCCCAGCGCCACTTCAGCGATCTGCTCACGCGTCACCACGCTGCCCGCGTTGCGCAGCAGCAATTCCAAGACATTGAACTCCACCGAGGTGAGATCGACCGGCGTCTCGGAACAGGTAACGGTGCGGGTCGCCATCGACATGCTGATGTCGCCCACCGCCAGCACTTCGTCGTGCTCGTTGCGTGGCGTTGCCGGAGCAGGCTCGCGCGTGCGGCGAAAGATGGCGCGAATTCTGGCCACCAGCTCACGCGGATCGAAGGGCTTGGCCAGGTAATCGTCAGCGCCAATCTCCAGACCGAGAATGCGATCGACTGCCTCGCCGCGAGCGGTGAGTAAGAGAACCGGTACGGAAGACTGCTGCCGTAGGGATTTTAATAACTCGAACCCAGTGCCCCCGGGAAGCATCACATCAAGGATAATAAGTTCGTGCTCGCCGGAGAGGGCAGCGCTCAGGCCGGAGGCGTGGTCGTAGGCAGCCTCGACGCGAAAGCCTTCGCCTTCGAGAAAGCGCTTCAGCAGATTGACCAGGCCGTGATCGTCATCGACGATGAGCAAACGATTCACGGGATTTATTTTGCCTTTTCCCGGTCGCCCCTGCGGTGAAGAATTGTTTCGAGATGTGCTGCCGCCCTTCACACTTCTTAACCTTCCTTCACCTTCTCTTAACTGCTTTGAAGGCCCCTGTCCGATCTAATAGTATGGATGTAATAGTACTGCAACCGGCCCGCCAAGTTGCAGTTACGCGAAGCGAGATAAGCTGCGGTGACGCTTGCGGGCGACCTGCGTCGCTACGTTGGGCGAGGAGGAGTTCGTGAACAGAGTGGCATTGCTATACCCCAAAACGCGTAAGTGGAGGGCGTTCTGGGGAGGCTTTTTAGGGTTGGGCGTGACGCTCGCGATTTGCGCGCTGCTTGCCGGTTGCAGTTCCAAGCAGGCGAAAAGCGCGAAAGCCGGTGGACCGCCGCCGGCCGTTCCTGTCGGTGTTGCCACGATTAAGCAAGGCGATTTCAACGTTTATCTCAACGGACTGGGTTCCGTGGAAGCCTTTAATACCGTTTCCTTGAAGACCCGCATTGATGGCCAGATCATGCAAGTGAATTTTCAGGAAGGCCAGGATGTTAAGGCCGGCGACCTGCTGATCCTGATCGACCCACGGCCCTACCAGGTGGCGCTGGCGCAGGCCGAAGCCAACCTGCAGAAGGATGAAGCTCAACTGAACAATGCCAAAGCCCAGTACGACCGCAACAAGGTGCTCTACGACCAGGGGGTGATCGCCAAGCAGGACCTGGATACGCTGGAGGCCTCGTTCGGCACTTACGAAGGCACCATCGCCAGCGACAAGGCGGCGATCGACAACGCAAAGCTGAACCTCACTTATTGCTATATCAAGTCGCCGGTCAACGGCCGCGTCGGACTGCGTCAGGTCGATCCCGGCAACTATGTCACCGCGGCCGGCGGCACGGCAATGCTGGTCATTACACAGTTGCATCCCATTGCCGTAATCTTCACCCTCCCCGAAGATCAGTTGCAGGAAGTGGCGCAACGCATGCGTTCGGGGCCCCCGCTCGAGGTCGACGCTTACAGCCGCGACGATCAACAGAAGCTGGCAACCGGCAAACTGCTGACGATCGACAATCAGATCGATCAGACGACCGGCACCGCCAAACTGAAAGCCGTCTTCGATAACCAGGACAATACCTTGTGGCCAAACCAGTTCGTCAACGCTCATCTGCTATTGCAGACGCTTAAGAATGCCGTCTCCGCGCCGGCTAGTGCGATGCAGCGCGGACCGGACGGTACCTTCACCTACGTTGTAGACGCGAATAACACGGTAGAAATGCGGCCTGTCCAGGTGACGCTGACGCAGGGCGCCACGGTCGTGATCGGCAAGGGCTTGCAGGCAGGCGATCGCGTAGTCACCGACGGACAGGAGAAGTTGCAAGCCGGAATGCGGGTAGCTCCGCAGGCTCCGGCCCGCCGCGGAAGCACGAGCGGCAATATCGGATCGACGACATGAGTATTTCGCGGCCGTTCATTCTTCGGCCCATCGCGACGTCGTTGTTGATGGTGGGATTGCTGCTGGTAGGCATTGTCGCCTATCAGCAGTTGCCTATCTCGGCGTTGCCGCAGGTGGACTATCCGACCATCCAGGTGGTGACCTTCTACCCGGGGGCCAGTCCCGACGTCACCGCGTCTTCCATTACCGCGCCGTTGGAACGCCAGTTCGGCGAACTGCCCGGCCTGAGTCAGATGACCTCCAGCAGTTCCTTTGGAGCGTCGGTCATCACCCTGCAGTTCAATCTGGAAGAGAACATCGACGTGGCCGAGCAGGAGGTGCAGGCCGCAATCAACTCGGCGCAAACCTATCTGCCCAACGATCTGCCGACGCCGCCGATTTACAGCAAAGTGAATCCGGCGGACGCCCCAATTCTGACGCTCGCGATGTCCTCCGACAGTATGCCGTTGCCGCAAGTCGAGGACTTGGCGGACACGACCTTCGCGCAGAAGATCTCGCAACTCCCCGGCGTCGGACTGGTCAGCATCAGCGGTGGCCAGAAGCCCGCAGTCCGCATTCTGACCAATCCTACGGCGCTGGCTTCCTACGGCATGAGCCTGGAGCAACTGCGCAACGTGATCGGCCAGGTCAACGTCGACCAGGCGAAGGGACAGCTGCAGGATAACCGGCAGTCGTTCACCATCGGCGCCAACGACCAACTGCTCAACCCGCAGGGCTACGCCGATACCATCGTCGCCTACAAGAACGGCAATCCCGTCCGGCTGTCGGATGTAGCCAGCGTGGTGATGGGCGCCGAGAACGTGAACCAGGCAGCCTGGATGAACGACACCCCCGCGGTGATCCTGAACATCCAGCGCCAGCCGGGCGCCAACATCATCAAGGTCGTTGACAGCATCAAGCTGCGGCTAAAACAACTGCAGTCAAACCTGCCGGCTTCGGTGAAGGTGACGGTGCTGACGGATCGCACCAACACCATCCGCGCCAGCGTGAAAGACGTGCAGTTCGAGATGATGCTGACCATCGCCCTGGTGGTGATGGTCATCTTCCTCTTCCTGCGCACCCTGGCGGCGACAGTCATTCCCAGCGTTGCCGTGCCGCTTTCGCTGGTGGGTACCTTTGCCGTGATGTACCTCCTCGGCTACTCGCTGGATAACTTATCGCTGATGGCGCTGACCATCTCCACCGGCTTCGTAGTGGACGACGCCATCGTGATGATCGAGAACATCGAACGCTATATCGAGGAGGGCCACACGCCGCTGGAGGCGGCATTGCGGGGCGCCGGACAGATCGGCTTCACCATCGTGTCGTTGACCGTCTCCCTCATCGCCGTGCTGATTCCTTTGCTGTTCATGGGCGACATCGTTGGGCGCCTGTTCCGCGAATTTGCCGTCACCTTGAGCGTCACGATTCTCCTGTCGGCCATCATCTCGCTGACCTTGACGCCGATGATGTGTTCGCTGCTGCTGCGGCACCGCGACCAGTCCAAGCGCGGCCGTCTGTACGACTGGTCGGAACGCGCCTTCAACAACACCATCGCCTTCTACGGACGCACCGTGAAGTTCGTCCTCAACCATCAGACCGCGACTCTGCTGGTGACCATCGGCACACTGGTGGCGACCATCTATCTCTACATTGTTGTCCCCAAGGGCTTCTTCCCGGTGCAGGACACGGGCGTCATCATGGGCATCTCCGATGCGCCGGAGAGCATTTCGTTCGCGGCCATGGGCGAGCGGCAACGCGAGCTGGCGCGGGCCATCCTGAAGGACAAGGATGTGGTGAGCCTGTCTTCGTTCATCGGAGTGGACGGCACCAACACCACGCCCAACAGCGGACGTCTGCAGATCAACCTGAAGTCGCGCGACGAACGCGACGACGACGTGACCACCATCATGAAGCGCCTGCAGAAGGAGGTTGCCGGCGTCGAGGGCATCACGCTTTACATGCAGCCGGTGCAGGACCTGACGGTGGAAGACCGCGTCAGCCGCACGCAGTACCAGTTCACCCTGGAAGATGCCGATGCCAAGGAACTCGCCATCTGGACCAACAAGATGCTCGACAAGCTCAAGAACTTGCCCGAGCTGCGGGACGTGGCTACCGATCAGCAGAACCAGGCGGCGCAGGCCAACCTCGTCATCGATCGCGATACGGCTTCGCGTCTGGGAGTGACCGCCAGCGCCATCGATAACACTTTGTATGACGCTTTCGGCCAGCGGCTGATCTCCATCATGTTCACTCAGTTGAATCAGTATCACGTGGTACTGGAAGTCGACCCGTCGTTCCGCGCCGATCCCGATTCGTTGAAGAATATTTATGTTCCGGCTGGCGGCGGGCAAAGTCCGGCCTCAACGGCGGGCGCGAATCCGGCCACCGCCTCGGCGGCTCAGAATGCGAATGTCCTCGGGTCAACCGCTAGCCAGGTCCCGCTGAGCGCGATTGCGCATTTCGAGACCACCACGGGACCGTTGACCATCAATCATCAGGGCCAGTTCCCGGCGGTGACCATCTCGTTCAACCTCGGCAAGGATGCCTCGCTGGGCGATGCCGTGCAAGCCATCCAGCAGGCGGGGCAAGAGATCGGCTTGCCGCCGAGTATTCAGTTGGCGTTTCAAGGCACGGCCCGCGCCTTCCAGGCATCGCTGGCCAATGAGGGATGGCTGATCATCGCCGCCATTGTGACGGTGTACATCGTGCTCGGGGTATTGTACGAAAGCTATATCCATCCCATCACAATTCTTTCCACGCTTCCGTCGGCCGGCGTGGGCGCAATCCTGGCGCTGACCTTGTTCCACATGGATCTGAGCGTGATGGCTTTGATTGGCATCATTTTGCTGATCGGCATCGTAAAGAAAAACGCCATCATGATGATCGACTTCGCCCTCGAAGCAGAGCGCAAGGAAGGCAAGAAGCCGGTGGATGCCATCTACGAAGCCTGCCTGCTGCGCTTTCGCCCCATCATGATGACGACCTTCGCGGCATTATTCGGCGCGGTTCCGCTGGCGCTGGGCTCCGGCACAGGCTCAGAACTGCGGCGCCCGTTGGGCATCACCATCATCGGCGGGCTGATCTTCAGCCAGTTGTTGACGCTATACACCACGCCGGTGGTTTACCTGTGGTTTGACCGGCTGGGCGAAGCACTGCGCCGGCTGCGTGCGCCGAAGCCCGCGGAAGCAATCGGGGACTAGGTATGAGTATCTCCACTCCAGCCATCGCCCGGCCGGTCGCGACCACGTTGCTGACCATCGCCTTGCTGTTGGCAGGCGGGTTGGCATATATGAGTCTGCCGGTTGCGCCTTTGCCGCAGATCGATTTCCCCGTGATCTCGGTGGGCGCGTCGTTGCCAGGCGCCAGTCCGGAGACGATGGCCTCCGCGGTAGCCACCCCGCTGGAGCGGCAGTTTGGCCGCATCGCCGGCATCAACCAGATGACCTCGTCGAGCCAACTGGGCTCGACTGGCATCACCATGCAGTTCGATCTGGACCGCAACATCGATGCGGCCGCCCGCGATGTGCAGGCCGCCATCAATGCGGCGCGCGGTTATCTGCCCGCCAATCTGCCCAGCAACCCGACCTATCGCAAGATCAATCCCGCCGACTCGCCGGTGATCATTCTGGAGATGACCTCCGAAGCCTACACCCAGGACCAGATGTACGACGTCGCCGACTCGATCATGGGCCAGAAGCTTTCGCAGATTGAGGGTGTGGGCCAGGTATTTGTCTGGGGATCGTCGCAGCCTGCGGTCCGCATCGAGGCGAATCCCAATCAACTGAACAACCTGAACCTCGGCCTGGAGGCAGTACGCACAGCCGTAGCCGCCGCGAATGCCAATCAGGCCAAAGGGTCGCTGGACGATGGCGGCAAAACCTGGATCGTCCGCGCCAACGACCAACTGAAGAAAGCCAAGGATTACCGGCCGCTGATCATCGCCTACCGCAACGGAGCGCCGGTTCGCCTCAGCGATGTGGCCGACGTTCAGGATTCCTACTCCAACGTCAACAACGCGGGCAGTTTTAACGGCAAACCCAGCGTGCTGATCGTTATCTTCCGTCAGCCGGGCGCGAACATCATCGCCACTGCCGACCGGGTGATCGCCGCTCTGCCCTTTCTGAAAGCTTCGCTGCCGCCGGCGATCCACCTCGAAATGGGTCTTGACCGCACCACCACGGTTCGCGCTTCGGTGAGCGATGTGGAGCGCACCCTGGTCATCTCCGTCATCCTGGTCACGCTGGTGGTGTTCGTTTTTCTGCGCGAGGTGCGGGCCACGCTGATCCCCAGCGTCGCCGTGCCGCTGGCCATTGTCGGCACCTTCGCCTTCATGTACCTGTTCGGCTACTCGCTGAACAATCTGTCGCTGATGGCTCTGACCATCTCTACCGGATTCGTGGTGGACGATGCGATCGTGGTGCTGGAAAACGTGATGCGCCACGTCGAGGCGGGGATGAAGCCCTACCAGGCGTCGCTGCTAGGCGCGCGCGAAATCGGCTTCACCGTGGTCTCAATGAGCACTTCGCTGATGGCCGTCTTCATCCCCATTCTGCTGATGGGTGGACTGGTGGGCCGGCTCTTCCACGAATTTGCGGTTACTCTCAGTGCGGCCATTGCGGTCTCCATGGTGGTGTCGCTGACGACCACACCCATGCTCTGCGCACGCTTCCTCAAGGCGCACGATCCCGGCAGTCACGGGTCGTTGTACCGCATGAGCGAACGCGGTTTCTTCTGGATGAATCGCGTCTATAAGGGCTCGCTGGGCTGGGTGCTCCGCCACCGCCTGCTCATTCTCGTGGTCGCTATCCTGATGGTCTTTGTCAATGTGTTTCTGTACAGATTCGTGCCCAAGGGATTTTTCCCGCAGCAGGACACGGGCCGCCTCGCCGGCATGGTCATAGGTGAACAGAATGTCTCGTTCGACGCCATGAAGAACAAGACCAACCAGTTCATCAGCATCATGATGAAGGATCCGGGAGTACAGAACGTCCTGGCCTTTGTCGGCGGCAACGGTGCGCAGAACCAGGGACGCATGTTTGTCGTCCTGAAGCCGCTGAACGAGCGCAAAGTCAGCGCCGACCAGGTCATTGCCCGCCTGCGTCCCAAGCTTTCCCACATTCCGGGAGCGACCCTCTATCTGCAATCGGTGCAGGACCTGCAGATCGGCGGCCGCTCGTCGAACGCGCAGTTTCAGTACACGTTATCGGGCGAGGACCTGGACGAGTTATACGAATGGGCTCCCAAGCTGGAGGAACGCTTGCGTAAGATTCCCCAGCTCAAGGACGTGAACAGCGATCAGCAGATCAGCGGCCTGGAAGAGAACGTCGTCATCGACCGCGACACCGCATCCCGCTTAGGAATTACTCCGCAGCAAATCGACGCGGTGCTTTATGACGCCTTTGGGCAGGAGCAGATTTCGACCATCTACCAGACGCTGAACCAGTATCACGTTGTGATGGAGGTCGACCCCAAGTATCAACTCACTCCCTCTGCCCTGGACAGTGTGTACGTGATCACCAGTTCGGGCGCGCAGGTGCCGCTGTCGGCTTTCGCGCATTTTGCTCAGGCGAACACCTCGCTGTCGGTCAATCACCAGGGGCAGTTCCCATCCGTGACCATCTCGTTCAACCTGGCGCCCGGAGGCGATCTGGGAACGGCAACGCGTGCCATCAGTACTGCTGAGTTGGAGATGCGGATGCCGGCGTCGATTCACGGCAGCTTCCAGGGAACCGCTGCGGCGTTTCAGGATTCGTTATCGTCGGAGCCGATCCTGATTCTGGCGGCGCTCGTCGCGGTCTATATTGTGCTGGGAATCCTGTACGAGAGCTACATTCATCCCATCACCATTCTGTCGACGCTTCCCTCGGCTGGAACCGGAGCACTGCTGGCTCTCATGCTCTTCCACATGCAGCTTGACGTGATTGGGCTGATCGGCATCATTCTGCTGATCGGCATTGTGAAGAAGAACGCCATCATCATGATCGACTTCGCCCTGGAAGTGGAGCGCACGGGCAAGAGCGCCGAGGAATCCATCTACGAAGCGGCCCTCATTCGCTTCCGGCCGATCATGATGACGACTGCGGCGGCGATGCTGGGCGCGCTGCCGCTGGCCCTGGGACACGGCGTAGGCTCGGAGATTCGCCGCCCCCTCGGCGTCGCCATCGTCGGCGGCCTCATCGTCAGCCAGGCATTGACGCTTTATACCACCCCCGTGGTTTATCTCTACATGGATCACTTAAAGGATTGGGTGCTGGCACATCTGCCGTGGCGCAAGAAGGTCACGAAAGAGGAAGAAGTCCCGGTGTTTGCCGATTAGCGTTACTTCGGAAGAATTGCTCCGATTGCATGGCGGGAGGGCGCAGTTTAGCTGTGCGGCTCACGGCGTTTGACCTGTGTCATCCTGATTTCTAATCTGTGTCATCCCGACCGAGGGCTTCAGAGACTGTGTCGCAACCCAGTGTCGCCGCTCCGCGGCTCTCTGTTTATCCCACTTGCCCGCGGGCTTACGCCCGCGGCTAACACAAATGTCGCCGCTGCGCGGCTAGTTGCCTTGCGATTCATACCGTTTGTCCCACTGAGAAATCCGTGTTTCGGTTGCGACACAGTCTCTTCAGCCCGAGTGGAGGGACCTGCTTTCCGTTCCCCTTCATGGCGCTCGATATTGAGTAATCCTCGCAAACCGAGGATACTCCTTCTTTGAATTTCACTCGACACCGCATCCCCCGCTTCTACTGGCTCGCCGCTTCCCTACTGCTGGCCGTCGGCATCTGGAGCGCGGTCAGCGATACCCTGCTCGCCAAACCCGGCGGTGATGGCCAGATCGACTACCTGCCCAGCCGGGTCTTCTCAGCGGAGACATTCCGTGCCGGATCTCTGCCGCTGTGGGATCCTCACATCTTCAGCGGCATGTCGCACATCGCGATCGTGCAAACCGCGCCCTTCTATCCGCTGAATATCCTCCTCTACGTCCCGTTCCCTTCGACCGTAGCCTTCAATCTTTCGGAACTGCTGCACGTTCTGCTGCTGCTCGGTTTCTCCCACGCTTACTTTCGGTTGCTTACCGATTATGACGAGGCGGCATGGCTGGGCGCTGCGGCTTTCAGCTTCAGCGGGTTCCTGCTCCTTCACATTGAAGCTGTTGGCCTCTTCAATTCCGCCGCCTGGGTACCTCCGCTGTTTTACTGCGTCGAGCAATGGATTCGCACTCGCCAGTGGAAGTTCTGCGCGCTTGGCGGAGTGTGCCTGGCGTTTCAGTTGCTGGCAGGCTGGCCGCAGATGGTGCTGCTCAGCGCGATTTACGTTGCAATCTACGTCCTGTGCGCCTTACCGGAGACGCCGCGCAGGCTACAGCTTTTCGGCGGACTGCTGGCAATGGGCGCGATCAGCGCGGGCTTGGGAGCGATTGAAGTTTTGCCGACCATGGAGTTCAAGCAGGCCTCGAACCTCGCAGCGCTCACCTACAGTCACTTTGTGTCGAACTCCATCGCTCCGCAGACTTTGGTGTCGTTGCTGTTTCCTTACCTGATGGGCGCCGACTATCCCGCATTCCACTCTGTTCCCTATCTTGGATCGGCGCAGATGGCCGTCACTGCGGCCTACATGGGGATTCTGCCCCTGATGTCAGGGGTGACGGCGCCAGGTTTCTGGCGAAGGTCGCGGGTGGTACGCGCGGCGACGATTTCTGCGCTGGTGGCCGCGCTCCTGTCGTTTGGAGGATTCACTACGCTCGGCCCGCTTCTCTATCGAACTCCGGTCTACAACTTCTTTCGCGACCACCGCGTCAACGTCATCTTCCTCGCCTTCTCTGTCGCAACGCTCGCTTCTTACGTCGTGGGACATCTGGGAGAACTAACCCCGAAACTCCGTCGGCTTTTGGCGCTTACTGTACCGCTGGGATTCGTTGCTGTCGCCGCGCTGCTCTTGATCAGGATGCGGGCAATTCTCGGCTCCGTGAATCAGCGCATCGCATCCTTCCACCCGATGTGGTTGTACCGCCTGCATCAGTCGATGCGCTTCAGCAACTCCGACATGATCATCGCCTGGCTGACAATTCTCGTGACCGGCCTGCTTTTCTGGCTGTGGATGAGAAATCCGGGAAGCCGGCTGATCGCACGCCTTGCCATCGTCTTAGTGACCGCAGATCTGCTTTGGTTTGGGCTCACCGATCAGCCTCATCTTTCCCGGGGGCACGCCAACGCTGCCGAACGGGCAACGTACGACAGTGTCAGACAGGCCGCCCAAGGCGAAGCCTTCCGCACCATGGCCGTAGTGCGCGAGGAAGTCTTTATCCGGCCGAATCTGAACGAGATTGCGGGGATAGACGATATCTTCGGCTACAGCGCGCTGGTTCCGAAGGACTACGCTGACCTGCTGCCACTTAACATCTTCGAACTGCCACACTGGCAGGAGTTGATGGCCAACAACGCCATCCTGTCTCTGTTGAACACGCGATTCATTGTCGCCAGCGGCGACGAAGCCAAGACGATGGAAACGATGTTCGCGCCCGGCGCGCCTCCATCGCTTCCGAATAATTCCGCGACGGAACAACGCGGGAACATGGTATCGCCCGATGCATGGGTTTCTTTAGCAGCCGGGCAGCAGCTCGACCTCGCCCATCCCTTCCAGTGCTCCGAGCCGCCTTGCGGCATGCAGCAGACTAGCCTCACTCTGCAGAAGAACAGCGTCTACCAGTTGCGCTTCACCGTCGCAGCCAGAACACGCACATCCGACTTGAATGTCGCCCTCGCCGTACACAATTCCTGGCAGCCGCGCCAGACATTTACCGTGAGCAACGTGCAACTCTCCCCGCATGCCACGTCTTACGTCAACATCTACGTCACGGGTCCAGAGGACGAACTCTCCGATCTCCGCTTTGCTACGAACTATCCCGCGGATGTAAGCGTCTCGAATGTCTCGCTGCTCAGAGTCGGAGAATTGCCGGTCCCATCCCCATACCGGCTGACCGCTCGTCACGGCAACATCGTCGTCATCGAGAACCGCAATGCGCTGCCGAGAGCCTTCTTCGTGCCGAAGATTACTCGTGTGGAGGGATATTCCGACGCCCGCTACCGGCTGTGGGATCCACAGCGGCCATTCGATCCGAGCTCCGAGGCATTGGTGGAAGGTGCTGCGGGGGATGAATACCTGGCGTCAGGTCGAGTCGAAAAGCTGAGCTACTCACCCAATCGGGCGGATCTCGAGGTTTCCTGCACGCGACGTTGCTATCTGGTGCTCTCGGATTTGTATTTGCCCGGGTGGCGGGCCACCATCGACGGCCGACCAGCTCAGATCTATCGCACGGACGCGGTTGTCCGCGGGATCTTCGTCCCTGCAGGTTCGCATCAGGTGGAATTCCGTTACCGTCCGCGCTCCGTTGTGATTGGACTGTGGAGCCTGGTCCTAACGTCGATTGTCGTTGTGCTTTTGATCAGCGAGGGTAAACATTCCGGTCCACGCGGACCAGTCGGGATCACGCGGGGCCGATAGGGTCGGGCGCCCTTTTCTCAACTCGTAGGGCCTTCCACAAAACCACGTAACCTTGCCGCCTACCGCTTCTGGAATGTGGCGAAATGGCCGGCCTTATCAAGATCGAGACGAATATTGCATTCTCCGGGCCCGACATGCTCAAAGGCGGCGCTGAATTCCGACTCGGGGCTCGGCAACTCACCCGAATCCATGGGCGCGCGCACTAGGTCCTGCGCTTCATCGT
>JBARGS010000018.1:0-2613 GCA_049798495.1 Candidatus Korobacteraceae bacterium | reverse complement strand
GTATGAATCGCAAGGCAACCAGCCGCGCAGCGGCGACATTTGTGTTAGCCGCGGGCGTAAGCCCGCGGGCAAGTGGGATAAACAGAGAGCCGCGGAGCGGCGACACTGGGTTGCGACACAGTCTCTGAAGCCCGCTCGGAATAATAAAAATAAACGGCTTAACGGCACGACTGAAGTCGTGCCCTGATACAT
The DNA here is from genome assembly GCA_049798495.1 of Candidatus Korobacteraceae bacterium. Lineage (GTDB taxonomy): Bacteria > Acidobacteriota > Terriglobia > Terriglobales > Acidobacteriaceae > Bog-257. Next base: position 2,421 of record JBARGS010000018.1, on the reverse strand, counting down.
AACGATTTTTTCTCTTTCCGGTTGCGGCAGTCTCTGGAGGGTCGCCCTCCCATCGTTTGATCCTGCTAAACTGAAACCTGTACGTTTCTTCAAGGGTAGCCGCTCAGCATGGACGCTCCAGTTTACAAACGCATTCTTCTCAAGCTATCGGGTGAGGCGCTGGCCGCCGGGCAAGGCTTCGGTGTCGACAATCAGCGGGTACACGAGATCGCGGCCGAGCTGGCCGAAGTACATCGTCTTGGCATCGAGATCGCCATTGTTGTGGGTGGCGGCAACTTCTTTCGCGGCGTTGCCGAGCAGGCCAAGCACATGGACCGAGTCTCTGCCGATCACATGGGCATGCTGGCCACGGTGATCAACGCGCTCGCCCTGCAGGACGCGTTGGAGAAGCAGAGCGTTTGGACGCGCGTGATGAGCGCCATCGAGATGAACCAGGTGGCCGAGCCTTTCATCCGCCGGCGCGCCATTCGCCATCTGGAGAAGGGGCGGGTGGTCGTCTTCGCCGGCGGCACCGGCAATCCCTACTTTTCCACCGACACGGCTGCTTCGCTGCGCGCCATGGAGATCAAGGCCGACGCCATCCTGAAAGCTACCAAGGTGGATGGCATCTACACCGACGATCCGGTGCTGGTGAAGGACGCCACCATGTTCGAGACCATCAGCTACATGGACGTGCTGCGGCTCGGATTGCGGGTCATGGATGCGACCGCAATCGCCATGTGCCGCGAAAACAACCTTCCTATCGTCATCTTCAATCTGAATCAGCATGGCAACATTCAGCGCGTAGTCTTGGGCGAGCGCGTGGGGTCGGTAGTCAATCAGGGATAGCGCGTTCCTGTTGCCTGAAATTTATCACGACGCAATTCAGAAAGTTATTTGCTTTTCGCCGATTACCCACGCTAGTAGGGTTACAATCGCGTAGTTTGCCGGAAAGCATTGTATGGCTGAGCAAGCCTTTAGGCCATCAGAGCGGGTTCCTAGTTCAGGAGTGTACCGTGTCGACCATAACGGTCACCGTGAGGCGCACGAGGCCACGTTGCTGGAGGGAGAAGTTTTTCCTGCGTGCGCGGTTTGCGAAGAGCGGGTCCGGTTCACGCTCAAACACGGGGCGGCCACCGTTTCCCAGGATAAAGACTTCCCACGCCGATAGCTCCGTTGTCACCGCTGAGGTCTGCAAAATCCGCCGGGTGCTGCATTTGTAATGAGCTTTCTCTTCCCAAAATGCCCGACTTACGCTAAGTTTTCTAGCACACAGTAACCAAATGATCAGGCCCGGGGGTTCTCCCATGGTTCTACCCGTACGCGCGCGAGTCTTGCGATTCGGCTCTGCTGGAGTTGCGGCTGTGCCTCAGCGAACACCGATATTCCGGCTGCAGGGTGGAGCGGTCAAGAACTCAGGACACGGCGGCCGGCGAGGCAACAACAAGCGCTATCGCACCGGCGACACCGTGCGGCAGTCGGGAATCTACGAGGTCATCCATGACAGTAGTCATCGCGAGGCGCACGAAGTGGTCATGATCAGCGGCGAACGCTTTCCCGACTGCGAAACCTGCAAAGAGAAAGTACGCTTCCGCCTTATCCGCACCGCGCCCTATATCTTTCAGGACGAGGATTTCGAAGAGAACTAGAAGAGCTGATCGGCTTGGGTTGAAAAGGGAATGCCCTCCGATCCCCCGAGAAAGAACGGGTGAGAGCTCGGGCCTCATGCCCTGAGTCTGGATCGTTACGCCCTGGGAACTGCTTCCGTTCTTTCCAACTGCTACGACTTTCGTTCGCTCCAATGTGACGCCGATCACTGCATCGCAATTGGTGCAGTCGCTACTCTAGCCAGGTAAACGCTTGGATGTTTGCAGCTACATACTAGTGCCTGGCTGCCCCACGCAAGTCGCCTTATAGGGTGGTACCGCTACGTGGTGATGGACGTCAACGCGTGATGCCTGAGTGCTCGCGCCGAGCGGAGTGGAAGCTTCCACAATTGATGCAAGTAAGAGAAGGACAACGGCAGTAATAAGGTGTTGTAGAAGTATCGCGAAGGTTTCGAGCAGACTAAAGATATAAGAGCCGCTCCCTGCGGCGTGAAATTCAAGTTTCCCTCGCGGGCGATCGAAATGCCACAAGGCTGTCGCCACGCTGAGGGAAATGCCTGCGTTCCGTTGGATATTCTGGTAGAGCTCAGCTCATAAATGTAGCCTTGTATTGGCACGATCCTGCGGCTGCGCTCGGGCCAGGCCTTCAGCCGCGCCGAACTTCGAAAAACAAATCCCCTTCGGCAAGCTCAAGGCTGGTTCTCACCCGGCTAACGGTGTGCAGAAAACTCGGAACAGCAGATTCCTCGCGGGCTGAAGAGACTGGTGTCGCAACCCAGTGTCGCCGCTCCGCGGCTCTCTGTTTATCCCACTTGCCCGCGGGCTTACGCCCGCG
>JBARGS010000017.1:0-18645 GCA_049798495.1 Candidatus Korobacteraceae bacterium | reverse complement strand
CCGAACGAACCTGCGACTCGCGGATTTCAGTGCTATCCTTGCCACATCCGCCGATGAAACGTGCCGTCGAAGAGCCTGAAGTGGTTGACAACCCAGCCCAGCCGCCGCGCCGTCGCAAGCTCAGGCTGGTTGGCAATGCTGTCTTCGTTCTCCTAATCGTGATTGCCGCCGCAGCCGGCGCCATCTCCGGAATGGTGCTGGTTTACTCCACCGATTTGCCCCAGGTCACCGAGCTCGAACACTATCGGCCCAGCACGATTACGCAACTCTATGACGATCAGAATCGCGTCATCGGTCAGTTCGCTCTTCAGCGCCGCGTGATCGACAGCTACAACGACTTTCCCAAAGTCCTGCGCGACGCGCTGATCTCAACCGAGGACAAGGAGTTCGAGAAGCATTGGGGCGTCGATGTGTGGCGCGTCTTCGGCGCGGCCTGGCGCGACGTGATGCTCGACAGCCGCGCGCAAGGCGCTTCCACGCTGACCATGCAGCTGGCTCGTAATTTGTTTCTCTCTCCCGACCGCAACTTCCGCCGCAAGATGCAGGAGGTAATGCTGTCGATCCAGATCGAGCGCCGCTTCACCAAGCCGCAGATTTTCACCCTCTACGCCAACCAGATCTACCTGGGGCACGGGGTTTATGGATTCGAGGCGGGGGCAAACTACTACTTCAGCAAGAAAGCCAAAGACCTGACGCTGGATGAAGCCGCCGTGCTCGCCGGACTGCCCAAGGCGCCAAACTACTACTCGCCCATCAACAATCCCGAGCGTGCGCTGCGCCGCCGCAACCTGGTCATCAACAACATGCTGGAGGATGGCAAAATCACGGCGGCAGAGGCTGCGCGAGCCAAGGACGCGCCAATGCAACTCAAGCTCGCTGCCGAGCCGAACGACATAGCGCCGTACTTCGTGGAAGAAATCCGTCAGTACCTGGAGAAGAAGTACGGCTCCGAGCAGGTTCACGAAGGGGGTTTGCGCGTCTACACCTCACTCAACCTGGAGTTGCAGCAAACGGCGCAGCAGGCCGTCCGCGATGGCCTGGCCGCCTACGAGCGCCGCCACGGCTGGAAGGGCAATCTGCTGAACGTGGTCGCCAATGGCGATTCCGTGGCTACCTATCACCATGTGGATTGGGATGGGACCATCGCGCCGGGCCGATACGTTCATGCTCTGGTGACCGATGTCGGTCCGCTGGTGGCGACAGTAAAGTTCGGCGCCTACGAGGCGCGTCTGGGTCCTGAGGAAATCAAGTGGACGCGCCACACGTCGCCGGAACAGTTCCTGACGCGCGGTGACATCGTCTACGTTAAAGTCGCGGAGTTGAATGGAACCTTCAGCCGTGTGTCATTGGAGCAGGAGTCGGGCGTGCAGGGAGCGCTACTGGCTCTGGATAACTCCACCGGCGACGTCAAAGCGATGGTCGGCGGGAGAGATTTCGAGCAGTCGAAATTCAACCGTGCAACCCAGGCGGAACGCCAGGTTGGTTCTTCCTTCAAACCCTACATATACACTGCCGCCATCGATCAGGGACTTACGCCCGACGACACCGTGCTGGACGCACCGATTACATTCAGCACACCATCCGGACCCTACACGCCGCATAACTATGACGGCAAGTTTGAGGGCGTGATCACGTTCCGGCACGCCCTGGCCGAGTCGCGGAACATTCCCGCGCTCAAGGTCACCGAACGCGTCGGCGGCATCAAGACGGTGATTGATTACGCACGCAAGTTCGGCATTACCTCACCCTTGCCGATGTATCTGCCGGTCGCATTGGGCGCAGCCGACATCACGCTCGCTGAGCAGACGTCCGCCTTCACGACGTTTCCCAACGACGGCGTGCGTGTTGTGCCGCGCTATATCCGCAAGGTCACCGACTACGATGGCCGGGTGCTGGAAGAGAACTATCCCGAGGTGCGAGATGTAGTCAGTGCGCGGACGGCGCGCATCATGGTCAGTATGTTGCGTGAGGTGGTGCTGCACGGAACCGGCTATCAGGCCAGCAAGCTTAACCATCCGCTGGGGGGCAAGACCGGTACAACCAACGACTTCACCGACGCGTGGTTCGTGGGCTTCTCGCCGTCGATCACCTGCGGCGTGTGGGTGGGCTTCGACGAGAAGAAGACGCTGGGCAACAAGGAAACCGGCGCGGCCGCGGCCTTGCCCATCTGGATCGACTTCATGCGCGTAGCCCTTCAGGGTCGCGAATCGGAAGATTTTGCTGCACCGCCTCCTGCGACTTCCAGCGCTGTGGCGCAGAAGGTCGACACGCCCGACGAAGCCTCGGGTGACAGCGAGGCCCACTGATGCGGCGCTTCTTCCGTTATCTGCTGCGCGGTCTGGTGCTCTTCATCGTCTTCATGGCGGCGGCACTAACGGCAATGCGTTTCGCTATTCATGGACGCCAGACGACCATTCCCAAACTTGTAGGCCTAAGTTCGAGCCAGGCACAGCGCCTGCTGGCGGATCACGGGCTCGTGCTGGAAGAGGGCGACCGCTTCTTCAGCTCGGATGTCCCACCAGGACGGGTTATGTCGCAGACTCCGTCGCCCGGAACGCAGGTGCGGCGCGGCTGGCATGTGCGCGTTGCCGAAAGCATGGGGCCACAGCGGGTGGTAATCCCCGACCTGATTGGCGGCAGCGAGCGCGCGGCGGAGATCAACATCCAGCGCCGTGGTCTGGAACTGGGCAGTATCGCGACCGCGACGATCCCTGAGGCGCCGGCCGATCAGATCGTAGCGCAGAGCCCGCCGCCGAATGCCGTCAATGTTTCCTCGCCGAAGATCAGCGTGTTGTTTGCATCAGTCGGGGAGCGGAAATCGTTTGTCATGCCGGATCTGGTCGGGCAAGGCGAGGACGACGCGGTCAACGAGATCGTTGGTGCTGGACTGCGGGTCAGCGGCATCAAGACACAACCGGCGCCCACCGGACAACCGGCAGCCGCGCAGAACGTGCCGGCGGGAACGCGGCTGGTGGTCAAAACCTATCCTGCGGTGGGGCAGAGAATATTCGAAGGTCAGGGAATCGAGTTAGAAGTAACTCAGTGACCTGTCGAACATCGATACAACTACGGAAACTCTGAATAGCTTGTCGAACTTGCCGCAGGGGCTAAAGCCCTGTTGATTTTGCGACGCTTGCGGCACGGCTGAACAGGCTGCGGAAAAAGTCGAAAATTCGGAAATGCTCGGAAAAATATCGCTTTTAAATTCGATATGAGCGCGTCCCGCATTTTCCGAGACATTTTGGATCACCCGGAATACGTCCGTCTCGACTTTTTTCCGCAGCCTGTGAAGCCGTGCCCTTTCAAAACCGGGACCTAATCAGAGCTTCCCTAAGTCAACCTTCACTTTTCGATCAGCGCCCTGGCCAATTCGCGCCATTCCTTGAGGGGTAGGGACTTGGGATCTGCCGTGAGCACCTGGATGCAAACGTGATCGGCGCCTGCGGAGTGATGGGCTGCAATCCGGCTGCGGATCGCGTTCGCATCGCCCCACGCCACAATCGCGTCGATCAGGCGGTCGCTTCCCACGCCGCGGCAATCCTCTTCCGTAAACCCTAAGCGCAGGAAGTTGTTCGTGTAGTTCGGCAAGGTAAGATAAAACTTCAAGAAAGCCCGCGCGATTTCCCGTGCCTTCGCAGCACCGCTCTCCACGACGACAGCTTGTTCGACGCACAACCAGGGACCCGCTCCCAAAATCTGACGCGCCGTGGCCGTATGCTCCGGGGTGACATTGTAGGTGTGGGCGCCGTTGGACCGCTTGCCGGCCAGTTCCAACATCTTGGGACCGAGCGCCGCCAGCACCCTGTAAGTCGATTCAGGAAGAACGCTGTTGAAGGGGGCGTTGTCCATCGCATCCAGATAGTCGCTCATCTTGGCGACCGGCTTTTCGTAGGCATGTCCGCGCAAGCGTTCCACGAAAGGAATATGACTTACGCCAAGGCCGAGAACGAAGCGCTCCGGATAAGCCTCGCTGAGGGTCTTCTGGGCACATGCCATGGTGACAGGGTCCCGTCCATAGATGTTCGCGATGCCGGTAGCTATCACAATGTGGGACGATGCGGACAGCAGCAAGCTGGCCTGAGTCAGGGACTCACGGCCCAACCCTTCGCTAAACCACACCGCTCCGTAGCCAATCTGCTCCAGTTCGGCGACGGCTTGTTTGGCTTTGCTTGCCGGCTGTTGCTCGAAGGCGCCTGTCCAGATGCCGATCTTCTTCAAAGCTATGGAGGATTTCATTGCCATTCGCGTCTCCCGTTATCTTCGATGTGGCATTCCGTTATTTGGATCGAATATTCGCTATCATTCGTTTCTAGCAATTGTCGACGGCCGGTCACAATCGGACTGCGACATCATATCCAGAACTTTGCCCTTGGGCTGGTGGCAAACTGTTTCGCAGGGATGGCTGTAACTTCTATATCGCTCGGGGATCAGAAACTTGATACGTGTAGAATGGCGTCCCTGATCCACGAATTGCGAAGAGCGACGTGACCGCGGAACCACAAAGCGTCAGGCAGGCAGCCGTAGAGTCGCCGCAAGCCCGCGACGTTGATCTGATTCCACGCATTCTGGCCGGCGAGCGCGAGCTCTTCCACGAATTGGTGCGGCCGTACGAGAAGAGCCTCTACTACGCGACCTACTCTATTTTGCAGAATGAGCAGGATGCGGAAGACGCCGCGCAGGAAGCCGTGCTGAAGGCGCTGAAGAATCTCCGCGGCTTTCGAGCGGAATCGAAGTTCAGTACCTGGCTGATCTCCATAGCGGTCAATGAGGCGCGTGCCCGGCTGCGGCATGCCCGAGTGCTCAAGTTCGAATCGGTGGACCAGCCTCAGGATCAGGAAGAGGGGAGTTTCACCCCCGCTCTCATCACCGACTGGCGCGAGGTTCCGCTCGAGGCGCTGGAGCGCAAGGAACTGCGCGAGCAATTGCGGGCGGCGATTGCCAGCCTGCCTGAGATCTATCGCGAGGTGTTGCTGCTGCGCGACGTCGAGGAGTTCAGCATCGCGGAAACCGCGGCAACTTTGGGTGTCAGCGAGGGCGTGGTGAAGACGCGCCTGCTGCGCGCGCGTCTGATGATGCAAAAGATTCTGGCGCCGCAGTTGAAATCGAAGAAGGGCGGTTTGTTCGGAGTGTTTCGGAGCAAGGCAGGTGGATCATGGTTCTGAACTGCAAGCACGTGTGGGCGGAGATCTCTAGTTACATCGAGGGCGATGTGTCGCCCGAGATGCGCGCCGACATTGAAGAGCATCTGGCCCACTGCCGTCACTGCGCCGCGGTGCTGGATTCGACGCGCAACATCCTGATCCTTATCGCCGACGAACGCACCTTCGAACTGCCTGTGGGCTATAGCGACCGCTTGCATGCCCGTTTGCAGCATGAGATCGCCGGCGGCGATTGAGAAACTACAACTCGTGATGGAACCAGGGATGGGTGATTACCTCCGCCGCTACCAGCAAGAGCGTGAGAATTGCAGCTACCAGCTGAAACCAGCGCCGCCTGCGCTGTTGGGGTGTGAGCGGCTTGATGCGCCAGGCTGCCGCGGGGCTGCGCCGCAGGCGGCCTTCATTCCACAACAACAGCAGGCTGAGCAGCGCGCCGATGGTGCCGATGATCAACAGGGGCACACGAAGACCTTCGCGATGCCATCCCTGCGCGGGACCACCAGCGCCCGCCGCCAGCAGAGAGGTCAGTCCAAGTGCGACGCGTACTCCGCTCAGGCCTACGGCGGCAACACACAGGCTTTCCGCCGCTGCTAATGCCAGCGATCCGTACGTCAGCAGGAGGCGAGTTGTATCGGAAGAGCGCTTGCCGGAATCCGGTGAGTTCACAGTTTCTTGCTCTTTAGGCAAGCCGAGGTTCTCAAGAGAGGTGAACCTTCGGCAGAAAAGGTAGGGGAATTCTAACCGGAATGTGGAGGATTACAAGCGCTTGCGCGTTGTGTGGGCGCGAAGGACCTTGCGTTCCGACCTTGGCGCAACCTAAGTGGGCCAGCGGTACGCTGGAAGAAACCGGCGGTTTCGCCCTTCTTACGGAGAGGTGAGACTCACGCGTAATCGATGGGATGACGCTCCAGCCAGTGCTGATCGCGCACCACGCCCATCTGCTTCGCGGCGGAGTGAGCCATGCCCTCGGTGAGATCGCGTGTCTTCCAGGCAAATCCGGCGACGAACCCGATGGCGCTACCCACAATCCCGCATGCAACTGTCTTGGCGATGCGTCCGCGGCGCGCCGGCAGGTAGTAGCGCAGCAGTCCGGCACAGGCTCCAAGGGTCGCCAGTCCGAGCGAAGCGCGCGCTGATTGGGCCAGCACATCGGAAAGCGGCTGGCCGTTAAGCTGCGCGTCGCGCCCGCTGGACAGTCCGGAGACTCCGGAGCGGAACAACTTACGCCCATAACGAAGATTCGATCGCAACGGTTGCTCTGGCTTCATAGCATGAACTCCTCGATGCCGATCCTGGCCTGTCTGCGGCGGTCTGGCCGAAAGATCCGCACTCCTACCATAAAGATGGCACGGAGCCGCGCGCGGCGTCTGTGTCCTGCGTCACAAAATCGGTCGCAGATATTACTGCGCCATTAAATCCATTCTCCGAGTTGCCCACGTACGGGTGGTATAGACTACGCGCGTAACTTTTGCGACAACGGCGGTCGAATCCTGATAGATGCTGTTCACCAATTCTCTGTAACTTTTCGCCAGCGCGCTGATCTCACTTACCAGGGATAGTTAAGGTGCACGATGGCTGAAGATCCACAACGCGAGCCAGAATCGGACAAGCGGGAAGCGGACGCTGGGGCGCCTCCGCCGCAGTCCGAAGCCGAGCTCGAAGATGCCGCCAAGCCAGAAGAAGAGCCTGAGCAAGCACAGCCGAAGCACGAGCAGCCAGCCGCATTCCAGGCTGCGCGAAGCGCCGGCCCGGCCGGCGAGGAGATCCGCGACGTCACGCCGCGTGAGCGCAAGCGCATCAATCGCCGCGAGCTGTTGAAGCTGGTGCCGGTGGTCGCCCTCGGCGCTTTCGCCATCCCCAAGCTACAAGAGCCACTGCTCATGGACGGACTGCACTTCGCCGACTGGGCTTCGGGCAAGCTGTTCAGCCGCCATCGGCTGGCGCAGACCTTCAGCGACAACGAGGTCGCTCCCTTCGACGAATTTCCATACAACTACTACGACGTGCTCGATCCCGAGGTCGATTTCGACACCTGGACCTTAACCGTCGAGGGACTGGTAAAGCGGCCGGGCGATTACAAGCTGCAACAGATTCGGGCGCTGCCCAAAGTTGTGCAAAACACGCGCCACGTTTGCGTCGAGGGCTGGGATGTGATCGGCAACTTCGGCGGAGTGCGCGCCTCGGATTTCCTGAAGTGGGTTGGCGCCGACACCTCTGCGCGCTACCTGGAAGTTACTTGCGTGGACAACTACTACGAGTCGATCGACATGGCGACCATGCTGCAGCCGCAAACGCTGTTCTGCTACGAGATGTACGGCAAGCCGCTCGACCGCGGGCACGGCGCGCCGCTGCGGCTGCAGATGCCAACCAAGATCGGCTACAAGCAGGCCAAGTATCTCGACACCATTCGCGTGACCAATGTTTTGAAGGGCGGCATGCGCGGCTACTGGGAAGACCAGGGCTATAGCTGGTACGGAGGGCTGTGAGATCAATGGCGACGAATGCGAGCACAATCCCGACCAGGCCGATCGCGCAGACGATTACCGTCTCCTATGAGCATCCGCTGGTGGTGCGCCTCGCTCACTGGCTGAATGCGGTGGCTGTGATCGTTCTTATCGGCAGCGGTCTTCAGATCTTCCGCGCCTTTCCCAGCTTCGGGCCAAAGATCCCGCAAAACAATTTCTTCGTTCCTCCGCGAACGGTGACGATTGGCGGCTGGCTGGGCGGCGCCCTGCAATGGCACTTCACGTTCCTATGGATCTTTATAGGCAGCGGCCTACTGTACGTGATCTACCAGATCGTCACCGGCCATTGGCGGCAGGTACTGTTTCTGCCGCGCGATATCAAAGGCGTGTGGCCGATGGTGCGCCACTATTTTCTCTTCGGGCCGAAACCCGAGGTCGAGGAAGCCTACAATCCGCTACAGAAGCTGGCTTACACCTCGACAATATTCTTCGGCATCATCTCGACCCTCACCGGCATGGTGCTCTACAAGCCGGCCCAGTTCTGGTGGCTGACCTGGCTGATGGGAGGCTTTCGCCTGGCGCGCGTCTGGCACTTCATCGCTATGTGCGGATTCGTGGCCTTCATCCCCGGCCATCTCATCATGGTGCTGCTGCACGGCTGGAACAATTTCTATTCGATGATCACGGGATGGAAGCGCGATCCGGAATACGTGGAGTGAAGCTCGTTTCACCACAGAGGCACGGAGGCCACGGAGTCAGGATTGCAGTGCGCCGTGCCCTCACGATGAACCCTCATTTTGTGGTACCGCCGTAGAAGTCATCCAGTTCCCAAGAAATCTCCGTGGTGTCCCTAGGGTGAAATTTCTGCACAAACGGTAAGGGCAGCCCTCAGGCCGCCCTCCGCACTGCTAAATTCCGATGGCGTGCCGATTACTGCTGCGCCTTCGACTGGTCCTGCTGTCCGGACTTCATGTTGTCGTTCTTCATATTGTCGTTCTTCATGTTGTCATTTTTCATGTTGTCGTTGGACATATTGCTCTGCGACGACGAAGATTTCTTTTTCTTCGACGACTTCTTCGTGTTGGACGAGTTGCCGTTCTGCATTTTGCTATTCGACATGTTGTCGTTCTTCATGGTGTCGCCGGACTGCATCTGACCGTTGCTGTTCTGCTTGCTGTTGTCCTGCTTCATCGTATCCTGGGCATAGATGCCCATCGAACCCGCCAGCATGCACATGGCCATCAGGCTTAGAATTTTGCACTTCATTTCTTGTCTCCGGAATCTGAATTTGCGGCAATTGCGCCGCCAGAAATGAGAATCGCCACGGCGAAAAAAGTTACGGGAGGATGATTCCCAAATCCTCGAGGAGAGCTGCGGGGGGGCGGGGAATCGCGCTGACTCTCTGAAGGTGATGATCGGCGATGGAAGCCCTGCCTGAAGGCCGTCTGCCTAGTCGAAAACTTCGTCGCCGTTCGGCTCGTAATGCGGAATGTCGTTCATCGTATGGCGCAAAGTGGAAAGTGCCAGATACATGCGTCGGCGGGCCCGGCTTTGATTGCCTAGCGGGCGATGCTCGGCGATCGAATGCCACGGATTATAAGAGAGGCGCTTCTCGAAGTTGATCTGCGCCGGCGAGTCGAACTTCTGCCGCGGAATATGCACCGTGGCCACCGTCACGCGCGGCGAGAGCTTTTCCGGCCACAGCACGGCGTTGTTCTCAATCGGCATCCGGTGAGGATCAGTTTGTAGTTGCAGGCGGATGTCGAACTCCACATCTTCCTGATCGAGCGTGGCCACCATGGCATTGCGCAGGTAATCGTCGGGAGGCCGAAACGGCAGCCGCGGTATCGGAGTTCGCTTCTTGCGCTTGGGCCACATGGAGTATTGCATCGCCTGGCCTTCACCCAGCAGATACGGCACGCAACTGAAGTACGGCGCTTCCAACGGACTGCTCTGCGTCTTGATCCACAGGCTCTGCATGATGAGATCCAGTACATGCGAGCGATGCAGATTGATGAAATAGAAAATCTGCGCGTTCTTCAGGCTTTCGAGCTGTAGCTGCGCGTTGGCATTGATGTCGGGGGTGACGAAGGTCGGCGTGGAAACGCCGGTCATATCCTGCGTAAACTTCTCTTCGTCCATCAGCTTCGGACCAGGCACGCCCATCAGCTTGATGCTCATGCTCATGAAGCCGACGTCATCGATGTCCGGAGTGATGTAAGGCCCGGGTCCGGAGAAACGTACCCAGGCGTGGAATGTCTGTGGCTGCGCATAGATGCCGCGGCGCAATTCTGGTGGCAAATTGTCGTGGACGATGAACTCCGCGCGCACAATGCCGTGCGTTTTGGTATTGCCTCCGCGCTCGAAGCCACCCGGCTTCCACAGCAGCCGCATTTGATTTTGAAAGCTGTCGATGACGGAGTCAACGAAGGCATCTTCATCCGGGAGCGGCCGCTCTTCGGCGATTTTCAAGCCTTCATCGTGGCGCGGGAGGTTGATGAGAGCTGTGGTCAGGCTCGCAATGGGATCTCGCAGCAGGGCGTCGAATGCGGGGCGATAGAGCGGGTCGAAGCGGCGCTCCAGGTGGACCAGTTTCGTCGACGTATTGGCGAGCCAGTTCAGAAATGCCGACCCGGTATTCGCGGGCGGTTGCGGACGACTCGCATTGGAGCCCAGGTCCGGAATGGCGAAGCATCCTTAGTAGAAGGTTTTCGGGCCAACTATGGCCGTGGCGCAGCATTTTGTCAATGGCCGGAAGATGGGTTGCTCGACGAGATCTACGACCACGCAACCGCGCTTGCAACCAGTGAACTGGTCGCGGCCCTCATATTTGGGTATTATCTTCGAACCTGCTCCAGAGTTTGGGGATGCGTAAGCAAGTACAACAAAGTCTCGGCCGCCTGCGACAGCGAGTCGCCGGGAGGCCCATGGCGCGTGCACATGCCCTCGATCTGGTGATTGCTCTGCTCTCGTGCCGCTCCAAATGGTTCTCCCGAGGTTGGGGCGACGAGGAATTCCTGGCTGAACTTCCGGGGGCGGTATCCCACCGTGATCCATCAACGCCGATCTCTCTCACGTGGAGTGCCGCAAAAGAGCGAAGTTCCATTGTCTGTCGCGAGGGAAAGTTCCCTTCGCCGCTGATGAATCTGCCCGAGGAGGCGCGCATGGTTCATCTGCGAGCGTGCTTGCGCGAGGGAAACCGGAACGCGTGCGTGATTCTGGCAGGCTCACACGACGAAGGCTACCGGCTTCGCGAACGAGTCTTTGGTGCGCTGGCTGACCGCGGAACCGATCTTTACTTCCTGGAGAATCCGTACTACGGTCTGCGGCGCATTCCCGGAGGATTGTCGGCCATCAAAGTGAGCGACCAGGCAATGATGGCGGTCGGCATGGTATTGGAAGCGCGGGCGCTGCTTGGGTGCTTGCAGCCTCAGTACGATCGGCTCGCCGTAGCCGGCTACAGCATGGGCGGACACATGGCCGCGATCACGGCCGCCGTGACGCCGTTTCCTGTGGCGTGTGCAGCGCTGGCGACGGGCGCCTCAGCCAGCACCATTTACACGCGTGGACTGATGACTTGGGCCGTCGACTTCGATCGACTCGCCGGAGGCCGTGCGCACCGTGCGGCCGCGCAGGAACGGCTTTACCAGGCCTTCGACGCTGCCGATATCACCAGGTATCCTGCGCCGCTTCGGGTCGACGCCGCAGTGATCCTGGGCTGCACGCACGATGGCTACGTCCTGCGCAGCGAGACCGAGCGCCTGCATCGCCACTGGCCGGGAAGCACGCTGCGCTGGCTGGACGCAGGCCATTTCTCGGCATTGCTGACCAGTCGGCGTGTGCTGTGCGAATGCGTGGCCGAAGCGATCGCGAAGCTGTAATCTCGCCGTAGTTTCAAAATATCTTCATGTACTCGATGAGCGCGCGTTTATCCTGGTCTGGCAATTTCGTTCCGAAGTAGTGGCCGCGGTCGAGCACGAAGTCGGGACACTTGCTGATCTTCAGGAGATCGGGAACGAGGTTGCTGACGACGGCTCGCGCCGCGTTCGCGTCCAGATGATTCAGCTTGATCTTGAGCAGATCCGCTTGAACCTTCGCAATTAGCTGCACGCGATCCAGAGTTTTGTCGCGATCCGATAGATCCAGATCCGCATTGGCGATCAGATCGACAGGTGTCCCGGCTGGAATGGGACCGATCCGCAGAAAGCCGCCCTGCGCCAGCGATTGCAACTCGTCAGGCAAGTACGGCGCGGGAATTTCGATGTAGCTCTCGGCCGTCATACGTGCAACGGAAGCGAGTCCCAGACGCTTCTCCGGCCACAGCAGTTTCTCGGCGGCATCGCTAAATGCTTTCATGCGGCCTGCGACCGAAGGATCGCCGGTGTAAGCACCCAGAGCGCTGTTGTGCAGGAACGGCGCGGTCGCCCAGATTCCGATGAGTGAAGGAACGCGATAGTATCCGGGACCGCCACGCGGCGTGGAAAACTTTCGGGTCGAGTTGTCGAATATGTCCTGCACTTCGATGTCGCCGGCGGCTTGTGATGTCTTGTAAGTCCAGGATGAGAAGTTGTCCCAGACGTGTCCGCTGGTGGCGTTCGTGGCCAGCGCGCGCGCAGCATTGGTCTGCACAACGTCAACCGGAATGCGCTCCTCGGTGGAGAGAAAGTTGTTGCTGAGAAAGTCAGGCTGCTGAACTGCAACTCGCATCCAGTCGAGATATTGTTGCTGGGTTGTGGCAAGGTTCGCCGGCGGCTGCTTGCTGGAATGGCACTTGGCGCAGTTTTCGGCGAAGACAATCTTGCCGCGCTCCAGCAACTTCTCATCGTGCGTGAGGTAGGCCTTCCCTCCGGGAGCGTCAGCCAGCTTCGGACCCTGCATCTTCATCAGGCACTTCGCGAGGTTGGGAATGCGCTCGGCTGTCGCCTGCCAGTAGACCGAGTTCTTCTGCGCCTTGGCGATCTCGAAGGGATGTTGCGGCTTGCCTCCGACCAGTGCGTTGTGATCGCGCAGCCACTCCTGGCTGTACTCGCCGATGCTGACATAGACGCGGCTCAGCGCACCGACCAATCCGATAGAATCCGCACCGTCCTTCAACACGTGCGGTACCGCCATTTGTCGCTGTTCGCCGGGGAAGTTCAGTGCGCCGCCGGCGATGTCTTCTTCATGGGCAACCGTCATGCGGGCCGGCACAGCGTAAATGGGATTGATGTTGCTGGGATTGTTCAGATTGTCGGTCGCGATGAACGAGGTGTCCACGGTTCCCGCGGGCCAGGAGTGGAAGAGTTGGTATGCGTAGCTGTCGGCGCTAGCGCCAGCGCCAAAGATGGCGGCAGAGTTGAAATACTGATTGCCGATTGTCGACGACAGGTTCGCCCACTGCGGTGCTTCCGGATCGCCCGGAGGTTTCACTGGATTGAAGGAAACGTGACAGAAGCCGCACGACATGCCGACGACGTAAGGGCGAACCAGATTCGGATCGTTGTAGTAGTTAGGATCGTCGTAGTAGCGACTAGCGTCCCATCGCTTGCGCGCCGCATCGTCGAATTTAGGATTGGGATAGACGCGAAGCCCGACAATTCCCGAAGGTCTTCCGTAGACTGTCGGCTCGACGCCGTCTTCCTGCGGACCGGTGTCGAGCCAGAGACCGTATTGATCAGGCTGCGTGGCCTGCTGTAATCCGGGCTGATTCACCAGCCCCATGTCTTTGAAGCGCGAGTTGCGACGCCGTGAGTCGATGGTTTTCAACAGGTCCGCAGTGCCGAGATCCTGCCGCGCCATGCGATCCCAGAAGACCTGATCGCCGGCAGTCCAGAGAAGCCACGTGTTTCGCCCCTGGCGTTCGTCGTCGGTCAGCGATAGGCCGCCGTCCATTTCGTCGAAGGCGTGGGAGGCGGTTTGCGGAAAGTCGGCGACCGTCTTGCCTGCGGCTTTGGCGTCATCGGGAACGGCAGAGTCAAGAAAGCGAATAGGGAAGAAAAATAATGCGAGAGCGACTCCCACGACCAACACGCCGACCCATATCGCCGCTTTTTTCATGGCGTTTCTATAGCTCCGGCGGTCGACCTTTTTCGGGCAAAAACAAGAAGCGATCTCACAAATCGGTTTTGAAAGGGCACAGCTTCAGCTGTGCCGTATCGTGCCGCTTAAAGCTAGGCTTTAGTCCCTGAGGGACCTCGCTTTTCATCGCTTCCGGCTTTTATGAGATAGGTTCTAGAGAGATTCGCGCCGTCCCCAATCACCTTGTCCCCATCGTTGCTGTACGAAAGGCGGCAAGCTTGTTACGAGCCAGACAAGCAAAGGTTCCCGAAGCTACCGGAACGCGCTCGCAAAGCCGCTTTTCCTGAACGGGAGTTCTTATTCTTCGGCATAGATGTACAATGCCGCTGGTTGCACATTACAAAACACAAGACGTCTCAACCGGCCCCACATTTCCCAACAACTCGAAAGGATGACCCGATGAAGAAATTGCTGGTGCTGTTTGCGGTGGCATTTATGGCGCTTGCCGTACAGGCGCAAATGAGCGACAACATGGACAGCGGTGTCGCCAAGGCAATTACAGGCATGGAGCAGCAGTGGGCGTCATCTGCAAAGATGGGCAACATGGACGCTGTTGCGCCCATGCTGGCCGACAACTTCGTCAACATGGACAGTGACGGCATGATGTACAACAAGGCCCAAACCCTCGACCGTATGAAAGGCTCGAAATGGCAGATGAATGAGGTCAGCGATGTCAAGGTGACCGTTCATGGCAACACCGCCATCGCCACAGGCATGTGGCAGGGCAAAGGCAGCATGGCGGACGGCAAGATGGTCGACGCTCATGAACACTGGGTCGATACCTGGATGAAGATGGCGAATGGCAAGTGGCAATGCATCGCCAGCGCCAGCGCTCCGTCGAAAATGTAGTAGAAAATGTAGTAATTGATTGCCGTGTGTCCCGTCCAAGCATTGCTTGGATGGGCTTTTTATTTTCAGCGGGCACAGCCCAGCGGAGCGAAAGCGGCCACGCTTAGTTCGGAGTGGGCGCACCGGCGGCGCCTGCGCGTGTCTTGAGATCCCACAACCGCGAACCGATACCTGCTTTCTGTAAGCTCGCTCAAGATTCTGGAATCGTTATAACGGTTCTCAGCCTAGTATGGGTCGACGCGGTGACAATACTTGTTTCGCTTGCTCCGTAGCCAAGGCCAACCGTAACCTGTCAAACTCTCTCACTCAAGGGCAGCCATGCAGTCCGGCTGCCCAGAACCTCGAGACTGGTCAATGTTCTCTTCAATTACCGCGCTAGTCACCATCCGATATCAGTGGGTCAGAGTCGCAGGTCTTGATCGGCTGCTCATGCCGCTGGCCGACAATCGCAATCCTTCCCTGACCGGCACCCTGGTACTTCCGGCGACGCACTACGATACGTCGGACACAGGCTTCGTGGAAATCGCCTTCTCGAGCCCCGCGCTGGAGCTGCAAGGAACGATTTTCGTGCCCAAGTCGGAAGTTATCTCCATCGTGAAAACCGACCATCCCGACGACCTGCACAAGGTCGGCTACAAAGGCCGAGGACAGGTGGAATCGATAGAGGCGAAGTCCATTCTCGATCCTTCGCCCACCGAACTGCCCAGCTAGTCGGCCGCGCAAGCTACCAGCACAAAGGTCGCCCTACTCGCTGCTCCGTCCTCCAACCTGCTTTTCCTCAGTAGCTTAGTCACTGACCCAAAACTTACCTGCAAATGACCCGGCGAGTATTGATCGCCTGAACCACGTGTCCTACCTTGCGCTCATGCAAGCGCAAATCGAGCGAGGCGATTTGACCCGTTCGAGCGGGGAAGGCATCCGGAGGCAGGACAACCATCCTGCCTCCGGGCACAGCCAAGTCGCAAACGACAACCAGGCGACGACCTCGACCAGATCGTCGCCACACCCCATGACCCCAAGGAGGTCACGATGAAAGCGCAACTTTGCCTTGCCGATGACGACCCTCTTCTCGCCATCGATACACGGGTGCAGATCATGCATTCCCAACAGAAGCCTTCCTGGTCCGCTGCCTCGCGCATCGCCTTTCGCTTCTGTCTGGTGTACTTCGGGCTCTTCTGCCTGCTCACGCAAGTCTTCCCCAGCTTGTTGCCTATTCCGAATTTCGAATTTCCGGATTTGTCCTTCTTCCCGCCCACCCACCAGATCGTCACCTGGATCGCCGTTCATGTCTTTGGGGTCACCCGCCCTCTGGTTTACCTGAGCGGCAGCGGAGACAAGGTTTTCGACTGGGTGTTGGCGTTCTGCCTGTTGGCAGTCGCCGCGGTAGCCACCGGCGTATGGTCCATACTCGACCGCCGACGTCCGAATTACCTCACCCTGAACAAATGGTTTCGTGTGGCGATCCGGTTTGCCCTGGCCTCGCAAATGTTGACCTACGGGGCGATGAAGCTTATTCCCGTGCAAATGCCTTTCCCCTATCTCACGAAACTGCTCGAGCCATTCGGCAACTTCTCGCCGATGGGCGTTCTCTGGTATTCCGTCGGCGCCTCTCCCGCCTATGAAACCTTCACCGGCTCGGCCGAGGTCCTGGCCGGAATCCTGCTGATTATTCCCGCGACTACGACGCTGGGGGCGCTGGTTTGCCTTGCCGACTGCATTCAGGTCTTCACCCTCAACATGACCTATGACGTCCCGGTGAAGCTGTTCTCCTTCGACCTGATTTTGATGTGCCTGTTCCTGCTGGCGCCCGAGCTGCGGCGTCTGGCTGACTTCTTCGTATTGAACCGCGCTCCCGGCGCCCCCACGCAAGCTTCGCTGTTCCGGACGCGCCGCGCGAACCGTGTCGCAGTAACCGCGCAAATCATCTTCGGCTTATGCCTGCTGGGGGTAAATGTCTATGACAACTGGAGTGGATGGCGCAGCTATGGCGGCGGAGCTCCCAAGTCGCCCTTCTACGGCATCTGGAATATCGATCAGCTCTCGATTGACGGCCACTTGCGCCCGCCCCTGCTCAGCGATGCCGACCGCTGGCGCCGCGTCATCTTCGAAAGTCCCGACACGATGAGCTTGCAGAACATGGACGATTCGTTCGCCCATTACCAGGCTGCAATTGACAAGGGCGCCGGCACCATCGGGTTGAAGAAATTCAAGGACACCAGCTGGAACGATTACTTCAGATTTCAGCGCACCGGGGAAGATCAACTGACGTTGGATGGCGAACTGAACCACCACAAGGTTCACATGCAGCTGCAACTGGACAACCGTAATCGTTTCCTGCTGGTTACGCGAGGCTTTCACTGGGTCCAGGAAGTCCCGGTCAACAAGTAACGGGACATTTGCCTTCACGGGCAAACGCTTCCGGAGGTGGGAGAACGTTCCTCCTCCAAGGGAATCGAGCCCCAAACCACAACCCGGCGCCGCGCTCCTTCGTCCGTCGCCACCACCTTTGACCACAAGGAGGTCATATGAAAACGAACGCTGTTGAATTAACCGCACTAACGGCCAGCCTTCAACCCACAATCTTGAACCACAAGCAAAATCGTCTGAAGCGGACCCCTTCAACCAGCCTGCTGGCTTTGGCGGTCACCGTGATGTTTTTTGCGCTCTCCCTATCCGCGCATGCGGCCGATACCCTTACGCCGGTTCAGTTAGCAACCGAAATCATGATGCACAGCCAAGCCAACGCTGCTGATTTTATTGCTGCGCAGATTGGGATCGATGCTAATTCGGGTCTCGGGTATTCCAGCTATGTCGACCCTGCCGGGCAAAGCTTCAGGTTTTCCCTTAACTCAGACACAACCTACTTGTCGCAACCGCTGGCGGTAACCGCATCCGGAATATTCGCCGCATCAACGCAGACCTGGAACGTCTCCTACTCAATTTCGTACGGTAGGACGCAGTGGACGTTCAACAATTCCTTTGTTCTTTCCGTCGGCCCGGCAGCCAGCCTGGTGACAGCGACTTCCGTCACGTCATGGGATTCGGGAGGGAGCACTTACGTCTTCAACGGCGCGAATGGGGAGAACTGCACTGCCACTATGACTTCAGGCGGCATCATCCACAGTGCGGCCTATTGCTACTATACGAAGGATGGTCAGCAAGATGGACCAGGCTTCTGGCTTTACGACGAGTTTAGCGTGATCGAAGAAACTGTCTCCTGGTTAGTGTTGGGGAATTCATCGTTCTGGAACTTCAGCGAGTACACCACAGGATCCTTGCCCGTTAGTGGCGGAAAGGGATCGTTTTCTGGTGTCCTAGGCCCGGCTCAGGCGGCGTGCATAACTTGCTCCAACACGGCCCAGTAGTACCAGGAAAGATCTGGGAATCGATCACGCAAGAACGCATAGCCTGCCCCACTCAATAGCACTTTGAGTGGGGCTTGTTTCTTGACAGGTGCCGCCTGCCGGACGATGCGGCCTTTGTCAGTGCCTCACATTCCGGCCTTGGTGTACGTAAACGTCATCATCGGCTTCAGAGAGCTGGCGTCCGGCCCTGACGACATCGTCATCACGAAGGAGTTCGGCTTCCAGTCGGAGTAGACGAACTTCGTGACCATCATCTGTCCACCCATGTCGCCCGTCATCATGCCTACCAGGTTGTCGCCGTCCCACTTGGTCGTGCCGCTGGTGTCGCAACCGCCGGGCGTCATGGTGTCGCACCACATGCCGTGATACACCTGGGCTTTCGCGTCCCACCAGAAAGTGCCGAAGCCGTTGAAGTCGGTGCCCATGATGCCGCTGGAGTGATACTTCTCCATCAGCGACATACCGCCGGGTCCGGGCGTCAGCGTGGCCGTTCCTTTACCCATCCCGCCGTTGGGCATCATCGGACCGGGATAAGCCTTCTCCGTCACCGTCCAATCGCCCGCCATCATCTTGATGAGCTTCGTCATTTCCGGCGCGGCCTGTGGCATCGGCATCATCATCTGCTGAGCCCCCTTGGCGTCCGGCTTCGCCGACATTCCGGTGTCCTGGGCGACCAGCGCCAGGCAGCAAAGTCCCGCAAACCCCATCACACTCATTCCCCGTAGAACACTCTTCATAGCGCCTCCTGGG
>JBARGS010000016.1:0-2861 GCA_049798495.1 Candidatus Korobacteraceae bacterium | reverse complement strand
GTATCATATCCTCCCGATATTTTGGCAGCAGACGCAGCCCGGCGCCAAAGACTCCGCCCAGCGCTCCGCCCGCCATCAGTCCGCCGGCGACGATGACGCCCCGCTCGCGTATGGTACGGCCGTGCTCACCATCTGTCTTGTCCGCGCGCTTGTTGACGAAGTGCGAGACGAAGCCACCGACCAGGATGGGCGTGGTCAGTTGCAGCGGAAGATAAATTCCCAGCGCGAAGACCATGGACGAGAGGCCGAGCATCTCCAGCACTACAGTGATCATGGCGCCGATGCCAAGCAGGACGTAGGCGACCGGCTGGCCGCTCATGAATCCCTCGACGATAGCTTTCAGCGCGGAGGCTTGTGGCGCGACCAGCACCTGGCGCATGTCGCCGGGCGCGGCCTCTCCGAACTGGAAGGCCTTCGCCAGCAGCACGATCGTCAGGCCGGCAGTGATCGCCGAGGCGACGATTCCGATGAACTTTACTTTTTCCTGCGCCGAGGGCGTGGAGCCGATCCAGTAGCCGGCTTTCAGGTCGGTGATGAATTGTCCCGAGACGCAGAGCGCGACGCACACCATGCCGGCCAGCGCCATCACGAAGAACATGCCGGTGGTTCCGGAGAGGCCGAACTTCAGAAGCACCACCGCAGAGACGATCACGGTGAGCAGCGTCATGCCGGAAGCTGGATTGTTGGCCGTGGTGGCAATGGCGTTGGCGGCCACCGTGGTGAAGAAGAAGGAGAAGAGCATGGTCAGCACCAGGCCTACTCCAACTACGGTCCACGTGGCGTGCAGCTGTCCAAAGAAGGCGGCCACAGCGATGGCGCCCACCACCACGCCCAACAGTATCCCGATGATCGGAATGTCGCGGTCGGTGCGCTCCGTGTGTTGGGCTTCGCCGTGGCGGAAGGCATGCAGCGCGATGCCGAACGATCCCGCCACTACGCGCAGTGATTTGAGGATGCCGACGAGACCTGCGGCAGCGATCGCGCCCACTCCGATAAAGCGCACGTAGTTGCGGTAGATCTCGGCCGCGGTCATGTGCGAGACGGGAATGGTGGCGGGATAGACGGTGAGGTCGCCCATGTGGCTGCCGATGAACCAGATCAGCGGGACCAGCACAAAATTGACCAGCACGCCACCGGCGCAGAAGATCATCGCGATGCGCAGGCCCATGATGTAGCCCAGGCCGAGGATGAAGCCGATCGCGTCGAAGTTGAAGACCATGCGTTCGCGATCCACCAGCGACCGCATCAGTGGCACAAACTGGAAGTTGAGGTACTCCTTCCAGACGTGGAAGGTCGTCACGAAGAAATCGTAAACGGCGGCGATGGCTGTGGCCTGCAATAGCAGCTTGGCCTGTGAGCCGCCCTTCTCGCCGGTGACCAGCACCTCGGTGATCGCGGTCGCTTCAGGGAACGGCAGCTTGCCATGCTGCTCGGCCACGAAGTAGCGGCGCAACGGAATAAGAAAGAGGATGCCAAGGCAGCCGCCAGCCAGGCAGATGAAAATGGTCTGCACCGGATGCGGGTCGAGGTGGAGGATGTAGAGCGCCGGGATGGTGAAGACGGCGCCGGCCACCACGCTGCCGGAAGCGCCGCCCATGCCGGTGATGATCATGTTCTCCAGCACCGTGGAGCGGCGGCGATAAACGCGAGCCAGCCCGATGGCCAAAATGGAGATGGGAATCGCCGCTTCCATTCCCTGGCCGACCTTCAGCGCGGAGTAAGCCGAAGCCACACTGAAGATGATGCACAGCAGCGTGCCCCACAAGAGCGCTCGCCCGGTGACTTCCGGCACGCTCATGCTGGCGGGCACGAGCGGCTCATAGAGTTCGCCCTCTTTCAACGGCTGATAGGCGTTCGCGGGCAGGGACTTGGTTTCAAGCTCAGGTGCAACGGTAGCCATGGATACGGTCTCCTGGCAATCTGGCAGCCGCAGGCATTGTATCGCGCCGGGTCAATCCGGACTGTGACGGCTGCAACTCCGTGGCGTGATCGTCCGATGCGCCGCGCAACTGTCCATCCTCAATTCAGGGCATTCCAGATAGTCGCGGATGCACGACATCACAACGGCACCAACCTCTTGCCGCTGTCTCGTCTAAAGTTGCAGACCATTGCCGCGGCGGCAGGACTGTGAGCCGTGGTCCAGATCGAGCAAGGCTTTTTCCAACATATCAGGAGCGAAAGATGAAGAGGCTATGGGCAGTCTCCATTGTTACCTACTTCGTGGTCATCGCCGTCATAACCGTGACTCGGTCGAGCAAATGCACCGCGGCAACGAATACCCCAGCTATGAACGTTCGGCTGGACTCAGTCAACGAGATGGAGGTGATCGAGGGGACAGCCAGGATGGAGACTTATCGTGGCCGGCGCGCGGTGCACTTGTCGCAGTTGCCGAATCATACGGAAGACGATTCACCATTGGCGATCCTCGGCGGCAGCGACTTCAAGGACGGAACCATCGAGGTGGAGGTCGCGGGATCTCCCAAGCCAGGAACCGATCCCGGCAACCGAGGCTTCATCGGCCTGGCCTTTCGCGTCCGGGACCATGGTTCCAAGGCCGAGTACTTTTATCTGCGACCGACGAATGGCCGCTCCGACGATCAGCTTCGCCGCAATCACTCGGTGCAATATGAATCGCTGCCCGACTTTCCCTGGTACCGTCTGCGGAAAGAGAATCCGGGCGTCTATGAGTCGTACGTCGACCTTCAACCCGGGGTATGGACCAAGATGAAAGTCGTGGTCTCGGGAGCCAAAGCGCAGATCTACGTGAACGATGCCGAGCAGCCTTGCCTGATCGTTAACGATCTGAAGCTCGGAGAATCCCGCGGGCAAATCGCCCTTTGGGCTTACGGCGGGACCGACGG
>JBARGS010000015.1:0-1694 GCA_049798495.1 Candidatus Korobacteraceae bacterium | reverse complement strand
CCGGACCACCGTGCTCGAATCGATCCTCGTGGCGTTAGGGCAGGAACCTGTTGCCTCCCCTGCCGGGAACCATCGGCTGTTCTATCAGTACTTGATGGAAATGCGCCGCAGCGGAAAGACCTGCGTGGTGATATTCGATGAGGCTCAAGATCTGAGCCGGGACACGCTGGAAGCCATCCGCATGCTCTCCAATTTCGAGACACCGACGGAAAAGCTGGTCCAGATTGTCTTGGCCGGCCAGCCTGGCTTGGCAGAAACGCTTAAACAGCCGGATTGTGAGCAGATCCGGCAGCGGCTTACGCTCGTCGCGGGTTTGAAGCCACTCAGCCGCGGTGAGATATCGGATTACATTTCGCATCGTCTCGAAACGGCCGGTGGTGCAGCGGGCCTGTTCGCGCCGGAAGCTCTCGATGCCATTGCCTCAGGCTCGTGCGGCGTACCGCGCAACGTAAATACGATCTGCTTCAACGCGCTGTCGCTAGCCTATGCGCTGAACAAGCGCCAGGTCAGGCGGGAAGAAGTCGCGGAGGTCCTGCGTGACCTGGACTTGACCGTCGCAAACGCCCTTCCGCCGGCGCCCGCCCTTTCTGCGTCGAGCCTGGTCTTTGAGCAAGAGAGCAGATCGTTCCGTCCTGCGTGGATCGCAGGCGGTGTGGCGCTGCTCGCAGCGGGGATGCTTTTCTTCGAGCAGATGCTGCGCGCGTTCCAGTAGCCGGTCGCACCGACACTGAGGGGGATAGGACGGCAAAGTTATGAGTAAAAACGCTCTGGTATTGGAAAAAGCAGATGCAGATGCAGCAGCAGGCCTCGTTTCACGTGCCAGGCCCGTGAGTGGGGCCGCTACGCATCGGAGCGAATACCACGTACTGATCCGGCGCCTCTTTCAGAGCCACTCGGCAGTGGCGCTGGTGGCCGGCCCCGGCCAGCGTACCGGGGACATTTGCGAAGGGATCGCCGCGGAGCTGGCGGCATCCGGAAGACGCGTCGTGCTCGTGCGCGTGGACGCGCTTCTGGCGATGAATCCCCTTCCAATTCCCGACGAATCGGCGTGCGCGCCCGGGCGGGCTCCGAACATATGGCTTTGGCCATCTACGGCCGGCGCGCAGGTCGAATTCTTCAAGGCGTCTGCCCCTGCGCTGGCAGCCGGAGATTGGCTCGATTCTCTACGCCGGAATTTTGATTCTGTATTGTTGGATTGTCCTGCCGTGGACACGGTAGCAGGCGGCGCCGAAGTCGCCTCCAAGGCCGATGCCGCGGTCCTAGCCGTCGAAGCCGGGCGCGCGCCAAAGCAGCAGATCCAGCGCTGCCAGCGTGCGCTCCAGTCGAGCGGCGTCAAATTGGCCGGTTGCATCCTGATCGGCCGGAGGTAATCCTGTGCGAACCTTGAAAACTGTCCTTATCTCGTTAGTTTGGGCGGGCGCGGCCCTTGCCCAGTCCGGCTCATTCTCCGAGCGCGATCCTCGGTATCGTCTTCAGCCTACCGACGTGGTGGAGGTGCATTACCGGTATACGCCTGAATTCGACCAGACCGTAACGGTTCAGCCCGATGGCTTCGTGACCCTGCAAATTGTTGGCGATCTCAAGCTGCAAGGTCTGACCCTGGACCAGACGAAAGCCGCGATTCTGGAGAAAGCCAGCAGCCGCTTGAAAGATCCTGAGATCACGATTGTCCTGAAGGACTTCGAAAAGCCCTA
>JBARGS010000014.1:0-5728 GCA_049798495.1 Candidatus Korobacteraceae bacterium | reverse complement strand
AAGTGCGATTGCTTGCGAACGCCACCAATAGCCAATTCGCAACGCATTTTTGGAGCAGCGCCGCATGTAGGACATCGCACGGTCAAAGCGAGGGCTTCAATCAAAGGACCGGAATGCATCCCGGTATTTTCACATGTCGTGAGTCATAGAGACTGGTCAATTTTGAACACTCTCGATTCAAACTGCGCCGCACATCCCGAAGACTCGGGGGACAGCGTACACTTGGGGGCATGGAGTCCAAGAAGCCGTTCGACCAATTGTACGACCCGCATAAGAAGGCTCAGGACGCCATTGACCATGCCCGCGAGGTCAGGGAAGCAAAGATGGCCGAGCTTGAGAAGAAAAAGACCGAACCCCGCTTGATCGCCGACGGGAATCTGCAGCGCTGCTCGGTCTGCGGGTATCCGTTTCCTGCTGACGTACACCCGTCCATGAGCGTTGCTTTCGCCGAGCACTTGCTGAAGGTCCACCAGCCCGTCTGAGGACGCGACAAAATCGCTACGCGGAATTACCGAAAATCACCGAGCAAGCCTTCCTTCCCTGCGGTGAAATTTGCGGGTATGCCAGACAGAAATTGAGTGAACCTGACAGCAATCGCGGGTGCGGCGAGATGCCAGCTAACCCGCGATTGTGGTACATTTTAAGAAGTAGGTAGTGCTTGAGCGGCATTCTGCCTTTTCGCCTTACAAGCAGGAGGTCGCAGGTTCGAGTCCTGCACTGCCCACCATTTTTAGTTGGTTAGAACGCTGCCTCTAACCGACATTTTTGTCCATACTTTACCTCTCGCCCATCCCTATGCGCGAGATCCGGGCTTCGGCTACTTAGTGGCAGCTTCAAA
This sequence comes from Candidatus Korobacteraceae bacterium, assembly GCA_049798495.1. Taxonomy (GTDB): domain Bacteria; phylum Acidobacteriota; class Terriglobia; order Terriglobales; family Acidobacteriaceae; genus Bog-257. The sequence continues at coordinate 4,890 of JBARGS010000014.1, read as the reverse complement.
GGCGGTCGTTAAGCGCGCCCGCGTCCCCAGTACCAACCGCCTCCACCAAGCAAAAATAGAATCACGACAACAATCAAAATCGTTTCCAGACTCATAATGAAGTCCTCCGAAAAAAGTCTGACAGGTCGAGGCCCGAGCGGCTGGTCAAAAAAGAACACGCTGACACCTCAACAGTTTGATCCATTCGTTCCTGAGGTGAATCAAGGAGTCACAATCCGGGCGTTGGTCAACAAAGCATGGATTTACCATGGTAAAGTGTGCAATATTGCACAGAGAGGGTTGACAGACTGCTTTTACGCTGTCCAGGTTGAAGTGTGGATATGGGCCCTTCGGAGGTGCGAAATGAGCGCGAGGAGCATGTCATCCGGTAGCGCGGGAGGTCCTGCCAAAGGGGTTTCAGCGCCTGACGCGGTAGGTTCTGCAAAACCCGACACACGCGCGAATGTAGATCGTTTCCGGCGTCCAACTCCCAATCTGCAACCAACCAATGGCGAGACGATTTTCAATGCCAAAGCCTTTCTCGCCAGAGCGGGTTTGGGCAAGAAAATTCTCAACCTGAAGAAGAACGAGATGGCGTTCGCGCAAGGTGACCCTGCCGACGCGATTTTTTACGTGCGGAAGGGCCGGCTGAGAGTAACCGTCACTTCCGCCAACGGAAAAGAAGCGACGATCACCTTGGTGAGCGGTGGGGAATTCCTGGGCGAGGAGTGCATGGCCTCAGCTCATCCTCTTCGCCTGGCGACTGCTACCGCGATGACCGAGTGTGAACTGCTCCGAGTCAGCAAGGCAGGAATGGTCCGCGCTCTTCATCAAGAACACGCGCTGTCGGATGTATTCGTCTCCTTTCTGCTGGCCCGCAACGCCCGCATCCAGGCCGATTTGGTAGATCAGCTTTTTAACTCTAGCGAAAAGCGGCTCGCGAGGATCCTGTTACTGCTCGCGCAGTTCGGCAAGGAAAGCAAACCCGACACTGTGATTCCTAAGATCAGCCAGGAGATGTTGGCTGAGATGATTGGCACTACTCGCTCCCGAGTGAGTTTCTTCATGAACCGCTTCAGAAAACTTGGCTTCATCGAATATGACGGGGAGATTCGGATTCACAACACCCTCCTGAATATCTTTCTGCAGGAATCTGCGTGAAGGAAGGCGCCACGGTTTTCGTGCGAAGCTCGGCGTGAAGGACCACCCAAGCCGGCGTGCTCAAAGCGAATCGATCGATAGTCGGTAACCTGCGAGCTTGACTTCGCTCACTATGTGAGATATCAAGAAAGCATAATCCAAGGTGAAGGAGTTCACCCCCAACCGCTGTCCTACTGATTCCGGGACAGATGATGACTCCTGACGAGGAAAACTCGTCGCGGAGTCATGTCTATCCGCCGAGCTTCCCGAAAAAAATAGGAGCAACGTCGATGGAGAACGTATGGGTTCTCGCAGCGCTTTGGGTTGGGCTCGCCCTGCTCGCAACTCTGCTTGCGATCTGGTTCAAGATCTCGACAGCATTGACCGAGATCGTCGTGGGCACGGTCGCCCAACTCGTCATTGGAGCCTTCATCATTCAGGGCGGACTAGGCGCCAAAACCGGTTGGATCGGATTCCTCGCCGGGACGGGAGCGATCGTTCTGACCTTTCTCGCAGGAGCGGAACTCGACCCGGTAATTTTCAAAACCAAGTGGAAAGAGGCTGTCGGGGTAGGGTTGGTCGGATTTTTCGGCCCCTTCATCGGTTGCACGCTCATCGCCTACTACGTATTGCACTGGAGTTGGCGGGCCAGCGAACTGGCCGGAGTGGCCCTCAGTACGACATCAGTCGCGGTGGTCTATGCCGTAATGCTCGAACTCGGTTTCAATAAAACCGACTTCGGCAAGGCCATCCTGGCTGCTTGTTTCGTCAACGACCTGGGAACGGTCATCGCACTCGGACTGATCTTCTCTCCGTTCACTTACAGAACGCTGGTTTTCGTGCTGGTTTGCGCCGGCGTCTTCACCTTCCTTCCATTCCTGACGCCCCGGTTCTTTGCAAAGTATGGAGGACGAGTTTCCGAACTGGAAGCCAAGTTCTTGTTGTTCTTTCTATTCGCCATGGGTGGCTTCGCTGTATGGGCAGGCAGTGAACCTGTTCTTCCTGCTTATATGATTGGGATGGTGCTGGCCGGCACCGTTGGCAAAGACCACTCTCTGGTCCGGAGGCTACGAACATTGACGTTCGGGCTTCTGACCCCGTTCTACTTCATTCGGGCCGGCTCGTTCGTCTCCGTACCGGCCCTGATGGGCGCTCCGTTGGTATTCGTAGTTCTTTTCTTCGCCAAGATGATTTCGAAGATGGTGGGCTTGTTTCCAACCGTCAAGGCCTTCCACTACCAGCGCGAGGAGGGCCTGTACTACACGCTCATGATGTCGACCGGCTTAACATTCGGCACGATCTCGGCATTGTTCGGACTGAACCATAATGTCATCAGTCAGGCTCAATACTCGCATTTGGTTGCGACGGTAATCGGTTCAGCCGTTATCCCAACGGTGATGGCGAATGCGCTCTTCTTGCCGCGGCACCTGTTGCCCAAGCCACAGCACAAGGTGTATCCAGAAGGTAGTGTGCCCCAACTGTCGGAAGCGTCGGCGGACGCAACAGAGTAGGAGGATCGATGCCTTTGAACGTGGAAGTCCCGTATTTCCGAAAGATTCTGGTTGGCTATGACGGCTCGCCACTAGCGGAAAAGGCCGTCGACCTTGCCATCAGATTTGGCATCTGTGAGAAGTCGGCCATCTCTGTACTCGCCGTAGCCAGGCTTCCCGAACCGGCCACTTCTGTTGAGGTAGGAGCAGTCCTGGACGATGCGCGCGAGCATTATGAGGCCGGATTGAAACGGGTGGTGGAGCGGGGCCATGTGCTTGGAGTGGAGATCGCAACGGATATTGTCGTCGGTCATCCTGGGGAACAGCTCATCCACCGCGCCGAGACCGAGGCCGTGGACATGATCATCGTTGGACGACGGGGAACGTCGCTGTTTCAAAAGATCGTGCTCGGATCAGTCTCCGAACGGGTGTTGCGGTACGCCCACTGTCCGGTTTTGTTGGTGAAGTAGCGGTGGATATTTATCGCAGGGAGTTGCGTACAAGGATCGGTGTCACCTCCATTCGCACAGGTCTCGACGTGTTTGGAGAGCGGGGCGCGACGGCTTAGTCGATCTGCACAAAACGAACGGTTAAAAGAGCAGTCGATTTGACTCAAGTGAGTTCGGACCTCGCCGCGCTGGCACGAATGATGGACGCGGATAGGTCCACAAACGACAGTGAAGCAATCGCTTCCTGACGTGGCCGTAAACAGAGAAAAGAAAGGATCGCAAGTGTGCTGAAATATCTGGTCGTTGGCGTCGGAGGCTTTCTCGGTGCGATCGCCCGGTACATCGTCGCAACCTACATCGGAAGCCGCTATGGAGTTCGCTTTCCGTACGGCACATTTGTGATCAACATCAGCGGCTCGTTCCTGATTGGATTCGTTGTTGCTTTGCTGGCTAGGACCACCGCAAGTCCGTATTGGCGCTATCTGATTCCCATCGGGTTCATCGGAGCGTACACAACGTTTTCTACATTCGAATACGAAACGCTTCGGGCGGTTCAGGACGGCCAGGTCACCACAGGATTGCTGAACGTAGCGCTCAGCGTCGTGGTTGGATTCGTGGCCGTGTGGGCGGGAGCTGCTATAGGACGGGTATTCGTATGAAGACGCAAAATGCCCTCTTATCGGAGTCTCCTATGATCCAGGCGCTAGCGCGGGGAAACGCAGTACGGAACCTCTGCATCTTCCACGGCGAAAAACTTATTAGCCTTCTTTCCGAGGCAGAGGCTGAGATTGTCCGGAGCCTGCTGGCAAGCAATCAGGAAGAGCTGAGGAGGCGGTTGGAGGCTTTCGACATGAGAGTGCGAAAAAGCGAAAAAGGCGGCGGTGGCGTTCTCGGCCACATCGCATAATTCCTGGTGTCTCAACGAGGTATTACGCGCTAGGAGGACACGTGCTGACGACTGGACCAGCCAAGAAAGTGACTGTCTACGTGATTGAAGGCCAGAATTATCACGGGACGGCTTGTTATGCTGCGATCCTCGATTACTTGTTCTTCCGCGGCATTTCCGATGCAACGGTCACGCGCGGAATGGCGGGATTTGGGACCGACCACAAGATGCACACCAGCCGCCTGGTTGATCTTTCCGATCAGATGCCGATCAAGATTGAGTTTATTGAGACTCCGGATCGGGTGCAGGAAGTCTTGCCCAAGCTTGCGGAAATCGCCTATCGAGGGCTAATCGAAGTTCATGACACAACCGTGATTCGGCCAGTGCCGCCCGGAGAGAAGCGCGCACCCGATCTCCCGGCCGTCAAGCTGGAGTCCAAGGCCAAGATGATGCGGATTCTGATCGGCGAACACGACAAGTGGAACGACAAACCGCTGCACCAAGCCTTGGTGCAGGCGCTGCGGGCAAACGATATTGCGGGAGTGACGGTCTACCGGGGAATCCTGGGATACGGCGCCAACCGTCGCATCCACAAGGATTCAACCTTGAACCTCTCCCACGATGCGCCGATTTTACTGACGGTAGTGGATAGCGAAGACAAGCTCAGGGCCTTTTTCCCTGTTCTCGATCAAATGGTCAAGCAGGGATTGGTGGTCCTTTCCGATGTTGACGTGATCAAGTATTCCCACGCCCAGCCACTGCCGGAAGCACAGGAGGCCCAGAAATGAAGTTAGAGGGCAAAGCCAAGATGCTGCGGATTCACTTCGGGGAAGACGATCAGTGGCAGGGACGCCCCCTGTACCAGGCAATTGTCGAACGCTGTCGACAACTCGATATCGCTGGAGCCACCGTTTTTCGCGGGATCGAAGGTTACGGGGCGAGCACG
>JBARGS010000013.1:0-5344 GCA_049798495.1 Candidatus Korobacteraceae bacterium | reverse complement strand
GGCTCATGAATGCCGTCGCAAACTTTCCAGCCCCAACGACTGCTGCCGTCCACGGCTACTGCATGGGAGGGGGGCTAGATCTCGCGCTGGCGTGCGACCGGCGCATTGCCGCGCCGCATGCAATCTTTGGACATCGCGGCGCAGCCCTCGGCCTCATCACCGGATGGGGCGGCACGCAACGCCTGCCGCGTCGGATCGGCAAGGCGCGTGCGCTACAGATGTTTCTTGCCGCAGAAAAAATTCATGCCCCGCGCGCGTTGCAAATCGGGCTGGTCAACGCCATCGCCGAAGATCCCTTGGCGGCGGCTTTGGCGCAAACCTCATAAACGCCGGCACGTTATCATCGAGCCATGCCCACCTCCCTTCCTGCCGGCAACCAGACGCTGGTGCAGATCATTGACGCCGCTCTGTCCGACACCGCTCGCCGTAGCGGAGAGTGGCTGGTCTGCAAGCTGGGATGCACACAGTGCTGCATCGGCGCCTTCGCCATCAACCAGCTCGATGTGCTTCGTCTGCAACAGGGGCTCGCCGAGCTTGAGGCAAGCGATCCCACCCGCGCTGTCGAGCTCCGTAAACGCGCTCGCGCTTCGCTTGCGCGCATAAAAAAAGATTTCCCCGGAGACCCTGCCACTGGAATTCTGGATGAGAGCGAGGATGCCGCGGCGCGCTTCGAAGACTTCGCCAACGACGAGCCGTGTCCGGCGCTTGATCCTGAGACAGGCGCTTGCGACTTGTATGCGGCTCGGCCTATGACCTGCCGCGTCTTCGGACCGCCGGTGCGGTCAGAGGACGGGCTCGGCGTCTGCGAGTTGTGTTATCACGGCGCCAGCGATCCGGAGATTGCGGCCTGTGAAATGGAAGTCGATCCTGAAGGGGTTGAGGCCGCGCTGCTAGAAGAATTGGAGGATGCCACCGGACGGCAAGGAAAGACCATCGTGGCATTTGCGCTGGGACTGTGAGCAAAACGATCGAAAAGCTGCGCAACATGCCGTTTGGCGCAAGGGTCGGACTAGCACTCGTGCTGGTGGGGATCTTGCTGCCGACAGCGACGGACGTCTACTACGCGACGCGCGATCCCATCCCTGTTGATGTACCGGTGTCGTTGGTTCCTGGGACCATTCATAAAAGTTTTCTGGTCAACTATCCTGGCAGATACAGGTTATCCCTTGAATTTGAGCCAAAGATACCTCGGGAAACGATTCATTGCATGTTAGGGATCTACTATCAAGAGACCTCGACGAACTGCTCCGATACGCCACGTATTGTGGGGTTCCATTGGACGCTGCGACGCAGCGGTGAAATCGTTCGCACGGGGGACTCGATTCTTCACGACAACACGGATCAACACGATACGGTGGAAGCGGACTACGCCGGTTTCGAGCTAACAAAAGGAAATTACGAAACCGAGCTTAATGTTTCGAAGGATGCGAGCGCTCTTGCTGTCACTAATCCCCATCTTCGTGTGGAGGCCGCTACTTATCGCGAGGCGGAAGCATTTTCGCTCTTGCTACTGGTTCTTGTCGGCATCGGATCAGCGGCCATAGGCGGACTTGTTATGATCTGGTCCTACCACCGCAACGGATAATTTGATCTCGATCCTTCTCCGTGTCCTCCGTGTCTCTGTGGTAAAAACTGCCTTCCCCTCGTTTGCGCGACGCCGCTGCCCTGCTTTATCGTGGATAGTTTGCCCCTGACCGACTATGACTGACCATCACCAGCATCCCGGATCGCTGTCCGAGTTCCACACTCAGGTGAAAACCGATTCCCCACGCTTCGAGCGCAATCAGAAAGCCGTGGTGGAACTGGTTACTCAGATCCGTAACGAAGAAGAGACCATCCACCAGGGCGGCGGCGAGAAGGCGATCGAGTCGCAGCACAAAAAGGGCCGCCTGACGGCGCGTGAGCGCATTGCGCTGCTCATCGATCCGGACAGCGACTTCTTTGAGCTGGGCTCGTACGCGGCATGGAAGATGTACGAAGAGTGGGGTGGCGCGCCGGCGGCAGGAGTGGTCACCGGATTGGCGCGAGTGCAGGGCCGCCTCGTGATGCTGATCGTCAACGACGCGACGGTGAAGGCAGGCGCGTTCTTCCCCATGACGGCGAAGAAGGTCATCCGCGCGCAGAACATCGCCATCGATAACCGCATCCCGACAATCTACCTCGTCGACTCGGCGGGTGTTTTCCTGCCTTTGCAGGAGGACGTATTCCCTGACACCGACGATTTCGGCCGCGTCTTCCGCAACAACGCGGTCATGTCGGCGATGGGCATCCCGCAGATCGCCGCCATCATGGGCATGTGCGTTGCCGGCGGCGCGTACCTGCCGCTGATGTGCGATCACATCCTGATGACCGAAGGCAGCGGGCTCTTCCTGGCCGGACCGGCGCTGGTGCAGGCGGCAATCGGTGCCAAGTACTCCGCCGAGGAACTGGGCGGCGCCAAGATGCACTCCCAAATCAGCGGCACCGTCGATTTCCGCGAGCCTGATGATGAGTCCTGCATCGCGCGCATCCGGCTGCTGGTCGATAAGATGGGCAATCGGCGGATCAGTGTCTTCGACCGCAAGGAAGCCGAGGAACCGCGCCACGCCGCGGAAGAGATCTACGGCATCTACGACAGCGATCCCGGGCGCCAATACGATATGAAGGAGATTATCGCGCGCATCGTCGACGACAGCCAGTTCGGCGAGTACAAAGCTGAGTACGGCGAGACGGTGCTGTGCGGCTATGCCCGCATCGGCGGCTTTGCCGTGGGCATCGTCGCCAATCAAAAGACACATGTGCAGCAGGTGGACCACGCCGGCAACAAACGCATCGAGTTCGGCGGCGTCATCTACACCGAGTCCGCCGAGAAAGCCGCGCGTTTTATCATGGACTGCAACCAGAATCTTGTACCGCTGGTCTTCCTGCACGACGTCAACGGATTCATGGTGGGCCGCGACGCCGAATGGAGCGGCATCATTCGCGCCGGCGCCAAGATGGTAAATGCGGTATCGAATTCCGTCGTGCCGAAGATCGCGGTTATCATCGGCGGCTCCTTCGGGGCGGGGCATTACGCGATGTGCGGCAAGGCTTACGATCCGCGCTTCCTCTTCGCCTGGCCGACGGCGAAGTACGCCGTGATGAGCGGCGCCTCCGCTGCGAACACGCTGGTGGAGATCAAGATCAAGCAACTGGAGCGCGGCGGCAAGAAGCTCAGTGAGGAAGACAGGAAGAAGCTGTACGACGAGGTGAAGGCTAACTACGACGAGCAGATGGATCCGCGCTACGGTGCAGCCCGATTGTGGATCGACAAGATCATCGACCCGGCGGAGACGCGTGAGGCAATCATTATCGCTCTGGAAGCGGCATCGCTGAATCCCGACGTGCCGAAGTTCAGCGTGGGAGTGCTGCAGACGTAGGGCGCGCCAAGCTGTCAGCCGTCAGCTATCAGCCGTCAGCTCAAACGGCTGTAGATCTGCTTCCTTAACTGCGCCATCCCGAGCGGAACGAGGCGAGTCAAGGAATCTCTACTTCGTAAGAATCGCGTTCTGTCACGAAGGGAGACGCAGAGCCCGAGAGGAGTTCTGAGATAGTGAACGGACAAGCTTTCTCAGGACTGGATTTCGTTGAGGCTGAGTCATTCACCGTGGTGCGAGGTAGTCTTAGCTGAGAGCTGACGGCTGAAAGCTGATGGCTGAACTTATCAAACTCATTGAATGCCCCCGCGACGCCTGGCAAGGCTTACGCGGGCAGATCCCTACCGCCATCAAGGTCGAGTACCTGAAGGCGCTGATTGCAGCCGGATTCAAGAACATCGACGCCGTGTCGTTTGTCTCGCCCAAGGCGGTGCCGCAGATGGCCGACTCCGAAAACGTGCTCAGCGAACTCGATCCGCCCGATGATGTCGAGATCATTGGCATCATAGTCAACGAGCGTGGGGCTGAACGTGCCATCGCGACCGACTCCGTTCGGACGCTGGGCTTCCCCTATTCGCTGTCGCCCACCTTTCTCAAGAACAATCAGAACCAGACTCTGGAAGAGAATCTCGACATGCTCGAGAAGGTGAAGCAGAAGGCGGACGATGCCGGACTCGACACCGTGGCTTACATTTCGATGGCCTTCGGCAATCCTTATGGCGACCTGTGGAATGCCGACGAACTGATCGAGGGCATCAGCCTGCTCGCAGATATGGACCTTCAGGCGATTTCGCTGGCCGACACGGTGGGACTGGCAACACCACAGCAAATCGCCGACTTGCTCGGCCCAGTGCTCGAAAAATTCAAAGGCGTCGAGATTGGCGTTCATCTGCACAGTCGCCCGGATGACGCAGCCGCAAAAGTTCTGGCAGCCTACGATGTGGGATGCCTGCGTTTCGATTCGGCCATTGGCGGGCTGGGAGGATGTCCGTTTGCACAGGACGTGCTGGTGGGCAACATCCCGACGGAGAAGTTGTTAGAGGCTTTGCGCGGTCGCGGCGCCGAAGTGCTGATCCGCAAGCCCATTACCGAGCCTCTGCGCCTGGCCGCCGAGATTGGCGATAGATTCAGCGGCCCGAAGATGTAAAAGCAGTGGTTAGTGGATAGTGGTTAGTGGATAGTTTCGACAGCTCGGCAAATTTCGTGTGAAAGACGGCGCTCGGTTCTAATATGTCGCAAGCGTTTCATTCCTACTCAACTCTTGCTCTCAACTACGACGGCCCACTGGCCCTGGTCACGCTGAGCCGTCCCGAGAAGCGGAACGCCATCAGCTACGAGTTGATCGATGACGTCCTGCGCGCGCTGGCTGAGATAGAAACTTCTTCCGCCCAGATCATCGTTCTCACCGGCGCGGGCAAGGCCTTCTGCTCCGGCATGGACCTCGACAACCTACGCTCGATCACGGGCCGGACGCCGGAAGAGAACCAGGCTGATTCCGCCACCATAGCACGTCTGTTTCGTACCCTCTACGAATTTCCCAAAGTCACCATCGCTGCGGTCAACGGACCCGCAATTGCCGGCGGCTGTGGGCTCGCGACTTTGTGCGACTTCACCCTGGCCTCAAGCGAAGCCAAGTTCGGATATACGGAAGTGCGAATCGGATTCGTGCCCGCCATCGTTTCTACCTTCTTGCTACGGCAAGTCGGAGAGAAGCAAGCGCGTGATCTGCTGCTTACGGGACGGATCATCAGCGCCGAAGAAGCGTTCCGTCTCGGGCTGGCCAATGAGATCGTCGCCCCCGAAAAGCTTCTGGATCGTGCTCGCGAACTCGCCGCCAGTCTTTTGCAGAACAGTCCAGCCTCGCTGCTCGCGACCAAGCGCCTGCTCACGAGCTACTCGTCAGAAGAACTTGACCGGCAGATTACAGTGGCCGTGGAAGAGAACGCGAG
>JBARGS010000012.1:0-3310 GCA_049798495.1 Candidatus Korobacteraceae bacterium | reverse complement strand
TCGTCGTCGGTCAGCATGGCGCTATTGTATTACGTCCGCATGTGGATGGCAGGTGTCGACCCACTCATTCGAAAACCGCGAATGAGTGGGGCACCCGGCCACCCTGATTCAAACCCCCAAAACCTGCGGGGTGGATTTCTCCACCCCGCATGATACGGCAAGCCTTCTACAAGGAGACTACACCAGTCCCTGATCCAGCATGGCATTGGCGACCTTCAGGAAGCCGCCGATGTTGGCGCCGTTCACCAGATTGCCCGGCGTGCCGTAGGTCTCGGCCGTCTCGAAGCAGGTCTTGTGGATGGCGATCATGATGTTGTGCAGCTTGTGGTCGACCTCTTCGCGTGTCCAGCTCAGCCGCGCGCTGTTCTGCGACATCTCGAGGCCTGACGTGGCCACACCGCCCGCGTTCGCCGCCTTGGCTGGCCCATAGAGGACTTTCGCCTCCAGGAACAGCTTGGTGGCTTCCAGCGTGCTCGGCATGTTGGCGCCTTCGGCAACGACCTTCACCCCGTTGTTGATCAGGTTGGTCGCGTCCTTGGCGTTGATTTCGTTCTGCGTGGCGCTGGGGAAGGCGCAGTCGGCCTTGATGTTCCAAAGCGGGTTGTAGCCCAGCTTCAGATCGGTCGGCATAAAGATCGCCTTCTTGAACTGGTCCGTGTACTCGCGGATGCGGCCGCGCTTCACGTTCTTCAGGTCCATGATCCAGGCCAGCTTCTCGGTGGTGATGCCGTCGGGATCGTAGATCGCACCGTCGGAATCGGAAACCGTAACCGGCTTCGCGCCCAGCTGCAGCAGCTTCTCGATGGTGTACTGCGAGACGTTGCCGCTGCCGGAGATCAGGCAAACCTTGCCCTCCAGCGTGTCCTTGCGGGTCTTCAGCATCTCTTCGGCAAAGTACACGCAGCCATAACCGGTAGCTTCCGGACGAATGAGCGAGCCGCCCCAGTGCAGGCCCTTGCCGGTCAGCACGCCGGTGAACTCGTTCTGGATGCGCTTGTATTGGCCGAACAGGTAGCCAATCTCGCGTCCGCCCACGCCAATGTCGCCGGCGGGAACGTCGGTGTCGGGCCCGATGTGGCGGCTCAACTCGGTCATGAAGCTTTGGCAGAAGCGCATCACTTCGTTGTCGCTCTTGCCCTTGGGATCGAAGTCTGAACCGCCCTTGCCGCCGCCCATGGGCAGCGTGGTCAGCGAGTTCTTGAAGACCTGCTCGAAGGCCAGGAATTTCAGGATGCCCAGGTTGACCGAGGGATGGAAGCGCAGGCCGCCCTTGTAGGGGCCGATGGCGCTGTTCATCTCGATGCGGAAGCCGCGATTGACCTGAACATTGTTCTGGTCGTCGAACCACGGCACACGGAACATCAGCAGGCGCTCGGGTTCGGTGATGCGCTCAAGGATTTTGGCAGAGATGTATTCCGGATGTCTCTCCAGCACAAGGCGTAGAGACTCGAGTACTTCCTGGACTGCCTGATGGAATTCCGGTTCAGCCGGGTTCTTGGCCTTTACCAGCGCCATGACTTCGTTAATGTAGCTGCCCGGGGTTTTGATGCCGGGCGTCGTTGTGGTTGCAACCGTCATAGAGGTCCTCCTCGAACCTTTTCAACTCTGCTTTAGGGCCGGTACAGAGATAAAACCGTTCGCCAAAAAAGACCGACGAACTTAAATTGAGGCAGTTATTATTTGAGCCCTCCGCGGCCACTCTGGCAGTGACTGCTATCACCCGAAGGGGTGACTAGCACGAGATATGGTAACCCCGTTCCCTCACCGCGGTAGAGGAAAAGTATCGAACCCACCAGCCATGCGTCAACAACCGCGCGGCAGTTCGCCGACGAAATGACGGCACTCCGAGAGGCATCGCTTCGGCGCCCACAATGTTGCTGGCCACGATCTCTTAAGGAAGCTCTGATTAAGTTCCGGCTTTGAAAGGGCACGGCTTCAGCCGTGCCGCAAGCGTGGCAAAATAAACGGGAGTTTTCCGTTTGCTGAAAAACTCGGTTTAGGCGGGTTTTGAAGGGGCGCAGCTTTAGCCATGCCCTGAGCCTGCCGAATGGGTGCGCCGTCAAAGGTCCTTTGTTTTTGTCATCCCGAGCGGGCTTCAAAGACTGTGTCGCGACTGGAATTGAGAAATTATGGTGGGATAAAGAAGATCGAAGGAATACGAAAGTCCGAGCCCGCAGGGCGAAACAACCATAGCCCAGGGCGTAAGCCTTGGGTGTGATGGGAAATAAACGTGAGTCCGGTAGGGACGGCAGGGTTGCGACACAGTCTCTTCAGCCCGCAAGGAATCTGCTCTTCCGAGTTTTTCAGTAAACTGTTTAGCCCCCGCGGCAGGTTAGTCAGAGTGTCCGTTACAACTTCGTACCGCATAACTCAGACTCCCGCCTCCCGCTTGCGCAAACGTGATCGCCCCCCGCTTGACGGCTGCTGCAGGCTTCTTCGCGATTGTCTTGGCCGTGCCTTTGGCGCACGCGGTCGCGAGCGCCTCCATATGTTTCAGGAGGTTTTTCCTGGTTCCGTGTTCCGTTCAATGAGTAAAATTCCCACCCCTTCGACTACGCTCAGGGCAGGCTCTACCCAAAAGAAGTCTAGGAGAGGTCAGCCGGCGCCTTGCGAACAGGAGCAGGAATGATGACATGTCCGCGGGAAGAAATGCGGGGCGTAAAGGGGTTTCTCATGGTACGTCGGTATGATTTTCTTACTTTAGCAAGCAGTAAGTAAAGTAAGATTATAGCAACCATCTTACTTGTAAGAAAATATGCAGGTGCGGCCTGGTGCAAGGTTCGCGTCCGAGTTTGGACGCTAACCCGGGTAGGCGGGACAATTACGAGAAGCAGGTCCCTCGACTTCGTTCGGAGAGTGGCCGGGGCCCCCAAAGGGTTTCGCTGTGTTCGAAACGCGGACGAGGACAGCTATGCGTTCGGACGACGTGCCGCCGGCTAAAGCCGGCTCCCAGAAAAATAAATAGGCTTATCGGCACGACTGAAAGCCTGCCCTGAGCGGAGCCGAAGGGTCGTGCCCTGACACGAGGCGTACGTGAAAGCGAGTTTTCCAGCAACCTCTGAGCTCGAGCCCTTTCACAACGGGGTCAGCGCAACGGGGCAGGATCGACTTCACTCCCGGTAGTGCGCCCCTCCATGCCTCACATCGGCCCCTCTTACCCAGAAGATCACATCTTCCGCAATGTTCGTCGCATGGTCGGCGATGCGTTCCAGATTCCGCGCAATCAGCAGAACGTCCAGCGCCTGGCGGGTGCAGGAGGGATCGTCGTGCATCTTCTGCACCAGAATGACGAACGCCTCATCCTTCATAC
>JBARGS010000011.1:0-3004 GCA_049798495.1 Candidatus Korobacteraceae bacterium | reverse complement strand
AGATCCAGAAACGGTAGCGGAACTCGAAATTGCTGGCCTGGAACACCGCTTGCTCCTCGCCGGATGAAGGTTAGAGTGAGCAATGATACACCGTTCACGCGCCGAAACCTCTGGTTCGTCCAGGCGGTATTGGTTGACTGCACTTTCGTACAGCGTAGGACAGTTTCCTGCCCTATCCCGAAACTCCACCTCAGACCAGTAGCAATTGCCACAGCGCCGCCCTACTGTTGATTCGACAGGCAAGGTTAACGAGGGTCTTTCGAGGCAAGTAGCGAGACACTTGAACCCTGCGAAGCGATATGCATAGCTCGCTTGGCGAGCGCACAGGCTCAGTTACCAAACTGGTAGCTGATGCGGGGGCTGGCAGGTTTTATAGGGGGAGCCTGCCGGCCCTTTTGCCTTGCCCGATGGCGCCTGAGATCGTGCAACAATCGCCGCCCATCGATACTGCCTCCGTGGGCTGGCAGAAAAATCGGTTGGACTAGCGCCCGTGCCGTCCTCGGTTGCTTCAGACCGGCTTTTTTCGTAACCTGAGCCTATGAGGACGAGAAACGCAGTGAAGATCCGTCTAACGGCCCAGCAGGAGCAGCGGATTGATGCGGTCATTCGCCGCGGCGCTTACGATTCAGTGGAGGAGGTTGTGGAGGCCGCGCTGACGGCGGTGGAGCAGCGTGCCATTCCGGGCTTCCGCGGAACGCCCGAAGAACTCGAAACCCTCCTGGCTGAAGGGCTGGCATCGAAAGAACTTTCCGAGCAGGAGTTTTGGGGTTCCGTCAATCGGCAAACCGACGATATGCTTGCCGAGCATAAAGCCAACCGGCATTCGTGAAGGTTACTTATCGGCAAGCAGCTAGCGACGATGTTGTCCGTCAGTTCCGCTATTATCTCGTTACTCTGAATCTACCGGATGTTGCGCTTCGCTTTCGCCACGCATTGCTTCGAACTGTCGCCATGCTGCGGGAGCGGCCCGCCGTGGGCGCGCGCTACAGGCCGGCTCATGCGCAATTTCGTAATCTGCGGTCGTGGCCGGTTATGAGATTTGAAGCGATACGAATCTATTATCTTTGGGACGGAGATAGCGTGCGCATTATTCGGATTCTGCACGGCAAGCGGGATGTCGTGGCGATCCTCGGAAAAGAATCTCTGTAAACAGTGACGCTCTGCGCAGAGCTGGAAACCCGAAACTGCTTCTATAATGATCTGCCGGGCGATTGTGGGTCTTGCCCGCGCTTTTGAAACCACCTGTCGTTCCCTTGCATCAACGCCAACTGGAGGAAGAAACAGAATGGCACATGAAGTTCCTGCCCTGCCCTACGACTACGCCGCCCTCGAACCTTTCATCGACAAAGAAACCATGCACCTGCATCACGACAAGCATCATCAGGCCTACGTCACCAATCTGAATGCGGCGCTGGAGAAAGCGCCCGAGCTACAGAAGATGAGTGGTGAAGATCTGCTCAAAGGCCTGGAGAACGTGCCCGAGGCGATCCGCAACGCGGTACGCAACAACGGCGGCGGCCACGTGAACCACACCATGTTCTGGAAGATCATGGCGCCCAATGCCGGCGGCGACCCGACCGGCTCCATCGCCGATGCCATCAAGCAGACCTTCGGCGACTTCAACGCCTTCAAGGAGAAGTTCAACGACGCCGGCCTGAAGCAATTCGGCAGCGGCTGGAGCTGGCTGGTGCGCGACCAGGGCGGCAAGCTGCAGGTCGTCAGCTCGCCCAACCAGGACAACCCGATGAGCCAGGGCTTCTACCCCATCATGGGCAACGACGTGTGGGAGCACGCGTACTACCTGAAATACCAGAACCGCCGCGGCGACTACCTGAAGGAATGGTGGAACGTGGTGAACTGGGCGGAAGTGAATAAGCGTTACCAGGATAGCCAGAAGTAGGAAGCCGGCAAGAGTTGTAACGTGCGAGGGTGCGGAGGACGCACCCTCGTTCTGCCTTGAGCGCAAGTTCCGAGTTGCGACCCGCTTTGCTGGGGCCCACCGGGAAAATAGTAGACTTTAGTCGTGGCGACCTTGACTCACGGAGAGAAGCGCAACCTTGAGGAACTCCTTCAAATGGGGAACGGTTACGTTCTTGATTTCTCGAACCGTACATTTCAGGAGTTTGTCCTTGATAGCACCGGCTTGGACATCGACGAGGAGAGCGTTGGCGGCTTGGGGTCGAAGGCAAATCGGCTTCGGCACTTCTGGACTAATCAACCTGATCACATTGTTGGCAAGCTACTCAAGGACTTGGTGGAGCGCCAGCAGAATGGTTCATCGTTAAAGGCAAAGTGTCGACAGATCGCCGATCGATTGCTCGAATCTGCTCCTCTGCCTGAGGCTCGTCGTTACTACGTTGCGAGAACGAACCCGGGCCGACTGACGCTCGATGACCTGTATCGGAAACTCGCTCACCTGTATCTATTTTTTCGCGACAGGGACTATTTCAAAGAGGCGGGGATTACAAAAGTAGACCTGCCTGAGACAATCAAGCACAAAGCAGCTCTATCTCTTTCGTTCCAGATGTTTCCCGTTACAAAGTGGCTGATGCGAGACATCACCGAAGAACACGTCTTCGAAGCGCTCGAGTTTCTTCATGATCACGTCTCCCGGCCCGGCGTCATGGTCGATGCGATTACCGAAACAGGTTTTAACTACAGCGACTACGATAGCTACGATAAAAGGGCCGGGCGCGCAGAATTCAGGAGGGCAGCTAACGCATTTCTCGTAGACTACAAATCTGGATTCGAGCTGACTAGGGACGGCATCATTCTGGCGCTCGGCGCTGACGGGCTGCAGCACATCCTCTCCGCAGAGATCATTGCTTATGACGAAGCCAACGTGGACAGCAAGGTACGTAACGCTATCGTCAAATGGAGAAATCGCCGTTTGTCACTGGAGGAAAAGAAGGCAGCCATCAGAGAGCTCGCTGACGTATTTGAGTGGCTTAAGAAGACTAAGAAGCTGGCAGAAGTACTAGACCGCAAAGATGACTCTGCGATA
>JBARGS010000010.1:0-30172 GCA_049798495.1 Candidatus Korobacteraceae bacterium | reverse complement strand
CTTCCAGGGAGGACGTTGTGGCCTGCTTGATCGGCACATCGAACTTTTGTACCGAACTAAGCGATTCGCCGAGTTCGCTGCGCAGTTTCGTGGCAGCCGAACCCAGCGCATCCAGAACTTTTTCCTTGCCGTCGGCGTGTACCTGCTCGAGCGCGAGGGTGTCGCCGCTCTGGCAGTTCACAGCCTTGAGTCCGACCACATATTCGTTGCCGATACTGGCGACCGAGCCCGCGATGTAGGCTTTGCTGCCCGCCCGTTGGCAGACTTCGCCGGCAACCTCCGGCGTCAGCGCCGTATCCGGTGGCCGTGTCATCAGTCCGAGCGTCGCCTTTACCTGCTGGTCCGAGAGGAGCTTGAGAAACGGCGATTGGCGCAATGAGATGGCCAGCGCCTGTTTCAACGTGTCGTCGAAGACGGGATTGCCGGTGGAGTTGGCGAAGTCGGCCAGCACAATGGTATCCGTCTCGGTAAGAGCGTGCGCCTTGCGGTTGTGCAGGAAGAACGCTCCTGCAACGAGCCCGACCGCCAGAATTGCCGCCGCGGCAAACGCCCACTTCCGTCTTTTCACCGCGCCAGTTCTGGACGTAAAGTGCGGCGGCAGAATATTTGCTCCGCCGGACTCCGAATCGCGCTTCAGCCGCTGCAAATCGGCACGAATGTCGGCCGCGGACTGGTAGCGCAGTTTTCTGTCCTTCTCTAGCGCCTTGCTGATGATCTCTTCGACCTTGGGAGAAAGGTCGGGATTGAGCCGCACCGGCGCAACTGGCGCGCGATTCAAAATCGCTTCGGCAATCACGGCGGAGGTCTCACCGCGGAAGGGTGGAACCCCTGTCCCCATCTCGTAGAGGACCGCACCGAACGAAAACACATCCGTACGCGCATCCAGCTCTTCGCCCCGCACCTGCTCGGGGGACATGTAGGGGACGGTGCCAATCGCCGCACCACGCCGCGTAAGCCCTTCCAGTTCGGCGGCTGTCGGCATCGCAGAAACGGTCGCGCCATCGCCCGCGGGCGCAATCTTTGCCAGACCGAAATCCAGAAGCTTGGCGCGCCCGTGCTCCGTGACAAAAATGTTGTCCGGCTTGATGTCGCGATGGACGATGCCTTTGCCGTGGGCGGCATGCAGCGCATCGGCAATCTCAATGGCCAACTCCAGCAGGACCGCGGTCTCGACAGGCCTTCCCGCGATGCGATGCTTCAGAGTCATCCCATCCAGAAACTCCATGGCGATGAAGGACTGGTCGGCGTCCTTGCCGATCTCGTAGATGGTGCAGATGTTGGGATGGTTGAGCGCCGAAGCCGCACGAGCCTCGCGGCGGAACCGTTCCAACGCTTGCAGATCGCGGGCTACATCTTCGGGAAGGAATTTGAGCGCGACCAGGCGCCGAAGGTCGGTGTCCTCTGCCTTGTATACCTCACCCATGCCGCCGCCGCCCAGCTTCTCGAGGATGAGGTAGTGCGAGACCGTCGTGCCAATCATGCGAGAGAGGCCCCCAAGGGTTCACTGATGGTACGGGCGAAGGTCCGGCCAGTCAATGCATCCGGCTCCCGCCGAGGATTGGTCAAGG
This sequence comes from Candidatus Korobacteraceae bacterium, assembly GCA_049798495.1. Classification (GTDB taxonomy): domain Bacteria; phylum Acidobacteriota; class Terriglobia; order Terriglobales; family Acidobacteriaceae; genus Bog-257. Next base: position 28,604 of record JBARGS010000010.1, on the reverse strand, counting down.
GATTGTCTAGAGGTTAAGTCTCGTGCCGGGCACGAGTGTGCAAAAGGCTGAGATCAACCAGGACGTTGATTCAGACCTATCACGCCATTTCCGCTGTAGATGTTCGGGGGCTTTGGGGTGGGTGGAGGGATTCGAACCCTCGACAGCCGGAGCCACAGTCCGGAGTTCTACCACTGAACTACACCCACCGTGGAGAGAAAATTATAGCATTCGAAATCAGAGCTTCCTTAGTTCTCGGCGCAGCCACCGTTCATCCTGCAGCAGTTGGACTGACCGCAGCCTGCGGCCGGCGAAGCGCTGCTGCCTTTGCTGACGGCGAAGGTCGAAAGCTGCTGCTCGAGCTTCTGCGTGTGGCACTCGGGACACTCGGCCGTCTGGGAGCCGAACAGGATCGCCTCGAACTTATGTCCACAGGCTTCGCAACGATATTCAAAGATCGGCATCGATGACTCCAACTCTGGATGATGCTTCCCCGGGCAGCCGCAAGTCGAACCAGGCCGCCCGCGAAGTGATACAACCATTATAGATGTTGGAGCACAACAACCCGGCGCAGGAGAGTTCGCCAAGCCGCGCCCTCAAGTCAACTGACGGGAGCAAGGTGGCGAGCGTCCGCGATTTCTTCGGCGAGCCGTTCCGGCCGCGGCGCCGCGTTACCAACGGACATCTTCAGACTATCGTCGGCAACTTCCTGCCCCGCCGCAACCTGCTCCCTCCGGCGGAGGAGCGATTGTTCCACGTGGAGGACGATGTTCAGGTGCTGTGCCACTGCCATTGGCAGGCGGAGCGCGCCGGCGCGATGACGCTCATCATTGTGCATGGCCTCGAAGGCTCCAGCGATTCGCAGTACGTTGTCGGCACCGGCAGCAAGGCGTGGGTTGCCGGGATGAACGTCGTCCGAATGAACATGCGCAATTGTGGTGGCACCGAGCAGCTTGGCCCAAGCCTGTACAACTCCAACATGTCGGCCGACGTCGCCGCGGTGGCGCAGAGTCTCATCGACAACGACGGTCTGCAAAAGTTGGCGCTGGTGGGATACTCCATGGGCGGCAACCTCGTGCTCAAGATGCTGGGCGAGTGGGGCGAGCAGGCTCCTCCGCAGATGAAAGCCGGCATCGGCGTGTCGCCTGTAATTGACCTTGCGCCCTCGTCCGATGCGCTGCACAATCGGGTCAATCGCGTCTACGAATGGAAGTTTCTCCGCGGGCTGCGCAGCCGCATGTTGCGCAAGGCAGCGCTTTATCCCGGACTGTACGATGTCGGCTACTTGCGCGGCCTGCGCAGCATGCGCGACTTCGATGACCAGATCACCGCGCGCTACTGCGGCTTTCGCGATGCCCAGGATTACTACACGCGCGCGGCCTCGGCCCGCGTGGTGGATCGCATCGCCGTCCCTACGCTGATCCTGAACGCGCTGGACGATCCTTTCATCCGCGTGGTGCTCGAGACGCGCGCGAAGCTGCTCGCGAATGCCCACATTACTTATGTCGAGACGAAGCACGGCGGACATTGCGCCTTCCTCGCCGAGGCCAACGGCTACGACGGCCGCTGGGCCGAGCGCCAGACCATCGCGTTTCTCCAGCGCGTGGAGTGCGGACAATCGGTGAACCTTCCCCGCCCTGCCGAGCCAAATCTTGGCTGACCCTGACGGCTGGAGTGAACGCGCCCTCGAGCAATCCTCTCCTACGCGTTAGAGCGGACGAATCGCAGATCGCGGGCGCTGTGTCCTAGGCCAAGGCCGCCCCTCCAATCGCACTTCCTAGTTGACCCACCCCCTCCCCCCTTTATTCGTAAAGTCTTGAAACACTGAAGGTTATCTGCAAAGTCTTGAGCCCCAAAGAGATGCAGGTCAAACGATTAAATCGCAAGGACTTACAGAGATGGGCGAGGTTCAATTCATCCCGATTCGGGAAATCTCCAACCCCAAAGCACTTAACTTTTCAAAGAGCGCAGCCCGTCCAATCGCACTCTGCAACCCCGACGAGCATCGGGCCTATTCCGCCCAACCTACCAGCATAGGACAAAAGCAGAATCCGTCAAGATTACGAAAGGACTAGTGGCGCTATTGTATTTTCGTAACCTGCTCTGCCCCCCACAATTCCGTGATCGGCGACAGCCAGGGTTTCATAGACTGTGTCGCGACCCTAATCAAGTTTTCTGGTGGGACAAGGTCGGCGCGTAACCAATCAAACTTAGCCGCAACGCTGGGTCTTCCTGTGTCCGTGGGGGAGGGCGGTCTCTCCATAGGTCCGAGCCGCCGGTGATACGACGCAGAAAAAATGGTACGAACCGAGGGGAATGGGTGTATATTGCCATGCACTCGGCAGTGTCTAAATCAAGAAGCCTGTTTGGAAACATCCCAGGGAGGATTTCATGCCGGACCCATTGCAACCTCGAAGCGTAACTTCCAACCTAACCCTCCGAGCGACTACAGCTGCGCGGGCACTGGCGATTGGGTTTGTGCTGATCGTCGCAACCGCGGGCGCGGCGCACGCACAAACCTACCAGGTTCTCTACACTTTCACCGGCGGGACGGACGGGGCTCAACCCTATGCCGGCTTGTCGATCAGGCAAGGAATTCTCTACGGCACGGCCCATAGCGGCCATGAAGGCACCAATTGGGGCAACGTCTTCACGTTGCAGCACAAGGGAACCGGCTGGCTGTATAGCCCTATCCAGATTTTCGACGGCACTCTGTCCAGCCGAGCCGTCTTCGGCCCCAATGGCACTCTCTATGGCACCAGTCCGAATAACCTGGCCGGTTATTTCTATGGCTATATCTATAACCTCAGCCCTCCGCTGGCGGCCGTTTGCCAGGCCTTTCTCTGCCCGTGGAACGCGAGTGTGTTGTATGCGTTTTCGGGGGGGTCGGACGGGGGCAGCCCTCGCTTCGGCGACCTCGTCTTCGACCAGGCAGGGGACATGTACGGCACTACCTACATTGGGGGCAACGGCCAAGGAGTGGTGTACGAACTGATGCGTTCGGGCAGCGGCTGGACGGAGCAGCCCATTTACGCCTTTTCCGGACCTGACGGAGCAAATCCCGCCAACGGAGTTATCTTCGACAGCGTCGGCAACCTCTATGGCACTACGGCGCTCGGCGGCGCCAACGGAGCCGGCACGGTTTTTGAACTGTCTCCTGTGGGGAATGGCTGGACCGAGAAAGTCCTGTATAGCTTCCAAGGCAGCAGCGACGGAGGCAATCCCATGTCCGGGCTGTTCTTGGATGGGGCAGGCAACATCTACGGCGCCACCAGTAACGGCGGCTCGGGCGGCGGAGGTACAGTTTTCGAACTGACGCCCTCGGGCGGCAATTGGACCTACAACCTGCTCAACAGCTTCAGCGGAAATTCCAATTGCGGACCCGTTGCCGGTGTGAACATGGACAGTGGCGGCAATCTCTACGGCACCACGTTGTGCGATGGCGCGAACAACGACGGGAATATCTTCAAGCTGACACGCTCGGGCGGCGGTTTTACGTACAGCTCGCTGCACGACTTCACTGGCGGCAATGACGGCAAGAATCCTTATAGTGTCGTGGTGTTCGATTCGGCCGGCGACCTTTTTGGCACTGCCGCCCATGGTGGCGCGAATCTGAGTGGTGTCGTCTGGGAGATCACGCCGTAAATGCAGTGGATAGTGGCGAGTGGATACTTTGCTACATTCGCGCTAGTGGCCAAGCGCCAAGTAGTATGGCTCTTTGTTCCGCCATCGCGTAGTTCCCCTCGGTCGATCGTTGACCTGAGCGTCATAGGGAGCGGAGAGCGGACTTCGACCTGCAGCGCGTGAATACTTTCGATATGTCAGCACGCTAGTGACTTGTTCTCACTTGCCACTATTTTCCTCGGCCTCGGGGTACGACCGTTGTTTATCGGGCAGGTATAACACACTTCGCAGGTTTCTCGGAGGTCTCCTCAAGGCGGGTAATGGGAATCCGCACCTTACGCGAGTTCTCAGCCCCCTGTCTAGTTCTCACGATCAGCCTGCTTCGCTCAGTTAACTTCGAAAGGATCCGCTTCATGAAAGATTCTCAGGAAGGTTGCGCAGGCGCCACGCCTGTTCAAGGCGAGGAGACCCATAACCATCAACAGACGCGTCGGGACGAAAGCGGCGCAAACCGGCCGGCCAACAATAGCCGGCGATCTTTTCTAGGCAAGGTCGGCGTCGGCGGCGCCGCAGCAGTGGCATTAGCTGCCATTCCATTCGAACCGCTGATTGAGGGGAAGCACGGAGAGGCCGAGGCGTCGGTGGTCGATTACAGCTCTAACAATCGAACCAATAACAGCTTCAATTACCGTAAGAGCGTAGCCCAGAACGAGAATATCAACGTCGGCGAACTGCCGGACAATGGCGACGCCGACCAATACACGGATTTCAGCGGCAGCTGGAGCAAATGCCTCAAGCATGATGCTCTCGGCATCGTGCACCGTTCCTCGTGGCTCAGCCTGGTCAACGCGCTGCAGAGCGGACGCTTCTCCGATTTCCAAAACATCCAAGTCGGGAATCCAGGTGGGCCGGGATTCACCGGAACCCTGAATGGTCCGATGGGCGCGTTGGCCTTCGATCTGGAGGGATTGGATCCTTTCGCGACCGTGATCCCGCCCGCGCCCAGCGTTGCCAGCGCTCAGACCGCCGCAGAAGAGGTGGAGCATTACTGGGCGGCGCTGATGCGCGACGTCCATTTCACAGACTATCCCACCAGTTCATTGGCGGCACAGGCCTGCGCCGACTTGAACAGCCTGTCCTATGTGCGTCAACACAACAGCATCTTTCCCTATCCGGTAACGCCGCAAAATCTCTTCCGCGGCCAGATTGTTCCCGGTGATGGCAGCGTGCAAGGACCGTACCTCTCACAGTTCATGGTCCAGCCGACGTTCATGGGTGCTCAGCCGATCGGCCAGCAGATGCACCGCTTCTTGTCGGTCAGTGAGGGCGGAGCGGACTATCTGACCAATCCCATCGAGTACCTGAACGTGGAGAGCGGCTTCCCGCCGTCATTTAGCCTGCAGTATGACCCGGTATTCCGCTACCTGCGTATGGGCCGCGACATGGCTGCCTTCACCCATGTGGACGCGCTTCACCAGGAGTACCTTGTCGCCTGCCTTGTGCTCGCGGAACTCGCATGCCCGGTCAATCCCGGCAACCCCTATAACGGCTCGTTGACCCAGCACGGCTTCGGCACTTTCGGCACCGTGGCAGGCGGCCCGGTGGATGCCAAGGGGACAGTCCCGGAGATGGCAACGCGGGCGCTGAAAGCCGCGTGGTTCCACAAGTGGGTCGTCAACCTGCGGCAGCGCCCGGAGGAGATTGGCGCGTTGTTGCAGGCGCGGATGACCAACCAGCATCCCATGCCTCAGGCCTCGGCGGCACTGCATCACGACCTGCTCAACTCGGCCGTGCTGCCCATCATTCACGGGCGATACAGCAGCTACCTGTTGCCCCAGGCATTTCCCGAAGGGGCGCCGGCACATCCTTGTTATCCCACCGGACACGGAACCGTGGCCGGAGCCTGCATTACAGCGATCAAGTTTTTCTTCGATTGCAGTCAGCCCATCCGGCCGCTGCTTTTGGCCGCCGGCTCCGATGTCATGGTGCCCAGCTCCGATGGCTTGTCGCTGGTGCCGTACACTGGCTCCGACCGCGACAGCCTCACCATCAACGGCGAGCTGTCGAAGCTTGCCTGGAACGTCACCGTCGGGCACGGCATCCACGCCGGTATCCACTTCCGCAGCTCCAGCTTGTACTCGATCCTGCTGGGCGAGCAGGTGGGGATCAGCGTGCTGAACGATCGCGCCAATTCCTACGCTGAACCCTTTACCATCCACATCACGAAGTTTGACGGTACGAGAGCAACCTTCAGCAACCAGCATTAACAACGACTGACCTGTCCCACCCTGTCGCCAAAGCAAGGCGAACAGGGTGGGCTTCTTGGTCGCGGCACCCGGTTGCCCGGAACCCGTGATTCAGATCGAAGCGCCGGAGGTTCGGCAGCAGCTTCGAGAATACTGCCGCGCAACAGTTCGTCGCGGCGTGGGCGAACAGCAGATCCCCTTCGGCAAGCACAGGGCAGGTCCTTCGACTGCGCGCCCGCGCGACTCGCAAAAGCGGCGAGTTGGAAAAGACAGGCGGGCGCTTCGCTAAGGATCACAAGCAACAGTTGTCAGTGATCAGTTGTCAGCAAAGGCAGGCTAGCAGGCGCTCGCGGCTCGAAGCTAGAGCTCATCTCATAAATCATTCCGGTTCGTATCAGGGCACGACCTTTAGTCGTGCCGAACAAGTCGCGGTAAACAGCCAGGGCTTTTAGCCCCTGCAAAATCTAAGGTTCCGCAGGGGCTGAAGCCGACCTATAAACTATCGGCTCCGGCACGTCTGAAGACGTGCCCTGATACAAAGCGATTTATGAGATGGCTTCTAGTTGCTAATTGCTAACTCGCGGCTAATCATCCCGCTTGTCTTGGCCGAATATCGTACTGGCGGATTTTGTAGAGCAGCGCTTTGTAACTGATGTTGAGTTTGGTGGCGGCGCGTTTGCGGTTCCAGGCGGTTTCTTCCAGCACCTGCGCGATGGCTTCCATTTCGGCGCCATTCTTCAGGTTGCGGACCATCTCTTTCAGGTCGGGCTGCGGTTGCGGCTGCTTCTGTTCCATCGCGATCACGGTTGCGTTCTGCGAGTCGCGGCCATTGGAGCGCCGCAGTTCGGCGATCGCGGCAGCCTCGTCGCCGAGCACGAGATAGCGCTTGACGAAGTTCTCCAGCTCGCGAATGTTGCCGGGCCAGAGATAGTTCTCGCAGGCTTCGACCAGCCGCGCCGAGACGCTGAGCGGTGCGCAGGCGTAGCGGTCGGCAAGGTGGATCATGAAGTGCCGCAGAATCATGGGGATCTCTTCGCGGCGCTCGCGCAACGACGGCATGCGCAGCACGAAGCTGTTCAAGCGATAGTAGAGATCCTCGCGGAAGGTCTTCTGCGCGATGGCTTGCGGCATGTTGATGTTGGTCGCCGCCAGCACGCGGACGTCAACCTGAACAGAGTGACGCGCGCCGAGGCGCGAGAACTGGCCGTCCTGCAAGACTTGCAGCAGCTTGGCCTGGAGCGCGGGCGACATCTCGCCGATTTCGTCCAGCAGCAGCGTGCCCTTGTTGCACAGCTCGAACTTACCGGGCTTGGATTTGGTGGCGCCGGTGAACGCGCCGGGCTCGTAGCCGAACAGTTCGCTCTCCAGCAGCTCGCTGGGCATAGCAGCACAGTTGATCTTGAGGAATGTGCGATGCGAGCGGTCGGAATACTTGTGGATCAGGTGCGCGAGGACTTCCTTGCCAGTGCCGCTTTCGCCCAGCAGAAGCACGGGGAAATCGAAGCGCGCCACTTGCATGGCATGCGCGCGAAGCTGGCGCATTTGCGCCGTCGCGGAGAAGAAGTAGACGCCTTCACTGACTTCGATGGCTTCGCCGGCGCCCGGTCCGCCGGGTTCGGTGTTCTCCAGGCAGAAGCGGAGAACTTCGTCCATCTCCTCTTTTTGTACTGGCTTGGAGAGATAGTCTTGCGCGCCAAGACGCATCGCTTGCGCGACCTTGCGGGTATCGCGAACGCAGGAAAGCATGACGACCTTCGTCGAGGGCTTGGCTTCGCGAATGCGCTGCAAGGTCTCAAGACCGTCAGCGCCAGGCATTACCATGTCGAGCAGGACAAGGTCGGGCGAGTCGCGCTGCACCTTTTCGACGGCTTCCAATCCATTCGAGGCGGTCGAGACACGATAGGAATCCAGCTCCAGGACTGTCTGGAGATACCGCAACATACTCGGTTCATCGTCCACCACAAGGATGTGGCCGGCACTCATTCTTCCTCCGCAACGCGTTTGGGTGAGGGGTTCAGCAATACCAGGAAAGAGAACTTGCTGCCGGAGCCGGGTTCGCTTTCAACCCAGATCTTGCCGCCGGCCGATTGCACCAGGCGACGCGCGATGGCCAGACCAAGTCCGTAACCTTCCGCCCGCGTTCCCTGCGGAGTCAGGCGGAAGTACTCTTCGAAGATTTCCTGTTGAAACTCGGGAGCGATTCCGGGGCCGGTGTCGGCCACCGAGATGCGGCAGCAGTTAGGGGCGTGGATCCGTTGCTTGCGGCGCTCAACTCCATTGAGCGGAGGCCGCTGCACGGTTCGGCGCTCCCAAAAGTACGGCTCCAAATGCAGCCAGACGGTGCCCGAAGCCGGCGTGTACTTCATGGCATTGTCGAGCAGGTTGGAGACGATGTGCTGCACCTTGTAGTAGTCAAAGGGGAAAGCTTCCAGCTTGTCGCTGGGCAGAAAGTAGAAAGCGATGGCGCGATCCTGAAAGCGCTGCGCCCAGACCTCGGCGATCTCGCGAATGCAACCGTTAATGTCGCCCACTTCGTAGTGCATGTCGAAGCGATCGACCTTCAGCGCGGTGTAAGTCAGAAGATTCTGGATGAAGTTCGACAAGCGCGCGCCGTTGGCCTGCATCTCGGTCAATACTTCCATCTGACGGGCATTCAAGGGCCCCAACTTCTCGGTCAGCAACAGATGCAGATATCCCCCCATGATCGCCAAGGGCGTCTTCAGTTCATGGGCGGCGGAGGCCAGCGCGTCCCGGCAGCAACTGCAGTGCTCCTGGGAGACGAGCTCGAGCTTTTGCCTTACCGGCGCCATTTTTGCGGGTTGCATGGGAACGGCTCCATTCCGTTGCCCGGAGGAGGGGGGACGCGATGACTTCTCCCCGCTCTCGGGAAAGATCCCTGATCTTTGTGCCACAGGCATACTCTCGACAAAAGTCAGCCTTTGGTTTAGCAGTTGCCAGTTCCTCGGGAAGATAGAGTGGAAACACTCTACAGGGGGAGCACTGATCTTACCGCAACCCACTGCATTGTCAACCGCAATCTGATGAAATTCTCCCCAAAAGGCGCAAAGTTGTTTCTCTTTCAGGAACCCATTTTCACCCTGCGCAGGTATTCCTCTTCTCCACAACCGCAATAGATTGCAATTTCCCCTTTTCGGCAACACCAAGAGAGGTCCACATATCTATAACAAAACTATCAGGTTCTCTGGATTTCCAGTTTGGTTATCGATGTGCGTCACGTCTTCATAATGTAGGAGATCGCAGTGCGTCGAACCGTATCCGTCGCCGAGCGCCGCGGCTGGGACCGGCTGCCAATCTCCATTCCCTTCTTTGTCCGCGGAACCAGCGGCAACGGTGAAGAATTCCTCGAATTTGCTACTGCGCTCAATCTGTCTGCCGGCGGCCTGTTGCTGGCTACGCGCCGCTACCTTGATCCGGGCACGCAGATCTCTCTCGAGATCCCTGTCGCCCTGGTCAACAAGGCTCAATTGCCCCGCTCGGTTTCCTTTCTGCACGCTACCGTGCTGCGATGTACCGCCGACCGCCAGTACTTTCTTCTGGGATTACAGTTCCATGAACCGCTGCTAAATCACCCGTCCGGTTTAGATGTTGGCAAGCCCCGCACGGTAGGGAAAGTCAATTCCTCAGAGTGAAAAGTTTTGCACATCTGCAAGCGCAAAACGCTTCTCATTAGGCGTTTCTTAGGGTAATCTGGTACCGCCTTTCAACTACACAAGGTTTTCCATATCAGCAGATTACGAATGATATGCGCATTTTCTTGCAATGTGCAGGAACTTGGTGCAAGAAATGCAATTCATTGGTACGCCGTTTCCAAGGCAATACGAGGAAAGAGATGCCACTGTTGGCTGGTTCGAACAACGAAAGTGCGATCATGGGCCAACAGCTTCCTCCTGAGCCGGTGATCTTTGGCCAAACTCCCGCAATGCGCGACGTGCGTCAGAAGTTGGAGCGCGTTGCCGCCTCAAATCTTTCCGTCCTTGTCTCTGGAGAGAGCGGTACGGGCAAAGACATCGTTGCCCGCTTGTTGCATCTTTACTCTCCTTGGGCTAACGGACCATTCGTCAAGGTTAACTGCCCTGCCATTCCCGGGACGCTGCTGGAAAGCGAACTGTTTGGCTACGAACGAGGGGCCTTTACCGGCGCCTACAATCCCAAGCCTGGCCGGGTGGAGATGGCGCACCGCGGCACACTCTTTCTGGACGAGATTGCCGAACTCGATGGCGTGCTCCAGGCCAAGCTACTGCAATTGTTGCAGGATGGTCAGTTCAGCCGCATCGGAGCCCAGGACGACAAGAAGGTAGAAGTGCGCGTGGTGTGTGCGACCAACCGTGAGCTGCACGAGGAAATTGAGCTGGGCAACTTTCGCCCCGACCTCTTTTATCGCATCGCGACCATGACCATCCATCTGCCGCCGTTGCGCGAGCGGCCGGTGGATCTGCCCGTCATCTGCGACTACCTCCTGCAGTACTACAACGAGAAACTCAATGGCAGGGCGATGATGGTGCGTCCGGCGCTCATGTCGAAGATGCAGCGCTACTCATGGCCGGGCAATATCCGCCAGTTGGAGAACCTCATCAAGCGTTACGTGGTCATGGGCACCGAAGACGTTATCTTGAGTGAGCTTCTCGAGCCCAACGAGCGCGACGCCGTCGATGGCCGCATGATCGACGGACCCGTGTCCTTAAAGAAATTGACCCGGCAGACGGTCCGCAAGCTGGAAGCCCGTATTATTTTGAATGCACTCCATGCCAATAACTGGAACCGCAAGAAGGCGGCGCGTTCGCTGGACATCAGCTATCGCGCGCTGCTCTACAAGCTGAAGGAAGTTGGCATCCCCCAGCGGCGTGCCAGTTCCACGCCCAAGAATGAAGCAGACAAGGCCGAGTAAACCATACCGAGGTGCAAGGATGTTTTCGAAGTCACACACACGTAAGAATCGCGTAGTCCTCAAACTGTTTTTCATCGCCCTGCTGAGTATGACCGTACAAGCGGTGTATGCCCAGGATGCCACCGATTCCTCTTCCGCGCCTGCCAAGCCGGTGCTGCCCGCCTCGGATATGGCTAACACTTCCAGCAAAGACGTCGCTAAGGCGACGGAGCTTCCGTCGACCGATGTGCCGCATTCGCGGGTTGTCGACGTTCATGGAGACAATTACGTCATCGGCGTCGACGATGTACTGGCGATCAACGTATGGAAAGAGGGCGAGCTGTCCAAGGCGGTTCCGGTGCGTCCCGACGGCATGATCACCCTGCCTCTGGTTGGCGAAATCAAGGCTTCGGGCCTGACGCCTATGCAGTTGCAGGATCAAATCACTGCCGCCCTGCAAAAGCTTATGTCCGATCCGGTCGTGACCGTGTCTGTGACTGCTGTCAATAGTCTGACCTTTAACATCATGGGACAGGTGAACAAGCCGGGATACTTTCCGCTGAATCACCCTCTCACTATCCTTGATGCCATCGCCCTGTCCGGAGGCTTCCGCGACTTCGCCAAGCAGAAGAAGATCTATGTGCTTCGCACCGCCCCCGATGGCAAGCAGGAGAAGCTGCATTTCAACTACAAAGAGGTAATTAAAGGCAAGAAAATGGCGCAGAACATCTATCTGCAGCCTCGCGATACGCTTGTGATCCCCTAGGAGCAGCAAGACAGAAATTGCGTAGCAGCAAGAGTGCGTAGGAGTAAGAGGAGGATGCGATGAAACGGCAACTCGGACCAATCCTGGCGGTGCTGGCTCTATTCTGTGCGCCAGCGGCATGGTCGCAGAGCGGCTCGACCGATTCGTCCCAAAGCGGCTCGACCGACTCATCCCAGAGTAGTTCTACGCAAGACAATTCGGGTAGTAGCTCGTCGCAGGGCGACTCTGGACAAGATAGCTCGAGCAATCCGTCGCCAAGCCCGCCCACTACGCCGCCCCCGGGTACTTTTACCCAATACGGCTATGATTCGGGCCAAAGCGGTTCCGGCGACTCCTCGCAGCCGTCGTCCGCCGGTCCGCAGCCGGTATTTACCCATCCCGAGCAGTTGCCTGCGCTGTCGTCCCTCACTGAGGTCACCGCCAATACGGGTCTGCAGTTGACTCTGGCGGCCGGCGGTTCGGCAGACAGCAATGCCAGCGGCCTCCCCACGACCAATTGGCTGGCCTTGGGCCTGCTACAGGGAACCTTGGGCATCACCCAGGCGCGGCCGCATTTTTATTGGACCTTCAACTACGGCGGCAGCACACTGCGCGAGCTGGGTGGGGGCAACGCTTACAATTCGTTGACTCAGATAGGGTCCGGGAGTTTCCTTTGGCAGATTGCACCGCGCTGGCAATTTACCATGCGCGACAACTACTACTATACGGACGATCCGTTCGAGCCTTTCCTGACCGTTAGCAGCATCCCAACCTTTAACAATCCCAATCCCACCATCTATATTCCGCAGGCGACTTCCTCGGGAAATACCGCCGCCGCCGACCTTACTTATCAGCTCACGGCGCACGATATCCTCGATTTCGATGGAAACGAGAATTTTCTGAGGTATCAGCAGTCCCAGTTACAAGCGCTGCAAAACAGCTATATGTGGGCCGGAGCAGGCTTCTATCAACACATCATCTCGCCGAGAATGTCTGTCGGCGGTGGCTATCAATTCACTGCCTTAGACTTTGGCCACGGACAGTCCCGCGCCGGAGTTACGACCTATGAAGGCTTTATCAGCTACCAACTCACTCCCAGCATAAGTATTTCTGGCTGGGGTGGACCCGAGCATACCAACACCAAGGACATTGTTCCCATCTTCTGTATCTTTGGCGGCGGGTGCCTCTTCACCACCACCCATGAATCCAGTTGGAATCTGGCCGAGGGAGCCAACTTCAATTGGGGAGGAAAGCGCGATCTGCTGCAGGCCAAGTTCGCCCATCGCGTTACCAACGGCGGCGGACTGCTGGGCGCCGTACGTCTTTATTATGCTTCGCTGGACTATCGCAGAACCATCAATCGGCGTTGGCTCTTCAACTTTAACTCCCTCTACGGCAACAACCTCTCCATCTCACACTTCCGCGCCGACCAATACCTGAATTCTCTTATCGGTCAGGTCGGTCTGACGCGAACCATCAACCAATCGTGGACCGCCAATGCTTACTTTGCGGTCATCGAGCAGAGACAGAGAAATGTTCCTGGTTACACCACGCCGAGATGGACCGATAACCGGATCGCAGCAACGCTCCAGTACGCCTGGGGACACTCACTTGGACGGTGATTCATGGTGGAAGAATTCGAAGATCAGAAATCGCTACAAGGTATCGACGATTACGGAAAAATCATACTCCGCCGCAAGTGGTGGATTTTGGGCCCTCTGTTTTTTGGCTGGCTGATTGTCTTTGCCTCGGCATGGATCATCCCGGCGAAATATTCGTCGGAGTCGCTGGTCCTGGTGGAACCCCCGAAGGTTCCCAGCAACCTGGTGCCGCCTAACGTGCAGGTCGACTTGGCCGACCGTGTGCAGAGCATGGAGGCACAGGTGCTCAGCCGCACCCGCTTGCTCGGCCTCATTCAACGCTTCAAGTTGTATCCGAGCGATGCCAATTCGCAAGACGACCAGGTCAAGAACATGCGCGACGACGTCAAGATGGACCTGGTTCAGACCCCTACCAATACCGGACGAGAACAGGAACTGGTGGCTTTCAAGATTTCCTATGCCGCCAAAGATCCTGTAATTGCCCAAAAGGTAACCATCGCGCTCACCTCGTTCTTCGTTGACGAGAACGTGCGGGCCAGCCAGGAGCAATCGGAAGCGACTACCCTATTCCTGGACTCGCAGGTGAGGGCTCTGGGGCAGGCGTTGCAAGACAATGACGCCAAAGTGCGCGCCTTCGAAGCCCAGCACGAAGGCTCCCTGCCGCAGCAACTGCAAAGCAATATTCAGATACTCCAAGGTATCCAGAATCAACTCCAGACAGCGTCGGCCACGCGTGAGCGAGCCATCCAGCAGCAGCAGTATCTGAACTCCATGCAGAACTCCTATCAGACGATGAGCGACAATGCCGGCGTTCCCGGCAGCATCGACAAGGAACTGGAACAGGCGCGGACCGCTTTGGCCGATATGGAGTCGCGCTATACCGACGATCATCCTGACGTCAAGAAGCTGAAGGAAACCATCGCCAGCCTGGAAAAGCTGAAGAAAGACATGGCGATCGAGGCGAAGGAAAATATCGACTCGAATCAGGCCACTCCCTCGCAATTGCAGGCGATGACGCCGCTGGTGCAATTGAAGACGCAGATGAAGATCAACAAGATGGAGCTGGAACAGTCCGCCCAGCAGATTCAGCGACTGGAGCAGGCTGGCGCAGTCTATCAGGCCCGTCTCAACGCTACTCCCGCGGTGGAAGCCGAGATGAGCGACATGATGCGCGACGTGGGCAACATGAAAAAGGAGTACCAGGAACTGTTGGCCAAGAAGCAGGAATCGGCGCTCGCTACCAGTCTGGAAAGACAGCAACAGGGTGCGCAGTTCCGCGTGGTTGACCCGCCCAGTCTCCCGGACAAGCCCTCGTTCCCTGACCGCTTCCGGTTCTCTCTGGGCGCAATCGCCGTCGGGTTGGGTCTGGCCGTGCTGTTTGGATTCGGCTCCGAAGTTCTGGACGATCGCATCCGCAGCGAGCAGGCTCTCATTGAAGCTGCCAGTTTGCCGGTATTGGCGGAGATTCCTGCTCTGCCAACGCCAGGAGAAATCCGTATGGCCCGCCTGAAACCCTGGCTGGCGGTGGCGGCGACCCTGGCGATCATCATCTTGCTGCCATCGGCGGTTGCTTACGCCTACTTGTGGGGATAGTGCATGTACAAACAATACTTCGGGTTGGCGCGCAATCCCTTTGAGATTAGTCCCGACCCGTTCTTTTACCACCCAACGCCGCGGCATAACGAGGCTCTGGCGAATCTGCACTACGGCGTAGGCCGCAGAAAAGGCTTTATCGTGATCACCGGCGAGGTGGGCACGGGAAAGACTCTGCTGGTGCGCTGCCTGCTGTCGGAGCTGCGGAAGAACAATGTCGCCTTCGGTTATGTCTTCAATCCGCTGTTGCCGGTAGTGGAGTTCTTCCAATACATCATGGCGGACCTGGGGCTTCCTTATGCGGGAAGAACCAAGACCGAAATGCTGCTCGACCTCAATCGCTTCCTCATCCAGCGCCACGCCCGCGGTTTGATTACCGCGCTCGTGGTCGATGAGGCCCAGGCGCTGCGCAACGAGCTCCTGGAAGAGATTCGGCTCTTGACCAATCTCGAGACCTCGCAACAGAAGCTGTTGCAGATCGTCCTCATGGGGCAGCCGGAGCTGGAAATGGTTCTCGACTCCCCTGAGTTGCGCCAACTGAAGCAAAGGGTCGCCTTGCGGTGTCAGTTGCAACCGCTCGATGGCCCGCAGACCCACGCCTACATTTTGTCGCGGCTGGAGCGCGCCGGCGCTCCGCCGCAAGAGGCAATCTTTTCCGACGAAGCCCTGGACAAGGTCTTCGAATATTCGCGGGGTATTCCCCGAATCATCAATAACCTTTGTGAGAATTCCATGGTCAACGCTTTTGCTCACGAGCAGCGCCCGGTGACCGGCGACATGATCACCGAGGTTGCCAGTGACTTCCGCCTGATCAGTCCTGCCTTGCCGGAAGATGTTCCGCTTTCATTAACCGCGCGCGACGAGAATAACGAGAGCCTGCTGCGCTCGCTGTTCCGCATGTTGCGCACCATGGATAACCCGGAGTTGCAAACCGAGAAATCGATCGAAGCCACAGCCGTGAGGAGAGCATAGCCATGAGCCGAGTGTACGAAGCATTACAGAGATCCCAAGGTGATAGTCCAAGTGCCTCGCCCTTGGTTCCTGACCAGCCCGAAGCGTCCGAGCTTGGAGGTGGAGTCGCCGTTGCCGCTGCCGAACCAGTTGAGGCGAACTGGCTGCGAGTGCCCGCCGATCGCATTCTTCATCCCATACCTAGTCCCGAACAGCGCCTGGTTGCCATGTCTCAGCCCGACAGCCAGGGAGCGGAAATGTTCCGCGTGTTGGCCACTCGTCTGGCTCACATGCAGAACAAGCGCCGTCTTCAGAAACTGCTTATCACCAGTTCAGTTTGCGACGAAGGCAAGTCCGTGGTGGCCGTCAACCTCGCTTTAAGCCTGGCCCGGCGTCCCAATGAGCGCATTCTTCTGGTGGAAGCCGACCTTCGCCGCCCCACCGCCAGCGCGCTGCTGACCTCCGCCCCCCTGCGCGGAATTGCCGAGTGGAGCGAAGGCAAACTACCTTTGGAGGACACGCTGTATCAAGTCGAGGACCGGCCCTTGTGGTTGCTGGCTGCTGGCCATTCCATGGCCGAACCGCTTCACCTGCTGGAGTCGGATCGCTTTGCCAAGATGCTGGAAACCGTCTCCTCCAGCTTCGATTGGGTGCTGATCGATGCCACGCCCATGTTGCCCATGGCCGACGCGACCTCGCTCTCCCGTCTGTGCGATGGCGTGCTGGTTGTAGTGCGCGAAGGCTATACTCGCAAGAAGGTCCTCAATAAAGCCCTGGCCTCGATTGAGAAATCCAAGCTTCTGGGTACGGTCCTGAATCAGGCCTCGATGTTGAACATCGATTACGACCGCTATTACAGCGGCGACAACAACACCTCCGGCAAGTCGAAGAAGGAAGTCAAGAGGGAAGCAAAGGAAGCGGACAGGGCAAAAACGGCCTCGGCATGATTCGTTTGTTCAATGCCTATTTTCCCACCCGCACACTGTTGCTTACGGTGACCGAGGCCATACTCGTCACCCTCGGCTTCGTGTTGGCGGTGGAATTTTGGGCAGGAACAACCGCCGATGCCAGTATTTACCTGCTTTATGAAAACGGCATAGGACGCATCGGCCTGGTGGTCGGCGTCTTTGTGCTGTTGATGTACTACTTCGATCTCTACGACTCCATTGTCCTGTCGAACCGGCGCGAAGTAGTCACCCGACTGGTGGGAGTGCTAGGTTGCTCCTTCGTCAGCCTGGCCGTTCTTTACTACGCCTTTCCCGACGTTCGGCTGAGCGGCAGCACCCTGTGGATTGGGGTCGCGATCGTTGGCACCGCAGTACCGGCCTGGCGAAAACTTTTTTTCGTGCTCAACCGGTCAGCCCGGTTCTCCGAGCGAGCGATCCTCTACGGCGATGGGCCGCTCGCCTCGCCGCTGCTGGACGAGATCAGCAATCGCTCCGAGCTTGGCGTCCGCGTCGTTGGCTTTGTCGGCCAGAACAGCTCTACCACCCGAACTGTTCCCCGCTTCGATGAAAGCGATCTTGAGGATGTAGCCCGGCAGCACAACGTGCAGAGAATCGTGGTCACCATGGGCGACCGCCGCGGCAAGCTGCAAGTGGAAAAGCTGCTGAAGCTGAAAGCCCGCGGCATCTACATTCAGGATGGGCCGGAATACTACGAAAGCATCACCGGCAAGATCCCGCTGGATTCCCTTCGCCTCAGTTGGCTGCTTTTCTCGCCGGGATTCCACGTGCGTACGGCTCTGCGTTTGTACAAGCGCCTGTTCTCGCTCCTCCTTGGCAGTCTCGCCATCCTGATTACCTCGCCGGTTATGCTGCTGGCCGCTATCGCCGTCCGCCTCGACTCGCGCGGTCCGGCCATCTTCCGCCAGAAGCGCGTCGGCGAACACGGGAAGCTGTTCACGGTTTTCAAGTTTCGTTCGATGTATGAGGGATCCGACCAAAAAAAACTTACCCCGGTCGAGCATGGCGATCCTCGCGTTACCCGCGTAGGCAAGTGGCTGCGGCGCACCCGAGTGGACGAATTGCCTCAGCTCTTCAACATCGTAAAGGGCGACATGGCGTTTGTAGGTCCGCGGCCCTTCGTTCCCGAACAGGAAGAAGAATGTGCCGCCGGAATTCCTCTCTATAAGGAACGCTGGCTGGTGAAACCCGGCGCCACCGGCTGGGCGCAAATCAATCGCGGCTACAACGCAACCCTGGAAGACAATCGCGAGAAGCTGGCCTACGACCTGTTCTACATCAAGAACGTGTCGTTCGGTCTGGACCTGTTCATCATGTTCTCCACCATCAAGATCCTGTTGCTGGGACGTGGAGGACGATAACGTCGGGAAACGTCCCAGTTGATGTCCAGGGGGCAGCCTCTGATTGAATCCGGGTCTTGGAAGGGGCGCAGCTTCGTCCAAGTCCGATTTCTGTCCCTATGCGGTATGCTTAAATATTCACAACACTGAGCCGCGCTCTGCCCCGCTTTGAGAATGCCTGCGCGCTTTAAAGGAGAGAACTAAGATCATGAAGAAGGCCCTAATTACCGGCATTTCCGGCCAGGACGGCAGCTATCTTGCCGAATACCTCCTCGACCTCGGATATCGTGTCTATGGTCTCGTGCGCCGCGAATCCGGCACCATGCGCTGGCTCAATCCTATTCAGGACAAGATCGAAGTTTTGTACGGCGACATGCGCGACACCGTCTCCCTGGAAGTCGCCTTCGCCAAGGCCTCGCCCGACGAAGTCTATAACCTGGCGGGACAGGTCTTCGTGCCCACCAGTTGGCACATTCCCGCCGAGACCTTCGATATCAACGTCGGCGGCCTGGCGCGGCTGCTGAACATCATCGAGCGGCAGAAGCCCGACACGCGCCTCTATCAGGCCTCCAGCTCGGAGATGTACGGCAATCTGGACGGTCTGCGCAACGAGCAGACCGCCCTCGACCCAACGTCTCCCTACGGCGTCTCCAAGACCGCCGCTCATCGCCTGTGCGACGTCTATCGCGCTCGCAAAATCTATGCCGTCGGCGGAGTCCTTTTTAATCATGAGTCCCCGCGCCGCGGTCCGGAAATGGTGACTCGCAAGATCACGCTAGCCGCCGCCGACTGGGCGCAGGGCAAGAAGAACAAGCTCAAGCTGGGCAACATGAAGGCGCGGCGCGACTGGGGCTTTGCCGGCGACTACGTTCGCGCCATGCATGCCATGCTTCAGCGGGACGAGCCTAAGGACTACGTGATCGCCACTGGTCAATCCCATAGCGTTTACGACTTCGTGGTAGAGGTTCTGCGCTGCCTCAATCTTATTCCCGCCGGAGCTAACGTCGACGATATCGTCAACGAGTACGTCGAAGTCGATCCCAAACTTTTCCGCACCGGAGAGATTCACGACCTGCGTGGTGACGCCAGCCTCGCCCAGCGCGAGTTGAAGTGGAAGCCCGAGGTAGATTTCAAGGGCCTGGTTCGCATGATGGTCGAGTCGGACACGGCCTCCGCGGGAAAGTCGAAAGACACGAACCTTCAGTACGCTCGCAGCGGCGCGTAACAATGGTCCGTTGAGAGGAACTGGGTTCCCCTCACAAATTGGGAGCCCCATCCTACCGCCCTTTTTGGCGGTAGGGTGGGGGGCCGTTCCTACCGCGCTTTTTGGCGGTAGGGTGGGAGGCCGTTCCCCTCCCCTCGCCCTACACTCCTTGCGAACTAGCCGCCTTCTCCGATCCAATGCCCGGGACCATACCCGCGGACTTGGTCAGCAACTGCCCCACCGCGCGAATCGGCGCCCGTCCTGATCCTTCCAGTGTCCCTGCCAATTCCCCGAGCACCGGCGGCTTCCGCCACAACATCAATCCGGCATACACCACCGCGCCCACAGCAGCGGTGCTGAACAATTGCACGGCGGCATTCTGAATCCCCGTGCGCCGCAATCCGTGCAGCCATCCGCCTGCCACGGCTACCATCACGACGCCGTACCATAACGACGGCCACAACGACTCAAAGTATGCCTTCAGCGTCAACCCAACCAGGCGAAACGGAATCATCAGCGCGGGAAACATCAGCACGCTCCACACGATGGCATAGCATGTGGCCACGCCCATGATTCCCCACCGCAGCCCCACGATGAACGACAGCACGTACGAGATGCTGGCGAAAATCTGCCAGCGAAAGAGTAGATCGGTTCTGCCCTGCGTGTTGTAGATGAGCAGCGTCGGATCGTACAGCGTCTGAAATGCGCCCAGCGGAGCGAACACCAGCAGGAGCCCCGCGACCGGCAGCCACTTAGGTCCAAGAAACACGCGAACGAACGGCTCCGCCGTCACCGCCAATCCAAACATCACCGGAATCGTTACCAGCCCGATCAGTCGAATGGTTCGCAAATAAGCGCCGCGAAAGCGCTCGTGATCCTCGGGGAAGTTGGCCAGCGCGGGATATACCACCTGATTCAGCATGAGACCGAAGCTTTGAATCGGGTACGCCATCAGCATGTATCCCATCTGGTAATAGCCCAGCGGTGTGCTGCCCAGAAAGCGTCCCACCAGAACATTGTCGGCGTTCCTGGAAAAGTAGTTCATCACGTGCGAGCCGGTCAGGTGCATTCCGAAAGCAAGAATACGGCGGGCGTCGGGGACACGAAATACCGCCATTACCCGAATCGGAGCGAACCTCCACACGCCAATCATGGTGACGAAATTAGCCACCAGATTAGCGGCAACCAGCGCCGATAGCTTCCCGCCGGCCAGCGCAATCGCGATCGCCGACGTGGTCGCGCAGATGGCTCCCAACGTTTGGGCAAATGCCAGCCGGCGGAATTCCATCGCCCGGCTTAGCAGTGCCATGGGCACCGTGCTGAGCGCGCCCATGAAGAACGAGATGGAAAGAAACTGCAGAATGATGGCGACCATGGGTTCATGGAAAAAACGCGCCGCCGGCCACGAAGCAATCACGAGAAGCAGGGTCACCACTCCGCCGGTCATGAGATTCAGCCAGAAGGCGGTGGACGACAGCTCGTCTGACATGTCGCGTTCGCGCACCAGCGCGGTTCCCGTTCCCATGTCGCGGATCGTTTCCAGCAGATTCGTAACGAGGATGGCCATGCCCACCAGGCCATAAGCAGATGGCGGGATCCGCCGCGCCAACACCGACACCGAGATAACCTGAAGCACCTGCCGGGCGATCTGGAACGACGTGATCCAGGCCACGCCGGTGGCCGTTCTTTGAGTCAGTGAACGTTGGGGAGCTTCAGTCATCTAAGTCGGTCGATATTCCGACCAGCACGGCATGAGTTTAGTCGATCGCATACCATCCTGCGGCGGACTATCGCGCGCTCGAAAATATAGCCCCATAGGGGCGGTAGAGCTTAGCCCGGCGCTTCAGCGCTGGGTAGACTGCGATTTATCAAAGCGAGCCCCTTCAGGGGCGGCACATGGGAGCCTACCGAAGCTTGCCGACAAGCCTGCCATCGCGCTCGGATGCTTCAACTCGACTGTACTTCGGCCGCGAATTGCGCACCACCAGCCAGCAAAGTCCAGCCAGAAAAACTGCTGCCACAAGATCGAAAGGAACGATCGGCGTATCTTTCTTCAACAACAGCAAGGCAGTGAGAACGGCAAACAGCGCTGTAAACTGCGTCACAGTTGCCTGGAGGCGGTCCGCCAGTACCTGTACCCCATTCAGCCCCATAATGATGAGCAAGGGAAAAAGCGAGCCCAAACGGCGATCCGGATTCAAAGCAAAAAGTAAACTAGCCAGGGTCGGAAGCCAGTAGGGCGCCCAGCGAATCAACACTTCTTTATTCTGGCGAGCCGCAAAGAAGGGGAGGAATAATTGGATGCCCAGCGAGCCGTAAGTAAACAGCCGTAGGAGGTTAATGGTGCTTAATTCATGATAAAAACCAAAGTTCACGGTGCCGAAAAAGGCGGTCTTAAGATCATATTTCGTATAGCCGCCGGATACCTGCGTAAGCGTAACCGGCAGGGACGCAACGTAATCCGGCCGGTTATTCCATGCCGGAATAAGAAAATGTATAGCGGCGAGTATACAAACGCCGGGTAAACATACCAGGACGGTGCGCTTGATTCGTGGCCAATCCCATAGCTTCTCCGCTCTCAGACTGTAGTAGAGTGGTGCAATTAATAGGACTGTCTCCTTCGCTACAACTCCTATAGCCAGAGACAGCACAAACAACCAATCATAGCCTTTATAGATTGCATATAAACCGAGAAGTATGAAAAAGTAACTCTCCGGGTCGGGAGAAGTCACCCCCTGCAACAATATCTTAGACGCCGCACCCATGGAGTAGAAAAGGAATACTCCCAGCAGAGCTTGGTCTGGAGTGCGCGGAACCGCGAGTAGCCACACATAGATCATCCCGCCCGTGAGTGCGAGAAATACGGTGCTCAGTATGTCAAAGCTGCGGTAGGCAGAAAAAGGCAGGAGCCGGGTTGTTAGCGGCACGCCGATGCGCCAGCAGGTCGGCTGGATATGAAAGCTGCCCAGAGGATGCTGGGCGACGTATAGATATTTATGGTGATCGTAGGGATCGTCCCAGTGCGGGCCGCCGGGATGAATAACATCGGTGCGCACCCGGATGGCAATCGTAATGAAGAAGCAAAGCGCAAAGACCACAAGAATAGCTTTATAGCTTGAGCCCGTAGCTTCATCGAAGAGACGCATAAAGGATGAAACCATTTCCCATTCGCAGAGTCAACAATCCGTCTGATATAACCAGAGCCACTAAGGAAGCCCCGATTAAATCTTTTTTTGAAAGGGGCGGCCTTCAGGCTGTCCGTTAAGCATTTGCACGTCATGCGGCTTCAGCCGCTGCCTGACTTCGTTCTTGACTTCCTCCTAAACCGTATCCGGAAGCGCCGCTTCCGCATTGCGAATCACTCGAGCCGGACTGCCAACGGCAACCGAATCCGCCGGAATCGCCCGGGTCACAACCGACGCCGCTCCAATAGTAGTTCGCTCCCCTACATCGGCCATAACGATGGATCCGGCCCCCAGCCAGCAGTCCGATCCAACCGTCACGTTCTTGAAGGCCCCTGCCTCATAGAAAGATCCCGAAACATCGCGAATATGCTGATGTTGGCCGCTCAGAACCTGCACAGCGGAAGCGACCTGGGTACCACTTCCGATGCTTGCCTTGCCCATAATGCAGTAGCTACCGATATAGACGCGGTCACCAACCCGCGCCTCGGGATGCGCAAAAAACGTACCGAAGGAAATCCGGCTGGACATGTGGCATTCAGCCAATGTCAGGCAATAGTAGGCGACGCGAAGACGGTCTCCAATGCCACCGGGCGCCGTCGCGCACGCCTGGGCAAAGAACGTATAGATGGGCTTAATCCGCCCAAATGCCGACAGCGCGGCAATCGGCCACGCGACGGCGAGAAACAAGCCGTTCACACAATTCTTGAGTACCTTTCGAATCATCGCCCGAATCAATAACGCGGCCGAGCCGACTTCTCGAATACAAACTCGTTACATCCCGGCGACCCAGCATTGGTCAACAGTCGCGTCAGAGTAAAACCGCGCTCGCGATAAAAGTCAAAGATCTGCTCGGGTTTCGCCACCTCGAAGGGATAGCCTCCTACCCAGTCGATTAAATCCTGCCAGAACGACATCCCACGCTGTTGCTTCCCATAATCGCGAATTGTTGCGAACGGCCGGCCGCGAAGGAAATCTTTAACCAGTCGTCGCCAATACAGCACCCACAACGAAGGCCAGACTGCCAGAAATCGCAAACCCCGCGGCGCTTCGTTGTAGAACTTCTTGACTTTGGTCCAGCGCCGGCTGGCGGTTCCCTGATCGTTGTAGATCGCGATGAATAGCTTCCCCCCAGGCGCAACTAAAGGCGCAACATTGGCTAGCGCCGGCCACATCTGTCCGGTGTGATGCAGCACGCCCCAGGAATAAACCACGTCGAACTGCCCTAGCGATTCGAGATAGGCATGGTCGAGCGCCGAGCCCGACTCCACCGTCCACATCTCGTCATCGGGATAGTAACGCCGCTTCAACTCCGCGGTGCAGCCGACTGAATTAGGGTCGTAGTCGAAGGAGTGAACCCGGGCTCCCATCCTCCGTGCCGCCAGGCTGAACAGTCCGCTGCCCGAGCCAATATCGAGAAAGCTGCGCCCGGCCAGGCTTTCCGTCTCCAGATAATTCCTGAGTGACGCCACCGCCTCGGCGATCTTCTCGTCGTTGAGCGTCTGCAGAAAACGAGCCCAGTTCTTGCCGAACTCGAAACGCTCGCCGGCAGCAACTTCCGTGGCGTGTTGACTCATGCGCGAATGGCCCCCGCGGACTCAACCAACGTGTGTGGGATATCGAAGCTTGGCCTAGATTGTCGCACACCGTTTGGCGGAATTGAACCACGCATCCGCCTGCACGCTAACTCGTCGGGAGTGATAGCATTTCTGAATACCATGTGTGGGATTGCGGGATTCTTACTGCGGGACGGCAGCGCTCAGGTTTCCGACGTGCGGGCCATGTGCGACCTCATCCGCCACCGCGGGCCGGATGACGAAGGCTTCTACACCGACGGTCCCTGCGCCATCGGCATGCGCCGGCTGAGCATCATCGACCTCAGCACTGGCCACCAGCCCATGTCGAATGAAGACGGCAGCATCTGGGTCGTCTTCAACGGCGAGATCTATAACTACCAGGAACTGCGCCAGGACCTGATCGCCGCAGGCCACCGCT
Organism: Candidatus Korobacteraceae bacterium; assembly: GCA_049798495.1. Classification (GTDB taxonomy): domain Bacteria; phylum Acidobacteriota; class Terriglobia; order Terriglobales; family Acidobacteriaceae; genus Bog-257. Next base: position 4,294 of record JBARGS010000010.1, on the reverse strand, counting down.
TCCGCACCAACAGCGACACCGAAACGCTCGTCCACCTTTATGAAGAAGAAGGCACCGGCGGCCTGCACAAACTACGCGGCATGTTCGCCTTCTGCATTTGGGACTCGCGTCAGCGCAAGGTCCTGCTGGTCCGCGATCGCTTCGGCAAGAAGCCACTCTACTACTCGCAAACGCCGAGCGGTTTCTATTTCGCCAGCGAACTGAAGTGCCTGCGGCTGGCGGGCATGCCTCTCGATCTTGACACCGAAGCGCTGCGGCTCTACTTCCAGTTCACTTACATCGCCGATCCCTACAGCCCTTTCAAGGCCATCCGCAAGCTCATGCCGGGATGCTGGATCGAGTGCTCAGCCGACGGCACGATCAAGCAGGGCCGCTACTGGCGCCTTCCACCGTTCTCGGAAGAAAACCAGAATGGCCTGGACGAAGCCCGGACTTGCGAGAAAATCCGTGAGCTGTTCGACGAGTCCGTGCGCATCCGCATGATCGCCGACGTGCCGCTCGGAGCATTCCTCAGCGGAGGCATCGATTCCAGCCTGGTCGTGGCTTCGATGGCAATGCAGTCGCGCGAGCCGGTGAAAACGTTTTCCATTGGCTTCGAAGAAGCGGCCTACAACGAACTGAAGTATGCGGCGCTGGTAGCAAAGAAGTACAACACCGAACACCACGAGATCGTAGTTAAGCCGGATTCGCTCGCGCTGATCCACAAGCTGGTTCGCCATTACGATGAGCCCTTCGCCGACTCGTCCGCGATTCCCACCTACATCGTCTCCGAGTTCACCGCCCGCTACGTGAAAGTTGCGCTCAGCGGCGATGGCGGTGACGAGTTCTTCGCCGGTTATCCCATCATGGCGCTGATGGAGAAGTATCAGTTCCTCGACAGCGTGCCGCGTCCTCTGCGCAAGCTGATGCGCCTCACGGCGAACGCTCTGCCGTATTCCGCTTACGGCAAGAATTTCCTGCACGCCATCGGCTCGCCGACCGCGCTCGACCGGTACTTCAACCAGAACTATGTGCCGTACTTCCTGCGCAAGCGGATGCTGAATCCGCAGTGGATGCTGCCGGCCGACGCGGCTTATTTGCAGCAGATGTTGCCCGACAACTTCCTGCCCAACGGCACGGACATTCGCTCGCAGCTGATGTACTTCGAGGCGACGAACCTGCTCACCGGCGACTTCCTGACCAAGGTCGACCGCGCCTCGATGGCCGCGTCGCTGGAGGTGCGCTGCCCGCTGCTGGACCATCGTTTCGCCGAATTCGCCACCGGCATCCCCACAAGTTGGAAGTGGCAGAACGGCAGCGGCAAGCGCATTTTGCTGAAGGCGCTCGGCGATCGTCTTCCGCCGGAGTTGTTGACCCGCTCGAAGATGGGATTCGGCGTCCCCATCGATCACTGGTTCCGCGGCCCATTGCGCGAGTTGGTGCACGACAGTCTGCTGGGCCGCAGCTTCCTCGATCGGGGCATCGTGTCGCCCGATTTCGTGCGCTATTTGTTGCAGGAGCACGACAGCGGCCGCCGCAGCAATCATCATCAGCTCTACGCGCTGCTCATGCTGGAGTTGTGGTTCAAGAACCTGGAAGAGCCGCTGACGGCGCCCACTCAGTCTGCACCATATGCAGCTGTCGGCCGGTAAAGAGCGGGAGTCTGCGTAGCTTTGTTGACGTCCGTCTTCGCCCGGATCAAGTTGCGCTGGTTCGCAGCCAGTTCGCAGAGGTGAGCCCGAGTCCCGCAACGCGGGACGGCTCAGTTCAGCCCAGGACGAAGTCCTGGGTATGCAATGTAAGTGGTCTCCGAGTCCCGGCAGGGATGGCATAGGTTCTTTTGCAGGCTCTTCGGGGGCGGCACATAACGATCTCAACCTCGGCACGTGATTTTCTAAACCATGGTGACCAACACCACCATCCCGACCGAAGCGCGCGGTGTGATCGAAGACCAGTATCGCCTTTCTCCGGTGCAGGAGGGCATGCTGTTTCACCATCTCTCCGGCGCGCACTCCGGAGTCGACATTGAGCAGATTGTTGTCGACCTTCCGGAGAGCGTCGATCGTGCCGCGCTGGAATCTGCCTGGCGCAAGGTGATCGCGCGGTACGCCGTCCTGCGCACCTCGTTCGCGTGGGAGGAGCGCGCCGAGCCGGTACAACTGGTTCATCGCGAAGTGCCATTCGCGCTGGAGTTCGAATCCTGGCTTCACATCTCCAATGCGGAGCAGGACGCGCGAACTGAAAAATATCTGCGCGACGAACGCCGCCGCGGTTTCGATCTGCGCCAAGCGCCGCTGATGCGGGTGACGCTGGTGGAGTTAGGCGACGAACATTTCCGGCTGATCTGGGCTTTCCACCATATTCTGGTTGATGGACGCGCCTTCTCGATCATTCTGCGTGAAGTGTTCCGCCTTTGCGAGGATTCCGCCGCCGAGCTGCCGCCCTGCCAGCCCTATCGCTCTTATATCGATTGGCTTCAGACGCTCGATCTCTCCCGCGCCCGGGATTTCTGGAGCAAGAAACTGGCGGGCTTCGTTGCCCCGACTCCGCTGTACAACGATCTCGCCGCGCGCGAGCATACGCCTCCCGCCGACCGCTACGGCGAAGTCGAGCTGCGTTTGCCGCAGCCCCAGTCAGATCGCCTCAAACAATTAGCGGCCGAGCAGAATGTGACGCTTAACACCGTGCTCATGGCTGCCTGGGGGCTACTGCTGGCGCGCTACAGCGGCGAAGAGGACGTAATCTTCGCCGCGACAAAGACCGCTCGCCGCAGTGGCTTGGAGGGCGCCGACAAGATTGTCGGTTTGTTCCTTAACACCATCCCGGTACGGATGAAGCTGGCGCCCGGAACTTCCGTTCAGGAAGTTCTGAGAAACCTGCGCGAAGAGTGGGTGTCGCTGCGTGCCTACGAGCATTCCCCGCTCGTCCTCATCAAAGAAGCCAGTGACGTCCCCGCTTCCGCACCGTTGTTTGACTCGCTGGTGGTCTTCGAGAATCAGCGCTTCGATGCCGAGCTGAAATCGCAGGGAGGGTTGTGGAGCAATCGGTCTTTCCGTTTGCTGGAGCAGACCAACTTCACACTTAGTTTTCTCGCTTACGGCGACGCGGAAACCCTGCTCAAGATCGAGCACGACGCAACGCGTTACACGCGCGAGACGATCCGCCGCATGCTGCGTCATCTCGAATTGCTGTTGGAAGCGATGGTCAGCAATCCCGATGCCCCGGCGCTGTCTCTGCCAATGCTCACAGCAGAGGAGCGGCAGCATTGCCTGGTGGATTGGAACGCAACTCGCAAACTGTTTCCTTCGCAAAGATCGGTTGGCGAGTTGTTGAGCGAGCAGGCGGCGAGCGCGCCCGAGCAAATCGCAGTCATCACCGAAGAAGGGCAGCTCACTTATGGCGAGTTGCACTCGCGAGCTAACCGGCTGGCGCGATATCTGCAGAAGCTCGGCGTAGGAGCCGAATCGCTGGTCGGCATCAGCCTGGAGCGATCGCACGATTTGCTCGTTGCCTTGCTGGCAGTCATGAAGTCCGGCGGAGCCTATGTCCCACTCGATCCAGCCTTCCCGGTCGAACGGCTGGCCTATATCGCCGCCGATGCCGCCCTCCAGATCGTAATAACGCAGCAGAGCCTGCTGGAGCATTCACAGTCGCTGGCGCCAAAGAAAATCGTGATCGACAGCAGCTGGGATGAGATCGCGAGCGAACGCGATGAGCCCGTCGACTGCCCGGCCACGCACGACAATCTCATCTACATCCTTTACACTTCGGGCTCGACCGGCAAGCCCAAGGGCGTCGAGATCACACACGGTGCAGTGCTGAACTTCCTGCACACGATGGGTGAGATTCCCGGAATTGCACCCGACGATCGGCTCCTCGCAGTCACTACAATTTCATTCGACATTGCCGGTCTCGAACTCTATCTGCCGCTGATGGCCGGAGCCTGCATCGTACTGGCCTCGCGCGATGCCGCCCTCAACGGCTTCGAACTCATCCGCCTGATGGAGCAGCACGGCGTCACAGTGATGCAGGCCACGCCCGCCACCTGGCAGATGCTGCTCGATAGCGGCTGGGCCGGCAAGCGCGATCTGAAGGTTCTCTGCGGCGGCGAAGCGTTGCCGCGCGAGCTGGCGGCGCGCCTGCTTTCCTCGGGACGCGAATTGTGGAACGTCTACGGTCCCACTGAGACCACGATCTGGTCGCTGGTGGAAAAAATCACCGACGCATCAGCGCCCATTCTTATCGGCCGCCCCATCGCCAATACCGATGTCTTCGTCGTCGACAAGCTGGGGCAGGCGGTGCCGGTCGGCGTCAG
>JBARGS010000009.1:0-10547 GCA_049798495.1 Candidatus Korobacteraceae bacterium | reverse complement strand
ACTCCGGATCGTGGCAGCGAATGCAGTACAGTACGGTGAGCTGCGCGCCCACGGTTTGCTGATACCCGAGTGCGATTTCTTCCAGCGGGAGGTCCAGGGTTTTCCCCGATGCATCTCGCGTGCGGGCGAGGAATTTGTAGCGCCCAGCCTGCTGGCCCAGCGAAACCGTGCTGGTTACCTGCCCGCTGGAGTCGGTCAAGGCACCGGCGGGAGTAAAGCTCACGCCCCCTGGTCCATTGAAATACACAGCGGCTCCGGCGATGCCATTTCCGGAAGCGTCGTTCACCTGCACAACCACCGGTTGATCCAGTGGCATTCCGATGTAGCCAATTTGCTTGCCTCCGCTTGTCTCGACGATGGCAGCTCCGGTAGCGATGGCCTGAAGAGCAGCGGGCTGAGTTTTCTTGTGCGAACATCCGGTGATCGCGAGAGCCAGTACGCAAAAGGTGATGAGTGCCAGTTTCATTTCTTCGCCGCCTCCTTGGAGCCGGTGGAGTTCAGCGACATCAGGAAGGCGGTCAGCGAGCGCGCCTCTTCGTCGGTCATGTGCTGGTTGGGTTCGATGGCGCCCGGCCGCAGCCCTTGAGGATCCTGCAGCCAGTGATACACCCAGGCTGCGTTGAAGCGCTTGCTGGTGCCGGCCAAAGCCGGACCAATGTAACCCTTGTCCTTGGCATAGTCGGCAATATGACAAGACTGGCAGGCGAATTTCGAATAGAAGAGTTGCCGCCCCTGCTCGACCATCGCTGGTGTGAACTCCGATGCGGGCAGTGAATCGCGATCAAATTGCGGCGTCTGATACACCGTCATCATGTAATCGGCAAGAGTATCGATCTCCGCATCGGTAAGGTTGAACTTCGGCATGCGACGGATCAGTGCGGGTCGCAACGTCTCCGGATTCTTCAGGAACTGGGTCAACCATTCGTGCTGCACTGCGGTACCTTCCCAGCTAAGGTCCGGTGCCATGTCGCCTCCGTGTCCGTTAATCGTGTGACACGTGAAGCAACGCAGGTCGCGCATGAGTTGGCCGGCGTGGCCTGCCGGTTCGTATTTCGTTTGCTGGACGGAGGCAATGCGCATAGCAGGCGGCTGGGTTTGCGATCGATCGGTCTGCGCCAGCAGGGCCGTAGTGATGGCATCGATCTGGAGCGCCGTCAGGTTAAATTGCGGCATCTTCAGCGACGGACCGAACGAGCGCGGACTACGCACTTTGGCAGAGACATAGCCGGGCAGGCTGTGCTCGACACCTTCCACAAACAGCAGTTGTGAGAGCGGCTTGCTGCCGATGCGGCTCAGCTCAGGCGCAAAGTTTTCCGGCTTCTTGATGCCGTTGATCTCGTGACAACTGGCGCAGCCATTCTCCATGACCAGCTTTCTGCCACGCTCGATCTGCGCGGGAGTTGCGGGCTCGAGATGCACGTTGGCCACGAAGTCGGGTTCCGTCTTCGACTCCAGAAAACCGGCCAGCGTGGCCAGTTGCTTGGCGTCGAAACGGTAGTGCGGCATCATCGTTCCCGGATCGTAGTGGTCGGGATTGGCGATCCAGTCCTGCAGCCACTCCGGCTTAACCTTGGTGCCGATGCCGGTGAGTTCAGGCCCGACATTCCCTCCAACCAGCATCCCGGCTGCATTCTGCATGGCGTGGCACGAAGCGCAGAACGATTGCCCATACAACGAAGTACCGGCGGCCGGATCCTCTGCCGGTTTGTTAGCGGCTTGCACCGGCTGGATGGGCGGCTGCAGCGGCGTGCTCTGCGCAATCACGAAGGCAGAGATGTCGCGGGCGTCGTCGTCACGCAAGTGGTAATTCGGCATGGTTGCTGTGCCGGCATAAGCCTGCGGATCTTTGATCCAGGCATAGATCCATTCGCGGGTGGTTTTGTCGGCAACGTGTTTCAGCGACGGAGGATCATCGTCGGGAAGAATGTAGGTACCATCGCCCCGCTTGATGGTGTGGCAGTGGGTGCAGCCATTGCTCGAGATAAGCTGCCGCCCCTGGTTCAGGAACGGCGTAGCAGTCTGCTGTTCCAGATGACATTGCCCGCAACCGGCTTCGATGTACTTCGCCGGCAGCAGGGGCTGCTCCCATTGTTCGGTGCTGCTATGCGCTTCCTCGACGGTAGTCGCGGCTCCCTGCCCGCGATGGCAGGTGGTGCAGCCAAACTCTGTCAGCGAATGCGGAATCACGGGGTGCTTACGAAATGCCACCGCGCTGACGTCGGCAAGGCTGGCTTCCTTCAGCCCGAGATGGCAGGTAGTGCAGCGATCGGTTACTTGCTGCTCAGGAATCCAGATCTGCTGAATTCCGCTCTGGAAGTGCCGCTCCAAAGTGACAGCATCGGCACGTCCACGGATGAGGTGCAGGTATTGATTCTGATAATGGCGCCACTGACTAAAGTGATTCTTGGCCGGAGAGATGGCGAGCAGCACCAGCAAGATGAGGCTTACTGAACCGAAAGCGCGAGCACTGTCGCCGAAGAAGAACTGCCAGACGGACTTGAGTTGATTCTTCATCGAGGCTCAAGCCCTCCAGGGCAGGACCCAGGACCATCCCGGGCCGCGGAAGAACGTTCCGATGGCGGTCAGCACAAAAAGCTCGACCAGGAACCACGTCATGATCCAGAAAGAGAGCGGTTTCCCCACCAGCCATCGGCGGAATCCCTGGGCCGTCTGCGGATCGGTTCGCGCTGCCAGCAACATGAATGCCGCGACAAGGATGGTCGGGACAAGCGCGACCCAGACATCGAACACTGCCAGGAAAATGCAGAAAACCACAACCACGACGCCGAAGACCCGCAGGCGCTTAGCCTTATCACGCAGCCACAGGCCTTCGGCTTCTACGTTGATGTTGAAGTAAGGAATGATGATGAGGGCCATTACTACGAGGCCGGGTATCAAAACGCCGGCAACCACTGGCGGGAAGTAGTGCAGTAACTCCTGCAAGCCGAGAAAATACCAGGGCGCTTTGGCGGGATTCGGCGTGTGCATGGGATCGGCGAGCCCCTCAAGAGGCGCGTCCCAAAGTAACGATGTGACAACCAGGGCAATGGTCAGAACTTCTATGGCGACCGCGGCCCGAAAGAAAACTTCGGGATAGGTCATGACTCGCTCTTCATCCTTGACGCGCACCTGCGGCGAGGTGCGCTTGGTGATGAAGGCGATTCGCCGCGGCGTTCTTTGCGCATCGGAGTCCAGGACGGCGACGAAGTCTTTGGTATCGCTCATTTGCTCTTCACCCCCGATGCAGGTTCCCCGGAGTAAATGCCACCGTCTTTGCGGATACGCCAGAAGTGGATAGCGATGAACAGAATCGCGGTAAACGGCAGGATCACGCAGTGCAGAACATAGAAGCGCAGCAAGGCATTTGCGTTGACTGCCGTTCCACCCAACATCAGAAAGCGGATCTTGCTGCCCATAACCGGTACAGCAGAGGCGATGTTGCTGCCAACGGTGACCGCCCAGTAGGCAAGCTGGTCCCAGGGCAGCAGGTAGCCGGTATAGCTAAGGAGCAGCGTCACCAGTAACAACACGACCCCGATAACCCAGTTGAATTCGCGCGGCGGGCGATAGGCTCCGCGGTAAAACACCTTGAACATGTGGGCGAATACCAGGAACACCATGGCGTGCGCTGACCAACGATGCAGGTTGCGCAGGAATACTCCGGACGAGACCACGAACTGCAAGTCCTTCATGTCAGCGTAGGCTTGCGGGACCGAAGGATGGTAGTAGAGCATCAGCAAAATGCCGGTGATGACAAGAATCAGGAAGGTGCCGAACGTGAGCGCGCCCAGATACCATGTGGCGCCGAATTCGAGCGTGCGCTTGCGCGCCTTGACCGAGAACAGGTGCAGAAAGACATTCTGCTGCACGAACAACGCGCGATGCAGGTTGCTCTCACCGCTGCCACTGCGAAAGATTGACCGCCAGATGCGATTCTCGCGTACTTGTTCGGCCAGGTGATCGAGGGTATTTGCCATGATTAGACCCTCACCAGTTGCTTGATTGCGACTGCGCTGGAGCGGTCGACCATGAGGTTGCCATCCTCGTTCAGCCACATGCGCAGCCAGGGGAGCGGCCGGGGAGCCGGCCCCTCGATCTTCACTCCGTCCGTCTTGAACTTGCTGCCGTGGCACGGACAGGCAATGATGCCGAGCTCCGGCTTGTAGGCCGTCAGGCATCCCAGATGTGTACAAATGGCCGATAGCGCGAAGAACCCTTCCGCCGTACGCACCACGTAAATCGCCGTCTGCGGATCCAGCGTGACCGAATCCGGCGCGTAGTGGTCCGGCTTTCCCGCATCAACAATGGGAGAGGGCTCATACAAAACATTCGGCGACAGGTACTGATAACCGAAGGCCGCGGTCCCCAAGGCCGCAACCGCGACCGACCCAACGCCCATCTTGATGAAGAAATTTCGCCGGCTCATCTCCTCGGGGTTGTCGGGGGCAGCGGTTTTCTTAGGCTCGTCAGACATAATTCCTCGTTCCGGTCATGCTTTGGCGCCTCCAGCTGTGAGCAAAGCATCTGGCTTGGGTCCATCAAAGCTTTGAATGGTGATGAGCCCGGTTGGCTCGGAGGCTACAAAGTGATAGGCCTCCATGGTGATGGTGTTGGCAGGACATCTCGCCGCGCACAAGCCGCAACGAATGCAGCGGGTCTCGTCCTTCAACATTGCGGTTCCCGTGATGCTGCCTAATTCAGCCGGCTGAATATTTTCCAACTCGAAGCTGAAGTCTTCGGGATGGTTTGCGATTGCGTCGATGGCATTGGTGTCGAATTGAATGCGATCCAGCGAAACCAGCTCCAGGCAATTTTCTGGACAAACATCGACGCAGCCGCCGCAGAGTACACAGTCGGTGCCATCCTGCTCGCTGCCCTCAAGAATGGTGTTGATGTAGCACTTCAGGCAGCGCTGCGCCTCAGCCACGGCTTCCACTTCGGTGTAAACGAGCTCAACCTCGGTCATGCCGGTGCGGCGGTCCAGCGGCAGCATGGGAATTGGCTGGCGCTTGAGATTCATGTAGTCCACCGCCATCTGCCAGCGATCCAGGACCTGCACTTCAATTTGCGGCTCGGGATGCTTGCTGCCACGCAGGTATTCGTCAATGCCCACCGCCGCGCGCTTCCCATCGCCAACGCTGTCGATAATCAGGCGTGGCCCGAAGGCGCAGTCCCCGCCGGCGAACACCCCAGGGGCAGAGGTCATCAAGGTCTCGCGATGCACATTGACCAGCCCGCGGGGCGAAACCTGCACGCCATCATCCGGACGCAGGAACTCAAGGTTGGGAGCCTGACCTATCGAAAGAATGATGGTGTCGCATTCAAACTGGGTTTCGCTGTTGTCGTAGAAAGCAGGGCTGAAGCGATGGTTCTCGTCGAAGACCCGCATGGTTTTCAGGCATTCCAGGCCGACGACTTTTCGGTCGCGTCCGAGAACCCGCTTGGGTCCAAAGCCCGGATGCATAATGATGCCTTCGGTTTCGGCCTCTTCGATCTCCTCCAGCGCGGCCGGCATTTCATGACGCTGCTCAAGGCATACCAGGCCGACTTCGCGAGCGCCCATGCGCAGCGCCGACAGCGAGATGTCCATCATCTCGTGCGCGGCCACGGCTTGCGCATTCTCTTCCGAGGGGGTTATCTCGCCGGGCGCATCATGCTGGCGCAGTACCTCGCGAGCCGCAGATCGTGCGACATCCATGGCGACGTTGCCACCGCCGATGACCAGCACTTTTTTGCCGATGGTGAACTTGTAGCCCAGGTTGACGTTGAGCAAAAACTCGATGCCGCGATGCACCCCATCGAGATCGACGCCCGGTATCGATAAATCCCGGCTGCGGTGGGCGCCGACGGCGATCAGCACCGCATCGAAGCCTTGTCGCCGCAACTCACCGACGGTGAAGTCTCGCCCGGCCGCGGAGTTCAGGCGTAGCGTGATGTCGCCAGTTTCGAGGATCTCGCGCACCTGCGCCTCGACCACACTTCGCGGCAGCCGGTACTCGGGGATTCCGAGGTACAGCATTCCTCCGGCCACCGGCGAGGCCTCGAAAATGGTCACCGAGTAGCCGATCAGTGCGAGATCGTGTGCGGCGGAAAGACCTACCGGACCGCCGCCGATGATGGCAACCTTGTAAGGTAGCTTCTCGCCAACCCGGGTGGTGGGTGCGACCGGATGACGCGATTCCGGCCCATGCCGCTCGGTAAGGAAACGCTTCAGAGCGCGAATCGAGATGGGCCGATCGATCTGACCGCGTCGACACGCGGTTTCGCAAGGGTGCGCGCAGACGCGCCCGCAGATGCTCGCCATCGGGTTGGGATCGCGGGCATAGCGGTACGCCTCCTCAAACTTCCCCTCTGCGATCAGCGAGACGTAGCGGCCGGCATTGGTATGCGCGGGACACGCCATCATGCAGGGGAAATTGGTATTCAGCCATTCCCGATCGACCTTCTTCTTGCTGAAACGACTTAACATCAACCCTCTCGGCAGACGAGTTGCACGCAACTGGTGGAAGAAGGGCGGGAACTCTGCCCGCCCCGCTCTCTTCTACTTGGAAAGGGTGAAATCGGCCTTACCTGCGCCGCTGACATCCACAGATTTGCTTTGCGTTTTCATGCCTTCATGCCAGGCAACTACGTTGTATTTGCCGTCGGGAACGTTGTCGATCTTGTAGTGCCCGCTGGCGTCCGTCTCGGCGAAGTAGGGGGTGGGACTCACCACGATGTAGCCCGCCATCTCCGGGTGCACATTGCACAGTAGCGACACCACGCCCGGGTTATCGAACTTGAAGGGACGCTTATCGCCCTTCGGCCAAGTCCCCAGGTTATGGCCTAGTTTCTTGTTGCCGCTGATCGATGGCCAGAAGACGTTATGTTGCACATTGTCGCTGTTTAGAAACTCAACGGTTGTCCCCACCTCAACCACCATGACATGCGGGCTGAACATCAGGCCCTTCTGATCCATCACCGGTTGTTGCGAGGGGGCTGGAAACGTTTTGGCCTGAATGGTGTCAACGTAGACAACGGACTTGCCGGGCGAGACTGTACCTTCAATGGAGCCGGCCACAGCGGTGGCTGCTAAGGCTGTGATGAGTAGGAACGTCAATAGAAAACTGCGCGTCATGAATAGTCCTTTCGTAGGTTCGTGATTCCCTGGGTTCAAGCTGTTAGTAAACGAACTCCAGCCCAGCCACGGCTGTATTGGTGTGGAATGGATTGAATGCCATGGGCAATCCGGTTATCGGATTGGTAGCGATGACAACGGTTTGTGACGGGCGGAATTGGTATTCAAATGACGCCTTGATATTGGCGTGGATCAAAAACTGTACTCCCGGCGTAATGCGATTGCGGGTCGAAGCGAACGGCCCGTTGAACGAAGCACCCGTGAAGGATGGATTGGATTGCAGTCCATTAATACGATCGGCGGTCGAATTCACCCCGTCATAGCGGATCATCACGTACATCCAGGGATAGGCAAGCCATTCAGCATCCACGAAACCGCCACTGAAGGTAGCCGGAGTGCTGTGGATGAAACCCACAGGCACGGCGGTGCTCAAGTTTTGCAAGGGAATGAGATTGCCGCTGGTATCGATCGGCAAGAGGTTATTGTCGTGGCCAAACATATACAAGGCATTGAACTGCAAGCAGCAGCGGTAGTTAAAGGTCATGTTGCCGCCGATGCGATAGAACGGCTCGCGCGCGGTAACGACTGCCGAAGTTCCGTCGGCACCTGCGCCCAGCAACCGCTGGACTGAGCGTCCGTAAAAGTAGTAAGTACCGAAATTCAGATAAGTATGATCGCGAGGTCCGGTTGGCCCAGCCGCCTGGATGGCGTCACGGCTTTCCTTGTCGTGTTCCAGATTGAAGCGGTATTGGAAATTGACATAGATATCTTTAAAGTTTGCATCCGAGGCAACGCCCAGGCCGCCATTGTTGCTACCCGTAGCCTGGGGGACATAGGGACTACCGGGATTCTGGTCTTGGCCGATTCCGCTTGTGTTCTGATCGATGAACGCAATCGAGTAGTAATAGCCACCGGTGTGCAATCCCCCGCTGAACTCGATACCTTTGCCCGCGTCTGCCATAGTGAATTGGTTATTCACGAACTGTTGCAGAGGAATGAGCGAGTTCATCGCCCCGATGTTGGCTTGCGTATAGATGTCGTAAGGACTGATCCAAATGCTGCGGGCTTGCGTGAAGGGCAGGTCGAGCTCGAACTGCCCCACGCGAAGATTCAAGGAGTTCTTCGGCAACTTGATAAGACGGCTGAGATTCACAAATTTGAGATAGCCATCGCCTAGGCCGCCGTTGGCATTCGCGCCGCTGACACTGATGTCGTCGTCAACCCAGAAGGCAATGTCGCTGCCGAAGTTTCCCGCAGTGAAGATGCTGAAGAGTCCGGTCTCAAAATCCGTGGTCGGAACAAATGGCGGTAGAGTGCCCGCCGGGGTCAGCGAGGCAAACTTTCCGCTGCTGGTTCCGGTGTACTGGAAGTAGTTATTCATGCGCAGCCCGATCGGCGGGATACCCGGGATCGTTCCCGGCCAGATGGCTTTCGGCCAAAGCTCGGCGTTGGCGGGAGCTCCCAGCATGACAGGTGGGATCTTGAGCATCGACTCATCGTCTTTAGGAAACTTGAAGCCTGCGTCTTTAAAGGCTTTTCCAAAATCGTTCAGCTTGGGAAAGTCAATGTGGCAAGTGCTGCAACTGGTACCGTAGAGGCGCGAGAACGCGGGAATCGCGAGGCTCTGGTGCGACGTGAGAAGTAAAGGAGCCAGAACGGCGAGCAACAGAAATCTGCTACCAGTACGAAACAAACGCCCACGCATACCGAACCTCCTTGCGGGCGGCGAAGCAAGAAGCGATGGCATGCCTCTGTCCCCACATGTGATTTGGCTAATTGGGACGAAAGTATTTCGTCTCGGAGACCGTTTGGCTGTGATGCTAGTCACAAAGCTAAGTGATTGCGGCACTCTCGCGTCACCCGAGTTGCGTTGCCTGGCGCGAGGACGTACTAGATGGTGGGACCTTGTGAGACCACTCTGGCGATGCGATGGCGGAATCATCGCCCGACTGCGCTCACAACCAATCGTGATCGCGGTCACTGCATGGCTGTTTGCAGTGTGGCATAAGCGTTGCATTATGGGTGTGGGTCCGCAGAGCGTAATCCTGAAAGCGTCCGACGCCATGCAGGCCGGTCTTGTTGAGACGGGAACGAAGCGCTACGTTCACGCCAGAAACACTCTGTTCTGCGAGGACAGCGAGAATGCAGGTGTCTTCCTAGTGGTCAAGGGCAGAGTGCGCATGAGCCTGAGAGGCAACCCCAGCCTCGATCGACTCTTTGTGAGGGGAGCTCTGCTGGGCTTGCCCTCCAGCTTCACAGGGATGCCTTACAGCCTGACCGCAATAGCGATTACTGGAGCAGACGTGGTGAACGTGGCGCGGACAGAATTTCTCCGTCTGATGGGCGAGCGGCCGGACCTGTGCCTAGAGGCCACGGAGATGCTGGGCCGGGAAATGACCTTCATCCAGGCGGCGCGGCGAAGCGTCGAAGGCAGATCGCTCTCGCGAAGACCTTTGCCGGTGACCTAGCGGTCGTGTAGGACAGGCGCTTTTGGACAACTCCCATCACGAACCAATAGGCCGAATAGTGAGGGACTATGGTTTATCTAAAGAGTCTTGTCGCTGGAACCGCGGCTGTAGCTATCGCTGCCGCCCTATCGCCCATCGTAATGGGCATCTATTTCTACGTTGTTTATAGGCCAGGAGCAAATGATGCGACTGGCTGGGACCCGACTTTAGCCGCGAAACAGCCTTTGATCTGGACTGTAGGAGTGCTGATATTTGTGGCGGGGTTTGTCTGGGAATTTCGACGGCCACATCCCAAGTAGCGTACTCCCGGGAGCGTGGTAGTCCGCAAGGCACAACTTCTACGGCTGTTTAATTGATAGAGCATCATTCTGGCGCGCCTGGCCGGCAAGACGAGGACTGAACCCTTCATTTTTCGCAAGATGATGGGGCAGCAGAAGTCAAGTTGGCTTTCGCGCTGCGTTCGCCGACTGTTCGCCCAAGCGTGCTCTTGAAACCGGACTACTAACGAAGGCTCCGGAGAAAATCGCAACAACGAGAGCGAAGTCGCGCCGTAGGTCATTTTCTCTGGTCCGGTTGCGGTAGCAAATGTCCCGAAATCCAGCCTTTTTCGCGTATTTCACGGACAAAGTAGCAGAATTTCTCTGCAGTTGAGACTGCATGGCGGAGGGAGGTGAATTCGAACTCCTGGTACACTTTCTGTAACCTGATTATATTCAGCTGCTTAGGTTTTCCTCGTCGGCATCCAGGGATGTCACAGAAAAATCCCCTGTCATTGCCAGAAGGATTAGCTAAGATTCGCAATCCGCTCCACGTCGCAGACGAAATACGCCCTAGAGGCCACACTCACCGGCTTTTTGACCCTCGCGATTTCTTCGCATGCTTGCTCTTGGTACCTGAAGTGCCAGGCAACTTGGCATCGGGCGCGCTGCTTTGAGCCATATCCAGTCCAAACAGCTCAGAAA
>JBARGS010000008.1:0-4652 GCA_049798495.1 Candidatus Korobacteraceae bacterium | reverse complement strand
AATGCCGACTCGGCAGCGGTGTGGGACCTGACAGCGAACGAGCAGCGCCCTTACACTTGGACCTCAGCCGACGCCGCGGGCCTGCCGATTCTGCCGGGCTTGGTGCGCTATGACGAAGTTGCGGCCGGCGCTATCAACCACGCGATTCGGGTGACGCTGCAGTACAGCCAGCAAGCCTTCACGCCGCCGGCGTCGCATTGGGCTTCCAATTCGAACAATCAGTATGCAGCGCCGATGGGGATGCGTCTGCGCTTGAAAGCGAGCTTCGACATCTCCGGCTACTCGCATGCCAACCAGGTGATCCTTACCGCGCTCAAGCAGTACGGCATGATCATGGCCGACAACGGCAGCTCGATGTTCCTCACCGGCACGCCGGATGCGCGCTGGAACAATGACGACCTCGGCGATCTGCACCAGGTGACCGCGGCCGACTTCGATGTGCTGCTGATCTCGCCGCTCTACACGCCGCAGAACGTGCCGACCGGACCGAACCCAACCATCAACAGCTTCACAGCTACATCGTCGAGCGGCGCGGGACATCCGGTGACGCTGAACTGGAACGAGACGCATGGCGAGTACAACATCGTGTCGCCGAGCGTAGGAGCGATTCGTGGGAGCAGCGTGGTTGTGTATCCGACGGTGACAACGACATACACACTGTACGCGACGAACCAGTACGGGCGCAGCTCGGCGCAGGTGACAGTGACGGTGCCGTAAGAGCCGTCATCATGAGTTCCTTAAGAGTCGCCGTCACGGCTTCCTTAAGAGTTGTCATCACGAGCGAAGCGAGGGATCTGCTGTTGCCGCGCAGTGTTAGGGCTCGCGGCAAAAAGCAGATCCCTCGTCGGACTGAAGTCCTCCTCGGGATGACAAGAATGAATGGACTTGCAACGGCGCACCCTTCGGCAAGCTCAGGGCACGTGAAGGTGCACCTCTTCAAAATCACCTGGGGATGGACCTTTGCCGCAGCCTATGAAGTGGCCCTTCGACCGAGAAACGGGCCTGTTCCGGCGCAGTTATTCCACCTCGTGTTTCGCGGTATAGCCATCGCGGGCGACGATAGTGTACTTGATGTCCTTATTCTTCTGGTCTTTGATGATCAGCGGCTTATCATCGGGGCCGACCAGCTCCACCTTCAGCTTGCGATACGTGCCGTCCTGCTTGACGTTGGTGGGCTTGTAGGTAATGGTGTACTGGTTGCGGATGGCCTGCGCGATCTCGCGAAAGTCGTCGGGCAGCTCGCCCATCAGGCGCGGCGCATACGTGCGGCCGCCGGTCATGCGGGCGAATGCCGCCATCTGGTTCTGCGCCTGTGCATAGTCGATCTGATACGACGACATACCGGGACCGCCGCCGCCCATGGCATCGAGCCATTGCAGGTAAGCTACGCCGGTGCAAACGGTATAGATGGTTACATTCGGCGTGGCCTTCACCTTCTTCAAAGTCTGGTCCAGCGTGATCTTGCTGAACGTATCGCGGCCGCTGGCGACAACCACCAGTTCCTTGCGCCCCGGGATACGGTCCAGCCGGTCGAGCGTGTCGTACATGGCGTCGAAGATGTCCGTCTCGCGGAATCCGGGAATCCGCAGAGAATTCAGGGAGCCAAAGACAGCCTGCTTATCCTGGGTAAAATCCAACAGGATGTGATCCTTCACGTCGAATTCGATGATCGCCACCCAGTCTTGCGGCTGCAGGTTCGAGGCGAAGGCATAGGAAGCATTCAGCGCGTCGTACATGAAGTTGTAATTCGTGGCCGCAAATTCCACCAGCAGCACCGCCGTAATCGGCGCTTTACTCATGGTCACGCTCTGGATCTTCTGCGGTACGCCGTCTTCCCAAACCTTGAAGTGCTCTTTAGCTTCGTCCACCGGCAAGGCCAGCGGACGCCCGTCTTTTTGCAGTACCTGCGCATCGACGGTCACCAGGGGAACGTCAACGTGTAGCGAATACTGTGGAATATCCGCCGGTTTCGGCTTCGGCGGCGGAGGCGGCTCTTCATCCGTATTCTTCTTGGGAACGGCGATGGGACCGCTTTCCCCGCCAGGCCCCCCAGCTTCGGCCGGCATTTGGTCCTGCTGACTCTGATTCGGCTGAGCCTGGCTTGGGCTTTGCGAGGATGGCTGGCTGCTGCTGTCTTGCGCAAGCGACGGTAGCACCAATAAAAAGGCGGCGAGCAAAGCAATCACCAGGACGCCAGGAAGCCTAAGGTTCACAGGCAAATTCCCCAAGCGTCTAAGGTGTTTCTCACAAAACATCGGGATACCTCTTCAGCCAGACTGTCTGGTAGTATAAATCCAAATTCAGCCTCTCTGTTTCGGTGTGGGATCGGCGCAAAAACTGCCTGCGAGTTAGACGTGTGTCCTTCCGCATTGGAATGGGTTTGCAAGCGGAAATTCTCGGTCGTCAAGACCGCGGGGTCTGGGCTAAGGAAAAGGCAAGCATGCTTCGCCGCGCGATTTCGTCTCTCGTATTTGTGTTGTGTCTCACCTCGCTGTGCGCCTTCTGCGTCGAACCAACCGCGAAGGTTCAGATCATGCCGGAAGATCAGGTAAGAGCCGGCATGCGTGGCGTCGCCTACACCGTCTTTGAAGGCGTGACGCCCGAGCCGCTCGACGTCGAGATCCTCGGCGTGTTGCACGACATGGCCGGACCGAAGTCCGATGTGATTTTGGCGCGGCTGCACGGCAAGAAGGTCGAATACACGGGCGTCGTCGCCGGCATGAGTGGCAGTCCGGTTTACGTCGACGGCAAGCTGATCGGCGCAATCGCCTATCGCATCGGCGAGTTCTCCAAGGAGCCGATCGCCGGCATCACGCCCGCAGCTTCCATGCTCGAGATCGACACCATGGACAAGGCTGCGTCCGACGCGATGCAGGAGGCTGCCGCGAAATCCCAGCCCATGCAGCGAACTTCGGGACCAGGCTTGTCCAGCGTTCCCGCGCAATCGTCCGCCTACGCCAATCTGCTCAAGCCCATCGAGACTCCGCTGGTCTTCAGCGGATTCAGTCAAGAGACTCTGCAACTGTTCTCCAGGCAATTTGCCTCGTCGGGCATCGTGCCGGTGATGGGCGCAGGCTCCGTCAGCAATGACAAGCAGCCCGAGCCATTGCAACCCGGCTCCGCAGTCAGCGCAATTCTGGTGCGCGGCGACATGAACATCGCCGGCACTTGCACCGTCACCTACATCGACGACTCGCATCTGCTGGCCTGCGGACATCCGCTGCTTCAATCCGGCAACATCGATATGCCGATGACCAAGGCAACCGTGCTCGCCACGCTGCCTTCAGCCGACAACTCCTTCAAGATCGTCAACACCACCGAGCCTGTCGGCGCTTTCGTGCAGGATCGTCGCGCCGGCATCATGGGCCGCTTCGATCGCGAGCCGCACATGATTCCCGTGACGCTCACCTTCCACGGCGTCTCGCATCCCAAGACCTTCCACTACGAAGTGCTGAACAACGCCAAGATCACGCCCGCTGCGATGATGGCGACGGTCTTCAACGCGATCCAGGGCATGAACGAATATGGCGAGGACACGACCTATCGCCTGCAAGGCGGCATCTCGGTTCTCGGTTATCCCAAGCTCAGCGTGCAGGACATGTACGCGCCGCTCGACGGCTCGACTCCGACCGCTTATGGAATCGCGCTCTCTCTCGGCGACCGCTTCAGCCGCATCTTCGAGAACCCGTATCAGACGCCGAAGATTGAAGGCGTCGAGCTGAACTTCGATCTCATGCCCGATCGCCGCTCGGCGCGACTGGAGACGGCGCGCACCGACGTAACCGAAGCTCGTCCCGGCGACCAGATCACCATCGAAGCTCTGCTGCAGCCTTATCGCGGCGACAGCATCGTGCGCCAGATTCCGGTGAAGATTCCCACCTCCACGCCGAAAGGCACGCTGCGCATCCTGATCAGCGACGGCGAAACGCTGGACAAGATGCATCGCGTCACCGGCCCGATGACGCATCATCTCGACCTCGCCTCCACCATCGCGCTGCTCAACAAGGAGCACACCAACTCCGAGGTCTACGTCTCGCTGCTGGAGGCGAACCCGCAAGCGATGGTCGAGGACAAAGTGATGCCGACGTTGCCGCTGTCGGTGATGAACGTGATGGACGGCCTGCGCGGCACGCATGACATGGTCGTTGTCGGCGAGTCGGCAGTCGACGAAGCCGCAACGCCCGTCGATTACGTCGTGTCGGGTTCGCAGATCCTCACGCTGACGATTAAATAGCAGTTGTCAGCCGTCAGCTCTCAGCCGTCAGCTATTCGTGTCTCGCCGCCGGTTGGCTCTTAGGGAAGCTCTGATTAAGTCCCGGTTTTGAAAGGGCACGGCTTCAGCCGTGCCGCAAGCGTCGCAAAATCAACGGGGGCTTTAGCCCCTGCGGCAAGTTCGACAAGTTATTCAGAGTTTCCTTAGCTGTTAGCCTTTAGCTCTTAGCAACCACAACCGCGCCATTTGCCCGCTTCCTCTTCCTGAATTGTCATCACGAGGAGGGCTTCAGCCCGACGAGGAGCCTGCCCTGAGCCTGCCGAAGGGATCTGCTGGTCTGCCTTTCCTATAGAGACCCCTCCAGGAGTTTTCGCAGATCCGCTTTTCAGTCTTTATCTTCCTATCAGCGGGTGCCCCACACATTCGCACCTTTCGAATG
>JBARGS010000007.1:0-21228 GCA_049798495.1 Candidatus Korobacteraceae bacterium | reverse complement strand
TGAAAGCGCTCTACCGCAGCCAGGCCATTGCCTGTGCCGGCCAGAAACCGTATGCATCGCGGCATCGCGAAGAGTGGTTAGCGAAGTTCATCGACAGCGGATTGCAACGCCGCGCAGGGTGCCCCACTCATTCGCGGTTTTCGAATGAGTGGGTTCGTGGGGGGGGACAGCTGATTGCCCAAGACCATTCCTTACGTTGCACGTTCGCCGCATCAAGCCCCAACCTACAAGGACAGCAGTTCTAGTTACGAGTAGAGATGCCATCCCGTGCTCCCGCTCAAGCATTTAGATTCGTGGATCCCACTCATTCGAAAAGCGCGAATGAGTGGGGCACCCGCAGGGCTAAATGCCAACTGCTGTCCTCCCGTTTGACCCCATTCTCCCCCGCCTGATAGCCTCAAAGATTCGTCCCACCCGCGATTTTCCTGTAGAGAGAGACACTCATGGCACTCAAATTTAAAGGCGTAGATTTTATCGAGTACGACACGCTGCTCAACGATGACGAGCGGCTGGTGCGCGACAATACGCGCAAGTTCATCGAAGAGAATCTGGTCCCCATCATCGAACAGTGCAATCGCGACGGGCGATTCCCCAAGGAGCTGATCAAGCCCATGGGCGAGCTGGGCTTTTACGGCGCCAGCTTGAAGGGCTACGGTTGCGCTGGCATGTCGAGCGTGGAGTACGGGCTGATGACGCAGGAGCTGGAGCGCGGCGACAGCGGCGTGCGCTCGTTCGTCAGCGTGCAGTCGGGGCTGTGCATGTACCCCATCTACGCCTTCGGCTCGGAGGAGCAGAAGCAGAAGTACCTGCCCAAGATGGCGCTGGGAGAAATTCTCGGGTGCTTCGGGCTGACCGAACCCGACTCTGGCTCGAACCCCGCCTCGATGCGGACGCGCGCGCGTAAGGACGGCGACGAGTACGTTCTCAACGGCGAGAAGATGTGGATCACCTCCGGGTCGATTGCCGACATCGCCATCATCTGGGCCAAAGTCGAGAACGAGGACAACCTGATTCGCGGCTTTATCGTGGAGACCGACCGTCCCGGGTTCAAGGCTGCCGACGTTCACGGCAAGTGGTCGCTGCGGGCTTCCGTAACTTCAAGTCTTTCTTTGCAGGATGTCCGTATCCCTGCAGAAAACCTGCTCCCTCAGTCAGGTGGGTTGAAGTCACCGTTGAGCTGCCTGAACCAGGCACGCTATGGCATTGCCTGGGGAGCGATGGGCGCGGCGATGGCTTGCTACGACTGCGCGCTGCAGTACTCGCAGTTCCGCAAGCAGTTTCGCGATCAGCCGATCGCCTCGCACCAACTGGTGCAGGAGAAGCTGGTGTGGATGATCAGCGAGATCACCAAGGCGCAGCTGCTGGCGCTACAGGTGGGCCGGTTGAAGGACGCGGGCAAGGCCAAGCCCTGGCACATCTCGATGGCCAAGCGCAACAACGTCTGGATGGCGCTGGAGTGCGCCCGCATGGGCCGCGACATTCTCGGCGGCAACGGCATCGCCGACGAGTATCCCATCTTCCGCCACATGGCGAATCTGGAGTCTGTGAAGACGTATGAGGGCACGCACGACATCCACACGCTGATTATCGGGGAACACATCACCGGGCACGCGGCGTTTTGAGGGCAGTTGTGACGACAATTTGCCCATGTTCGCCTCGCAAAATTGACAGGATTTCTAATAGAAAAGATAATGGTATTTATGTCAAAACAGACGCGAGCAGCCCTCCGAAAAACACGCTCTTTCTCGCTCGACCCTAAGCTACTTTCGGAAGTGGAGCGCACGCGGAGGGGTGTTTCCGCCAGCGAGCGAGTAAATCAGCTCTTAACTTATGCCCTCGATATGGAACGCAAAGCTGCTCTCTACGCGGAAGCGGCGGATTTTTTTGCCGGTGCAGCGGACGATCGTGAGGAACGAAGGGATTTCCGGGAAGCGAGCTTGCGCTCCTGGGAGCGTGAATGATGGCATGGCGCCGTGGCCCTAAGCCGTCTGGCTGGTATCCGCGACGCGGTGAGGTTTGCCTCATCGATCTCCATAAGCAGCGGCCCGCACTGGTTCTCTCCAGCGATGCCCTTAACGCTCACTCCCTGGACATCTGTGTACTACCGATCTCTACGGTTGAGCACAAAGCATTTTCCCTCCGTGTCCAGCTTCACGCCGGGGATGGCGGACTGAACCGCGATTCCTGGGCAAAATGCGACCAGCCGACGACCATCCAAAAAGAAACAGTTCTTTATCCCCCTTTGGGAAGACTTCGAACCGACAGCATGGAGAAGGTCGAAGCAGCCGTTAAGCGTGCCCTGGAACTGTCGTAGAGCGGAATTCTCAGCTTTGCGAGGGCGATGACAACAATCAACTTCGAAAATTCGGTGGAAAGACGTAACGGCTAGCGTTATCCTTGCCCCTTGTGCCGGATAGCCGGGATTCTTAGCGCTTCCCTGCTTTCGTCTTATTACATACGTAATGCTTCGGCGGTTTGCGCAGGCAGCATCGTATTCCTCCGGCGCCGCGAGCCGCACACATCAACGGGAGGCCACATGGCTACCAAAGTTCAAGAAGAACCGGAAATCACTCACTCTCCGACAGCGAATTTTGAAACCGACCTGGCGCTGGAGTTCCTGCGCGTTGTCGAAGAAGCCGCTATCGCCTCCGCCAAGACAATGGGCCAAGGCGACCGCAAACACGCCGACCAGATGGCGACCGAGGCCATGCGCGGCGTGATGGATTCGGTGCCGATGGACGGGACCATCGTCATCGGTGAAGGCGAGCGCGACGAAGCGCCCATGCTCTACATCGGCGAGAAGGTGGGCAAGCAGGATGGCGGACACTATCCCGCTGTTGACATCGCTGTCGATCCGCTGGAAGGCACCAATCTGTGCGCCACCGGATCTCCGGGCGCCATCACCGTGCTGGCTGCGTCGGAAAAGGGCGGCTTGCTGCACGCTCCCGACTGCTACATGGAGAAGATCGTTGTTGGCCCCTCGTGCAAGGGCGTGGTCGATCTGGAAGCGCCTGTCTCGCATAACCTGCATGTCATCGCCAAGGTGCTTGATCGCCGGGTGGAGGACCTGGTCATTATCATTCTCGACCGGCCGCGTCACGAAAAGCTGATCAACGAAGTCCGCAAAGCCGGCGCACGCATCCGGCTCATCTCGGATGGCGATCTCTCTCCGGGCGTGGCGGCCGCCATGCTGGGATCGGGCGTACATGCGGTGATGGGCAGCGGCGGCGCGCCCGAAGGCGTGATCACCGCGGCCGCCATTCGCTGCCTGAATGGCTACATGGTCGGACGGCTGGTGGGCTACACGCCGGAGCAGGGCGAGCGCATGAAGGACATGGGCATCGACGACCCCAAGCGCATCTACACTGCCGACGAGCTGGCGCCGGGCAAGAACATTATTTTTGCGGCCACGGGCGTGACCGAGGGATCGCTGCTTCGCGGCGTACGCTTCTTCGGCGACGGCGCGCGCACCACCTCGCTGGTGATGAAGCTGAGCAAGGGCAAGGTGCGGTTCATCGAGACGATTCATCTGGACAAGCGCGCGGATGCCAAGGTGCGAATTCCGGAGCGGTAATAGTCAATCGAAACCCAAAGCAGAGGCCTTCCCCAAGGGAGGGCCTTTTTGTTGCAGTTCTGTTGTTGGAAACGCCGTAGCCGCAGGTACGCTCTCCACCGAAGGGGGAGCGCTTTCCCGCTGGTGTTATGCTGGTGTCAACTAACTTGCAACGTTCGACGCAAGTATCTTGGGGAGTGGAAGCAGCGTGCCTCTGCTGCGAAAACGCGTTGACGATCAGCCGACGATCTCGCGCCAGATGGTGCGCGAGGCGGAGGAGGTCTTCCACGTCCACCTGAAGCGCGTAGGGCTGAAGCACACCGGCCAGCGCGACACCATCCTGCGCACGTTTCTCGACACCCGCGACCATCTTTCTACCGACGAGCTGTACCGGCTGGTGAAGAAGCAGGACGCGCGCATCGGCTTCACCACCGTCTATCGCACGCTGAAGCTGCTGGCCGAATCCGGGTTGGCCAGCGAAGTGGCCTTCAACGACGGCGTGGCGCGCTACGAACATCAGTATCAGCGGCGCAATCATCACCACATGGTCTGCACCGAGTGCGGCAGCTCGGTGGAGTTCTTCTCCGCCGACATCGAGCGCATCGAGCAGGAAGTCGGCCGCAAGAACAAGTATCTTCCCACCCGGCATACGTTTCAGATCTATGGCGTCTGCGGTAAATGCCAGAAGAAAGTGAAGCGTGCGTAGCGTGGAGCACACCTTCAGGCGCGCAGTATGGTGGAAGGGCACGGCTCAAGCGGCTGCCGAAAGTCGAAAGGCAGATCCCCTTCGGCAAGCTCAGGGCAGGCTCTCGTCGGCCTGAAGAGACTGTGTCGCAACCGGAACACGGATTTTTCAGTGGGACCAACGGTATGAATCGCAAGGCAACCAGCCGCGCAGCGGCGACATTTGTGTTAGCCGCGGGCGTAAGCCCGCGGGCAAGTGGGATAAACAGAGAGCCGCGCAGCGGCGACACTGGGTTGCGACACAGTCTCTGAAGGCCTCCTCGGGATGACAAGAGTAAGGAATTTCCGACACTGATACTGGGCATCGCATCTGCGCGGCGATTTCGAGTGCTACCATTTTCTCCGTGCTGACCCTTATTGAAGCCGCCGAACAGATTCGCACCCGCAAACTTTCTCCCCTTGAACTCACGCGTGAATGCCTCGCCCGCATCGAGAGGCTTAATCCTCTTCTGAATGCTTTCATCACCGTGATGGCGCAAAGCGCACTGGACGATGCGAAACGCGCCGAGGCCGAAGTGATGGCGGGCAACGATCGCGGACCGCTGCAAGGCATCCCCATCGGGTTGAAAGATCTTTTCGACACGGCGGGTGTGCGGACCACCGCCGCCAGTAATCAGTATCGCGATCGCATCCCCACGGAAGATGCCGAGGTCGTGCGGCGGCTGAAGCAGGCAGGCGCGGTAATCCTCGGCAAGCTCAATCTGCACGAATTCGCATTTGGGATGAGCGGGGTGGTCAGCGCCTTCGGCCCGACGAGAAATCCCTGGAACACGGAGCGCATCAGCGGCGGATCGTCGTCGGGTGCGGGCGCTGCGGTCGCCGCCGGGCTGTGCGTCGCGGCGATGGGAACCGACACCTCAGGCTCGATTCGCTGCCCCAGCGCACTGTGCGGCATTGTGGGACATCGCCCGAGCGAAGGCTTGACGAGTATGAAGGGAGTAGTACCGCTCTGCACTTCGTTCGACACCGCGGGGCCGATGGCGAGGACCGTAGAGGATGTTGCGACCGTCATCGATATCCTGACAGCTTCGACGAACTATGCTTCGTCGCTGCGCAAAGATGTCTCGGCATTGCGAGTTGGCATCGCGCGCAAAAGCTTCTTCGACGATCTTCATCCGGATGTGGCTGCCTGCATGACACAGGCGGAAGATGTGATCCGCAAATTGGTTACGCAGGTGCGCGAGGTGGAAGTGCCGCAGGACGCCTTCCGCACCATCTTCGACGCCGAGATTTTCGAGTACCACGAAGCCATGTTTACGAAGACGCCGGAGCTGTACGATCCGCGCACTCTTTATCGCGTGCAGAAGTGCGCCGGGATCGGCGCAACCGCTTATATTCGCGAGCGGCGGCGGCTGGCGGAGTTTCGCGCGAATGCCGAGCGCGTCTTCGAGACCGTCGATGTGGTCATCACGCCGACGACTCCGGCCCCCGCGCCCAAGCTTGCGGATCTGGAGGCGCTGGCGATCCCCGACGTGCGTCCCTTCGAGATGAAATATCTGCTGCGCAACACGGCGCCCTTCAGTTCGCTGTATTGGCCGAGTACGTCGGTCCCGTGCGGATTCACGACAGATGGGCTGCCGGTGGGGATGCAGATCTCCAGCCGGCCGGGTGCGGATGCGACGACGCTGCGCCTGGCACATGCGTATGAGCAGGCGACCGAGTGGCATGAGAAGCAATTAGCAATTGGCAACTAGCAGTTAGCTACGAGCCCCGAGCTGCGAGCTAATCTGCCGGATGGCGCTTCGTATCAGGCCCAGCTTTACACACTGCGAGAGAAGCGCTGTCTTTTGTCCTTGTCATCCCGACCGGAGCGAAGCGGAGCGGAGGGCTCTGCGGTTCGCCGTTAGTGGCAAGATCAACTCCATAGCGACTGATCTTGCGCCCGGTGCGCTGAATCCGCCTGTTTTGTCGCTCCTCCACGGAACCGCAGATCCCTCGGCTACGCTCGGGATGACAAATCAAGATGCCGAGGCGCGCCCGCTCAGAATCCCACGAAGACCGGCTCCGGTTGTAACTCGATGCCGAACTCACTCTGCACGCGCGCTTGAATCTCATCTTTCAGGGCGATGATGTCGGTTGCGGTGGCGCCGCCGCGATTGATGATCGCCAGCGCATGGCGGCGGGAGATTCCCGCTCTCCCTTTCACGTAGCCTTTGGTGAATCCCGCGTGCTCCAACAGCCACGCTGCCGGCAACTTGCGAAAACCGTCGACAGCCGGGTAGCTCGGCAGTTGCAGCCCTTTCTGCGTCAGCCTCTCGGACAAATCGTGGAAGAACCTCTGATCCACCACCGGATTCTTGAAGAACGATCCCGCGCTACGGGCATCTTCGTCGCCGGGCACGATCAGCATCGCCTTGCGATGGCGGATCTCGCGCACCGCCGCGCGCACTTCGCTGAGCGACGGCTCATTGGAATGGGAACGATCGGCGAAGAAACTCTGAAGGTCGGTATAGTGCAGACTCGGCTTGCCACCTTGCCGCATGAGGAATGTCACGCGCAGAATGATGTATCTTCCGCGCTGGCTGGTGTTGAAGATGCTGGAGCGATAGGCGAAACCGCAATCGCCGTTGGCGAGCGTCGGAATCTGCATGGTTCGCAGGTCGAGGACGCGCACATCCTGGATCGTCTGCGAAACTTCCTGACCATAGGCGCCGACGTTCTGCACCGGCGTGCCGCCGACGCTGCCGGGGATGCCGCTGAGACATTCCAGCCCGGCGCAACCCGCCTCGACCGTTTGGGCCACCAATGCGTCCCAGTCGTGTCCCGCGCCGACGTCAAAGACCACGCTATCTCGTGATTCTCTACGGCGCGAGACATCCTCGATGCCGATCTTCAACACCAGCCCGGAAAAGCCCACATCGGCAACGACGATGTTGCTGCCGCCGCCGAGCACGAACAGCGGCAGCTCGTGTGAGCGCGCAAACTGGACTGCCTCCACGACCTCGGCTTCGGTGCGGGCCTCGGCCAAGTAGCGCGCCGGTCCGCCGACACCCAGCGTGGTGAGCGGAGCCAGAGCAAAATTTTCGCGAATCAGCATCAGGTAGAGACACTATAAATGTTAGGTTGTTCCGAAATCATGCGGGCCTGTGACGCACGTCACAGGCACTTGGCCGGTCGAGCCGTTATGCTGAACCTCGTTTTCCGCTGGAGTTTCGTCCGCCTCCTGCGCCCTCGTCGAATGGTCAAATACCGGCAGGTTTGTTGACTTGCGTTCTCGGCGAACTTGATAATGGAATGTTTGCTTATACGCTCCGCGCTCATAAGGAGTTGGCTTCGTGGCTTCCTCAGCCAGTCCGATCGATACTAGTACCGCCCGCATCAAAAAAGGTGTAGCGCCTCTTCGCGCCGGACAGGGCACGTCGTTCCTGTTGCGTCGCCTGCATTCGCTCTCCGGCATCGTACCCATTGGCGCTTTCCTCATCGAGCACTTCATCTCCAACTCGGAGTCGGCCAATGGCGTCCAGGCCTACAACGACCAGGTGAAGTTTCTCACCAGCCTGCCCTTCGTGCATGTGCTGGAGTGGGTCTTCATTTTTATACCGCTGCTCTATCACGCTCTGTATGGCCTCTACATCTGGTGGCGCGGCGAGTCGAACGTAAGCGAGTATCCCTGGACCGGGAATTGGCTCTACACCTCGCAGCGCTGGACCGGCATCATCGCCCTCATCTACATCGCGTACCACGTCATCGACATGCGCTTTACCGGCGTGCACCTGATGGGCGGCGGATATAACAATGCGTTCTCGAAGGTGTGGTTCGACTTCCAGAATCCGTGGACAGTGGCGATCTACGTGATCGGCATCGTCGCCGCGTCGTGGCACTTCTCGTATGGCGTGTGGCTGTTCGCCGCGAAGTGGGGGATAACCGTCGGCGAGAAGGCGCGACGCAAGTTCGGGTTCGTCTGTCTGGCGCTGGCAATCGCTCTGGTGGGCATTGGCATTTGGAGCATCAGCGGCTTTGTCAGCACGCCGGCCAGCCAGGTTCCCTGGGTCGAGCACGATTAGCACTATGCGGCATCCAATTGCTATGCGAACGAAAAATAAGGCTGCAACGGACGCCCGGCCGCTGATGATTGCGAAACGGGTTTGTATCAGGGCACGGCTTCAGCCGTGCCGCAAAACAGTTGGTAATTGGAATGGGGCTTTAGCCCCTGTCCTCAGCCGAGCGGACCGCACGACTGAAATGGCTGCTGAACAAGCCTGAAAAGCAGATTCCTCGCGGGCTGAAGCCCGCTCGGAATAACAAGAAATAAGAGGCTTATCGGCACGACTAAAGTCGTGCCCTGATACAAAGCTCACGGAGCGAATCGCCGATGGCGGCGGGCCGCTCATGATGAATAAGACTTTATATGGCACATCCTACGATTATCGTTGTCGGTGGCGGGCTGGCGGGACTGGCAGCCACTATCAAGATCGCCGAGATGGGCGGTCACGTCGACCTGTTCTCCATCGTTCCGGTCAAGCGCTCGCACTCGGTTTGCGCCCAGGGCGGCATCAACGCCGCCAAGAACCTTAAGGGCGAAGGCGACTCCACCTGGATCCACTTCGACGACACCATCTACGGCGGCGACTTCCTTGCGAACCAGCCACCGGTGAAGGTTATGTGCGAGATGGCGCCCGGCATCATCGATCTGCTCGATCGCATGGGCGTTCCGTTCAACCGCACCCCGGAAGGGCTGCTGGACTTCCGCCGCTTCGGCGGCACGCTCTACAACCGCACTGCGTTCGCCGGCGCCACCACCGGCCAGCAATTGCTGTACGCGCTGGACGAGCAGGTGCGGCGCTACGAAGCCGAAGGCAAGGTCACCAAGTACGAAGCCTGGGAATTTCTCTCCGGCGTCATCGACGATCAGCGCGTTTGCCACGGTATCTGCGCGATGGATCTGCGCAGCATGGCGGTGCACACCTTTCCGGCGGAAGCCGTCATCATGGCGACCGGCGGTATCGGAGCCATCTTCGGCAAGTCGACCAACTCGGTGGTCTGCACCGGATCGGCGCAGTCGGCGCTCTACCAGCAGGGCGCGTTCTACGCTAATGGTGAGTTCATTCAGGTACACCCTACGTGCATCCCGGGCGAAGACAAGTTACGCCTGATGTCGGAGTCGGCGCGCGGCGAGGGCGGACGCGTCTGGGTGCCCAAGCAGCCGGGCGACAAACGCGATCCCAAGAGCATTCCCGAAGGCGAGCGCTGGTACTTCCTGGAAGAGTGGTATCCCAAGTACGGCAACCTGGTGCCGCGCGATATCGCCACCCGCGCCATTCACAAAGTGGTTTACGAACACCACCTCGGCATCGATGGCCAGCCGATGGTCTACCTCGACCTGACGCACATCGATCGCAAGACTCTCGACCGCAAGCTGGAAGGCATTCTCGAAATCTACGAAAAGTTTGTGGGCGACGATCCGCGCGATGTGCCAATGAAGATCTTCCCCGGTATGCACTACACCATGGGCGGCTTGTGGGTCGACTTCGACCAGCGCACGAACATTGAAGGTCTCTACGCCGCGGGCGAGTGCGACTACTCGATTCACGGCGCCAACCGCCTGGGCGCGAACTCGCTGGTCTCGTGTATCTACGGCGGATTTATTTCCGGGCCGCACGCCGTCAAGTACGCACACAACGTGATCAAGAGCGGCAAACATCCTGGGCAGCACGTCTTCGACTCCGAACGCAAGCGGCAGGAAGAAATCAACGCCCGCCTGATGAGCAACAACGGCACGGAGAACCCGTTTCTGCTGTGGCGCGAGCTGGGCGATGTGATGACCAAGAACGTCACCGTTATTCGCTACAACAAGAATTTGCAGGACACCGACGTCAAGCTGGTCGAACTGCTGGAGCGCTACCGGAACGTGAACCTGAGCGACCGCTCGATGTGGGCGAACACGTCGTTCGTCTTCACGCGGCAGCTGTACAACATGCTGCAACTGGCGCGCGTGGTGACGCAGGGAGCGGCCATGCGGGATGAGTCGCGCGGCGCGCACTACAAGCCGGACTTCCCCGAGCGCGATGACGCCAACTGGTTGAAGACGACGAAGGCATATTTCGCCGCCGACGCCGACGAGCCGCGCTTCGA
This sequence comes from Candidatus Korobacteraceae bacterium, assembly GCA_049798495.1. Taxonomy (GTDB): domain Bacteria; phylum Acidobacteriota; class Terriglobia; order Terriglobales; family Acidobacteriaceae; genus Bog-257. The sequence continues at coordinate 10,859 of JBARGS010000007.1, read as the reverse complement.
GTTTGAGCCGGTGGACACGTCGCTGATCAAGCCGCGGCCGAGAAGGTATGACGCGGCGACGTAAGGCAGTTGTCAGCCATCAGCCGTCAGCTTTCAGCTTGGCCCGAACCGTGAGTTGCATCGTGTTCTTGCCGACGGTGTCTGGAGGGCAAGAATCGAGTCCCGCAAAGCGGGACAAAAGAGCTTAGCCCAGCGCTTCAGCGCTGGGTTGGCGTTGAAGTAGTTGCGAGTCCCGTAAAGGCGACACAGCAGGTCCCTCCACTCGGACTGAAGTCCTCGGTCGGGATGACACCTCGATTAGGGGACCGAGATGATTTTGCTGAGGGCTGAGGGCTGATAACTGAGAGCTGACAGCTGATTAACGACAATGGCGAATAAAACCGTAATCATAAAGATCAAACGTCAGGACACTCCCGAATCGAAGCCGTACTGGGAGGAATTCGAAATTGCGTACCGTCCCGGCATGAACATCACCTCTTCGCTGATGGACATCGCGGCGAATCCGGTGACGCGCCAGGGCAAGCCCACCACGCCGGTCACCTACGACTCCAGTTGCCTGGAAGAGATTTGCGGCTCCTGCGCGATGCTGATCAACGGCCAGGCCAAAATGGCTTGCTCGTCGCTGATCGACAACCTGAAGCAGCCGATTACCCTGGAGCCGTTCTCCAAATTCCCGGTCGTGCGCGACCTGTCGGTCGATCGCAGCGTGCTCTTCGAGAACCTCAAGAAGGTAAAGGCCTGGGTGCCAATGGATGGGACGTACGACCTGGGTCCGGGCCTGCGCCAGTCGGCGGAGGAGCAGGAGCAATCGTATCCGCTGTCGCGCTGCATCTCGTGCTGCTGCTGCATGGAAGCGTGTCCGCAATTCAACGAGAACACCGGTTTCGTCGGCGCCGCGACCATCTCGCAGGTGCGGCTGTTCAACGCCCATCCTACGGGCAAAGGACTGAAGGTCGATCGTCTGCAGGCGCTGATGGGCGACGGCGGAATTCAGGAGTGCGGCTACGCGCAGAATTGCGTGGAGGTCTGTCCCAAAGATATTCCGCTCACCAAGTCGATCGCCGATGTTGGCGGTCAGGTGATGTGGCAGGCGGTGAAGGATTTCTTCCGCTCGTAAGCGCGCAGGATAAGGCGCGTCTGTCTGGGCTGCTGAAAAAGTCGCTGCAAGGCCGATTTGAAAGGGCACAGCTTCAGCTGTGCCGGCACAAGTCATTTATTTTTGTCATCCCGAGGAGGCCTTGAAGGCCGACGAGGGACCTGCTGTTGATTTCCGCCGCAGACGATAAGCCAACTTCCTCGGCGAAGTCGACCGCGCGCTCAGAGACGTCGCTACCAAGAACCTCACCGCCGGCCAAACAGGCTGCTAAAAAACTCGGCAGGGCAGATTCCTCGCGGGCTGAAGCTCGCCTGGAATGATAAAAATAGACGCCCTTATCGGCACGACTGAAGTCGTGCCCTGACACAAAGCGTCCGAAACCCGAGTTTTTTAGCAGCCTGTGAAGCTGGCTCGAAACCGAGAACAAACGCCTGACGCTGGCCTACAAGGCCAGTTCCACCTGAGCCTGCCTTACCGCACCACACCTTCCAGCGGCGAGCTCGCCGTCGCGTAGAGCTTCCGCGGCATGCGTCCGGCGAGATAGGCCTGGCGGCCGGCGGTCACCGCGTTCTTCATGGCTTCGGCCATCAGCACCGGATCCTGCGCCCCGGCGATGCCGGTATTCATCAGCACGCCATCCACGCCCAACTCCATCGCAATCGCCGCATCCGAGGCAGTGCCGACGCCCGCGTCGACGATCAGCGGCACGTCGGTGATGATCTCGCGCAGGATGCGAATGCTTGGCTGGTTCTGAATGCCCAGGCCGCTGCCGATAGGCGCGCCCAGCGGCATTACCGCGGCGGCGCCGGCGTCGACCAGCCGCTTAGCCACGACCACATCGTCAGATGTGTAAGGCAGTACGGTGAAGCCTTCCTTCACCAGCACACGCGTGGCCTCGATGGTGGCCTGCACGTCGGGAAACAGCGTCTGCTGATCGCCGATGACCTCGACCTTCACCCAATCGGACAAGCCGACCTCGCGTCCCAGCCGCGCGGTGCGAATAGCTTCGTCGGCGGTGTAGCAGCCGGCGGTGTTGGGCAGCAGGAAATATTGTTGCGGATCGATGAAGTCGAGCAGCGACTCTTTGCTGCGGTCAAGGTTGACGCGGCGCACCGCGACGGTGACCATCTCCGCTCCGCTGGCGGCGATGGCGCGCGCCGTCTCCTGACCCGACTTGTACTTGCCCGTGCCCACGATCAGCCGCGAGCGAAACTGCCTGCCTGCAATGATGAAGGAGTCCATGGAGATATTGTAATGAAAGTGCGGCAGCGCGGGTGTGATGCGCCGCACTGCCAGACGCCTGGGGCTTAAGTGGATCGTGAATCGTGGATCGTGAATCGTTGAAGGGTTGTTGCGGCGCGCTCTTCTACTGCTTGCCCACCATCACGCGCGCCACCGCCAGCATGCTGATCGCCTCGGCCGACGGGTCCTGCAATCGCTCCGATCGCTTCAACGCGGCGACGGGATCGACCTGAGCAGCCGCCTCGCTCACCTCTTCGACCACTTCCGGCGCATCGATCTTCGAAGTAGCGCGATCCGACCACACTTCATCGACTGACGAGAACGCGATGTCGAAGTAGTGATCGGCCATCTTGCGGTCGCCCGACGTTCCGCTGGCGAAGCCGCTGGCTGCCGCCTGGCGCGCACGCATCGACGGCGACATAGCGTTCAGGGCGTCGGTGCGATCGCTGGTGTTCGACATCGCCTGTAGTACGGAAACGCTCTCTTCCTCGGGAGCCGGAACGGTCGCGTTCTGCCCGGCGGTGCTCGCGATCTGCTGAAGCAAGACGTCGGAGCGCAGCAGCTCCTGATAACCGTCATTGCCGAGCACGTCGGTTAGCGTGCCGGTCGCGAGATTCACAGCGACGTTGCGTTGCGGCGAGTCGGGAAGCTTCGCCAGCCACAGCAGAAACTTCGCGCCCGCCGCCTTCACCGAATCCTTCTCCATGGCCGGCGCGGCGCGGGCAAACATCGCAGCATAGTTCGGGGCGTCATTCATCAGCGGAGTCGCATCGGCCGGCAGCGAGGCGAACAGCTTGCTGAACATCGATTGCGACCATGCTGTCTTCATGCCCGTTGCATCCATCAGCGCCAGGATCGGGCGCGCGGCCACCGTTCCCTGCTCCAGTCCAGCTTCGAGTTTGCGCTTGGCGGCCTCGTTGACTTGCGCGGGGCACAATGTGATCGCGCCCAGCAGAGACTGCTCGGCATCGAGCACCGCCGAGGGCGGAATCGTCTGCACATAAGTCAGTGCGGAGGCGCAATCGACGTGGCCACCGGCCAGCATGGAAACCGCCGGCCGCTGGCCTTCCGCCACCAGCTTGGTCTCGATAGCAGTTCCTTCTTTGGCGAACTGCTGCGCCATCTTGTTGTCGATGGGTGCGACGACGTTCGCCGCGGCGTACAGCACGCGCAGGCGATCCTGCGGATCAGGCTGCGGCAGCGACACCGCAGAGTGGACTACATCCAGAACGAACTTCTGGCGTGTCTCCTGTTTGGTGGATGTGGCGGCCTTCGCCGAATCTGGCTTCAGTGGGGGAGTCGGCGTTTGCGCGGCCAGCATCGCGCCGGCCATCAGTGGAAATAGGAACAACTTCAAAACGCAGGTAACCTCACGCCCATGGGAACGGACTTGCTTCATGGTAGGGAAAAAGCAGAGCTGGCTGTATCGGGGGAAGACCCCAGAGGCCTTAGTTCGGTCGGCCCGTCGGCGAACTGGCCGGAGAGGCGGGTCATGACGGTGGGAACATGGTCAGCTTGGACGGCGGATGTATGCTCGCATGCACACGGGCCTTAAAGTGCTATAGTCCAAAAGATTCCCGAAACGAGAATTCTGCATATTTGTGCCTCAGCGGCGATTCTAGCCCTACGAATGAGAAAAGCACATCTGAGGGTGCCTGGTGCTCGTCACGAGCGCGTAGCGGCCTCTGAACGCCATCAAGGACCACTCTGCGCGACGGCACTTTCACCAGATGGGCTCGCTGACTTGAAACCGCCATTATATGGCCGTAAGGTGCCATTTATTGCGCGAGTTGATCCAAAATGGAAACGGCCCGCTCGCGCAAAACACTCGCCATCGCTGCCGAGTCTTAAGGGAAGCTCTGAATAACTTGCCGAACCTGCCGCGGGGGCTTAAAAGCCCCGTTGATTCTGCGATGCTTGCGGCACGGCTGAAGCCATGCCCTTTCAAAACCGTGAGTTAATCAGAGGCTCCTTAGCGCTTTTCCATCGCCACGTAGTGATTGGGATAGACCGGCCCATGATAATCGGCGCGCGGGCGGATCAGGCGATTGTCATTCAGCTGCTCGATGACGTGCGCCGTCCAGCCCGAGACGCGCGAGACGGCGAATACCGGCGTGAACAGATCGATGTCGATGCCCAGCGTGTGATAGGTCGAGGCCGAGTAGAAATCCACGTTGGCGTTGAGCTTGCGGTCGGCGACGATGAATTCCTCGATCTTGCGCGATATCTCGAACCACTTGGCGTTGCCGCTGGATTCGCCCAGGCTCTGCGACATGCGGCGCAGGTGCGTGGCCCGCGGATCTTCGGTGTGGTAGACGCGATGCCCGAAGCCGGGAACTTTCTTCTTCTGCGCCAGCATGCCCTTGATGTAGTCAACCGGGTCGGCGCCCGAGGCGTCGATGGCTTCCAGGATGCGAAAGACGGCTTCGTTAGCCCCGCCGTGCAGCGGTCCCTTGAGCGCGCCGATGGCCGCGGTGACGGCTGAGTGCATATCGCTAAGCGTGGCCGCCACCACGCGGGCGGCGAAGGTTGAGGCATTCAGCTCGTGGTCGGCGTGGAGGATGAGCGCGATGTCGAAGGCGCGCTCGGCGGTCTCGCTGGGAATCTCGCCGTTCAGCATGTAAAGGAAATTGCCGGCGTGGGAGAGCGAGCGGTCGGGTTCGACCAGCGCCTTGCCTTTGCGAATGCGATCGTAAGTGGCGACCACGTACGCCAGCTGCGCGGTTATGCGAACCGCCTTACGAACGTTGGCCTCGTGGTCGTTGACCTTTTCTTCCGGATCGTAAAAGGATAGAGCGGAAATGATGGTACGCAGCACGTCCATGGGCAGCGCGTGCTTGGGCGCCTGGCGTAGCAGGCTGATGATGGAGGCATCCAGCTTGCGCTCGCGCGCCAGGTTCAGCTTCAGCTCGTTGAGCTCGGAGCGGCTGGGCAGGCGGCCAAACCAGAGCAGGTAGCAGACCTCTTCAAAAGTGGAGTGGTCGGCGAGCTCGTGGATGTCGATGCCGCGATACGCCAGCACGCCCTGATCGCCATCGATGTAGCAGATGCCGGAGTTCGCTGCGGTAATGCCTTCGAGGCCCTTGGGGCCCTGCGTTACGGTTGACATTAGAACCTCGTGCGGTCCTCAGACCGCGGTGGAAGATGGAATGGCAGGTCGCGTATTAAAAAGCTGGGGCGTAAGTTACTTTTATACTCCGACGCTTCCGTTAGCGTCTATCGCGGGTCTGGCTATACTACTGCCTTGGATGGCGCCTTTAACACGGCGTCCCGATCTCAAGCAGAAACTCGACCCACGATGAGGAGCGCCGCAGGCGCGCCATATCTTCGCCTGCCGTTTCAACGGCGGGGTCCCATGCGAATCATTGGGCCAGTCCGGAGGGACGGCATATTGAAACCGGAGAAGTCGTGGCATTGTTGAGCAACAATCGAGATCGCGGGGGACCAGCGCCGCAGGTGCTGATCCACGCGGATCTCACTCTGCCCGTCCCGCCCAGACATGCTCCCATGCTCCGGGGTTACGCATTCGTCACTCTCCCGCTCACCAGCGGAATTCTCTGCACGTCCAAGCGCCCGGATGCCGGGTGGCCCGCACCAAGGTGTTTGCGGGCACGATTCGCGCTTCAAGACTACTCCGTAAAGATGAGGTATCTCACATGCATAAGCTTCGCTGCCTGTCGCTGTTCTCCTGCGTCTTATTGCTTGCCAGCCTCTGCGTTGCGCAATCCACGCAGCTCGATCTTCCCCGTCCCAGCCAAAAGGCTCTGGTGGCGCAGCGCATCGGCATCACCGACATCACCATCACCTATCACCGCCCGCTGGTAAACGGACGAAAGATCTGGGGCGGCCTGGTTCCCTATGGACAGGTCTGGCGTGCGGGCGCAAATGAGAACACCATCATCAGTTTTCCGAACGACGTGATGATCGAAGGCAAGCCGCTGGAAGCCGGCGTCTACGGCCTGCACATGATTCCCAACGAAAACGAATGGACCATCATCTTCTCCAAGATGCACAGCGCCTGGGGAAGCTTTAGCTACAAAGAAGGCGAGGACGCGTTGCGCGTGACCGTCAAGCCGCAGGCGACCGAGATGCACAATGCGCTGCTCTACGACTTCGACCAGCTTCAGCCCGACTCGGCTGTCGTGGTCATGAGCTGGGACAAGGTCGCCGTTCCCTTCAAGGTTTCGGTCAACGTCAATCAGGTAGTCGAGGCCAGCCTGCATAACCAGCTGCGCGGCCTGTCGCAGTACACCTGGGACGGATGGGATGATGCGGCAACCTACCTGGTCGACAACAAGGTCGATCTCGACGAGGCGCTGAAGTACGAAGACAATTCCATTGGCAACGAAGACCGCTTCGAGAATGAGATGACCAAGTCGCGCATCCTGGACGCGATGGGCAAGACGACGGAAGCGACGGCGGCGCACGACAAAGCGCTGGCTCTCGGCACGGCCCCTCAACTCTACGGATATGGCCGCCAGCTGCAGCGTGAGGGCAAACAGAAAGAGGCCTTCGCCATCTACAAACAGGCGGCGCAGAAGTATCCCGACAATTGGTTATCGCACGCTGGGTTGGCGCGCATCGCCGTGGGCGGCGGCAACTATCAGGATGCAACCAAGCAGATGCAGCTGGCGCTGGCAGGCGCTCCCGACAACGCCAAGAGCGGGGTCGAAGGCCTGGTCAAGCGCCTGCAACAGCAACAGGACATCAACAAGTAAGCTAGACCCAATCATTCTTGTCCTCGCTTGGTAACCGCCAGGACGGAGCAATCCGCCCTGGCGTAAACTTGCACCTGCATCCGGTCCGTTTTCTGAAAAAGCCAATCCCGGGAAGAAAACGCCACACCCAAACCACAATAGGAGGACCAATTGGAGCGTACGCGGATGTACTTTTTACTGTGTGCTCTGATTCTCACGTGCTACTCCCCACGGCTGGTGGCACAGACGGAAGCTAGCCCAGCAAAAGCCGCAGCGAAGACGGCGCTACACGATGGCCAGCACGATTTCGATCCCCTTCTCGGTTCATGGAAATTTCACCTGAAGCGCCGCCTGAATCCCTTGACCGGCTCGAATAAGTGGGTCGACTTCGAGGGCACCGGCACCTGCCGGAAGGTGTGGGATGGCGCTGAGCTGGAACAGGTCGTTTTCGAGGCCCCAGATAACCGCATCGAAGGCCTAACCCTGCGTCTGTATAACCCCCAATCTCACCAGTGGAGCCTTTCCTGGTCCAACCGCAAGACCGGCACCCTCGACCCGCCTCAGATCGGTGAGTTCAAGGATGGCGTGGGCGAGTTTTTCGCGCAGGACAGGATCAACGGCAAAGTCATCCTGATTCGCTTTCGCTGGACCAACCTCACCACCAATTCCCCCCACTTCGAACAGTCATTCTCGGACGATGGAGGCAAGACCTGGGAAGTGAACTGGATCACGGACCAGACGCGGATAGAGGACGAATCGGACAAAGCACACTGAAATCGGGGGCGAACAGAAGGCATTAGCCTGCACGCAATTCGCTCCCGCGCACTCGCACGCCGCCCGACGATCCTTCACCGGAAACCGATCGTCGCGCCTAACACCTCTTGGAACCAGCCACATAGCTGCTGACCTCAAACTTACCTCCAAATGACAACCCAAGTATTGATCGGCTGCCGGAGCCGGCGCATTGTGCTCTCACGAAGGCGGAAAACGAGCACAACCGGCCGACCGCTTTCGTAAAGCAAGGGCCTGGGACAGGGCGGCGACCCGACTGCCGATCGACGAGGAAGACCAGCCTCGATCGAACCGGCGGTAACCATCCCGGCCTGGACCAGGAAGCGCACGCCTCTGGCGCTTCCTGATCCAGAGTTCCTGGGCCAATTGACAACCAGCGCAGTGGGGAATCGTTCCCAAGCCGTGCCAGCCAACCGTGTCTGGCGCAGCCACACCCGGCGTGTGTCCCTACAACGACCTCGCCCCAACCCATGATTTCAAGGAGGTCATATGAAAACACAAATGACGCGACAGCACACGCGAGTCGCCCAGTTACCGGTAGGCGCCCACGCCTGGATCGTGCGACCGATAGCGCCGTTCCTTTTCCTGTGGGCGCTCGCCCTGCTCTGCCTGGCGTCCGCGACGCCGGCATCGGCGCAAAGCGGCGTGCTGCCCTCCGCGCGGCAGGCGGGTACGGTTAGCGGCCATCCGCCCGCTGGCTTACAGCCAACAGGCGTTCAGACTTGCGATCCGTCCGCCCTGTTCTGCAACTTCCCCGAGGATGGTTACACCGACGCCTGGACCATCAACTATGGCTACTCCGTCACGAACGAAATCCAGTTGCCGAAGGCGTTGTCGGGTCAGAGCAAGGCTCACATCACTGGCTTCGAGTTCACGGTGTGGACCATTCCCGACTACATCGACGCCCTGGAAAGCGTCAGCTGGGGATTAGGCTCGACGGAGTTCGGAACCGACTATGGGCGGGGCGCCGGCTGCGCCAGTTGCGGCACCGTGATCCAGCCGGGCTTTGCGTTTCTCAACGAGTACGGTTATGCCGTCTGGACCATCCAGGTCACCGGCCTGAACACCGACATCCCGCTGAGCCAGTCGCAGAAAACCTCGGTCTGGTTCACCCTGCACGACGCCAATGTCTACACCGCCTACAAAACCAATTCCCCGGTCTATTGGGACCAGAACTGTAGTCCGGTGGCCTGCAACGGAGTGCTGGCCTCGGATCAGAATCCGCCGGGAACGACGCCGGGTGGGGAGAGCTTCGAGCTTCTCGGCGCTATCCAGTGACGCAGCCGCCCCTGCGGACTCGCGCCGCAGGAAAGCAGGAACAGCTCAGTTTCGATCTTCGATCTTCGATAAAGGAGAGACATCATGAAAAACCGCAGATACTTAATTCTGGCTCTGGCGCTGCTGGCGATTGCCTTCGCCTCCACCGTTGCCAGTGCGCAATCGGCGATTACCTCGCTGTACAACACGGGGGTCGACGATACCGGCGCCCTGTTGGGCGTAGGCGTCGCCGACACCCACTACAAGATACTGTCCGGCCCGTCTCCGCTGTACACCTCCGGTTTCCCCGGCGGGCTGGCGTACACCACGAATCCTCATTCCCTCTGGTGGCATCCCAGCGGAAATCCTTCGGCGCTGCAGTGGATCGATCCCCTCAACAATGGCAACGCCAGTTCGCCCGGGTATGTTCCCAACGGCACCTACCGCTACGAAACCACCTTCTACCTGGTGGACTGCGTCGATCCGACGAAGGTACAGCTGATGGGGCAATTCGCAGCCGACGATAACGCCTGCATCTGGGTCAACGGACAGAACACGAACCAGTGCGCCACCAACGGCTATGCCACGCCCACGCCGTTCAACATCTCAGGCTCGACGCTGTTCCACAGCGGCACCAACACAGTCGACTTCGTGGTGCAAAACACTGGCGGTGGACCCAGCGGACTGATTGTGACGGTTCTGGCAAAGGTAAACCCGTAATCGTCGTCAGCACCGCGTATGCAGTAAGTGCATTCATCCCGGCGTCATGAGAAGTCAGGTGACGCCCACAACCAGTGACCCGAAGGAGGTCCCATGAAATCGCAATCGGAATATTCTCGAAACGATGGAAGGAAGGGCCCCGGCGTTTTCGCCCCGGCAGTTCCCAAAGGTGCCCTGTTCTGCCTTGTGCTCCTAACCCTGCTCGCCTTTGCGGTGGCGCCAGCTTTGGCGCAGAGCAATCTGCGCAAGATCGATACCCTGCATGACACAGCGGTCGACGACAGTGGTACCGCGCTGCCTTGCGACGGCTCCGCCGACACGCATTACCTGCTGGTTTCGGCGCCTCCGTCGATCTACCCGAACGGCTCCACCTTCACCGGCGGACTTGCCTACAGCACAACCGTCTATCCCGGCTGGGTTACGCAGTATAGCCAGACGTGCAACGGCTGGATTACTGCCGAGAATTTCGGGACCAATCAGCCGGGTTCCCTCGCCGCAGGCTATTACACCTATGAAACCAAGTTCGAAGTCTGCTGCCTCGATCCGACCAGCCTCCAGCTGTCGCTCTACATGGCCGCCGACAACGACGCCTGCGTCTATGTCAACGGCGCAAGCCAACCGGCCTTGTGTACGGTGACAACGTACGGGTTCAAACAGTTCGTCGGCAGCACTAACGACATCCTGTACTCAGCCACGACCGCTCCCTTCGTGGTAGGAACCAATCGGCTGGACTTCGTCGTCCACAACGAAGGATCGGTCACCGGACTCAACGTGAAGGTCTACGGCTATGGCCAACGACTGTAACCCATATTGGCGGACGCCGGTGGTGTCCCGGCTAGGAGCACCGCCGTTCGTCCGCATTCTCCCCCAGCAGCCCGCCGCCTCGGCGGGCTTTTTTTGCGTGATCAGCGAAGCGGCGCGCCGCCCCTTGATCCACAAGAGCGCTTGCTTCCCGGAATGACATTCAGTTGCGACCTTCCCGCCGCTGTCATTGCCTCCCGCGCTTCCCGAGGACTAAACTCAAGGGTTTGCTTACCCGTTCGGAGCTCCCTGTG
>JBARGS010000006.1:0-4088 GCA_049798495.1 Candidatus Korobacteraceae bacterium | reverse complement strand
GCTCTTTGCAGGGCATTACCCGATGGGGTTCCAAGATCGAAAGGCGGGAGCGAGGCGATCTGATAGCTCGAAGAAATAGAAAAGGCTGTGACTTTGGTTATGCTCCAGCCGCCGACTCCTGCGAGAGAGTCCTCGGCGTGGACGCATGTACCGTCACAGCCTTTGATGCGATCACCGCTTTCGCGGTTCCAAACCCCGGCTGACACCTCGCAGTGCAGTCGGTTTTTTCGGGTCTGGCGGTTGCCGCAGGTCGCCCTGCTGAACCGATCGCTCAGCATACTTCAGGTTGGCCGCTATTAGTTGCCTTCCCTTTTCTGCCGTCGACGAATGCGATCCTACCGCAGGATTGAAAATTGTCAATGCCCAAGGTTGGTGCAATCGCAAGTTATTTTTGTGTGCGAATCTTTGCAGATAAACATTAGAATGCAAGTGGGTTCGCTGGCGTGGGGGAAAATATCCAACATCCATTCACATCTTTTTCACAGAAACGAAGCATCGCATTCGTAATATTTTGAGGAACCACACTGGTTTCTTGACGTATCTCGCGTTTTGCCGCACCTTATTAACGTAGGAGTAGAATGTCTGATCTTGTAGCCTATGTCGATGGCGGATCCCACGGCAACCCGGGTCCGGCGGGCATTGGGGTGGTGATCGAAGGCGCGGGCGACGAAACTGTCCGCATCGCCAAATGGATTGGACATCAGGACAATAATGTCGCCGAATACGTTGCGCTGCTGGAAGCCCTGCAACATGCGGTGGGCGCGAAGGCAAGGACGCTGCACGTCTACTCCGATTCCGAGGTCGTGGTCAAGCAGATGACCGGCGAGTATTCCTGTCGCAGCCCGCGACTGCATTCGCTGAACTGGATTTGCCGTAAGCTTGCCCGCGCCATCGATTTTTCCATCGCGCACATTCCGCGTGAACGCAACCGCGAAGCCAATCGCCTGGCCAACCACGCGGCCAGACTCCGCGCGGATTCCGGCAACGTGTCCGAAGCGCCCACTCCCGCGGTGTGACCGCAGTCACTGCGTTTCTAACCCAAAAAGATCAGCATGGAGGTGACGCCAGAGGAATCTCCATGCTGACCAAGACTGTGATCGAGCCGTTTCGCATCAAGAGTGTTGAGCCTATCCGCTGGACCACGCGTGAAGAGCGGGAGTCGCTGCTGCGCGCCGCCCACTACAACCTGTTTCTGCTTCCCGCCGACGACGTGCTGATCGACCTGCTTACCGACTCGGGCACGGGCGCGATGTCCACCCGGCAGTGGGCGGCGATCATGCTGGGCGACGAGAGCTATGCCGGCAGCCGCAGCTTCGATCACTTTCGCGATTCCATTCAGGACATCTTTGGATATCAGCAGGTGATTCCGACGCACCAGGGACGCGCTGCGGAGCGCATTCTGTTCAGCGTCGCCTGCAAGCAGGGTGACGTAGTGCCCAACAATACGCACTTCGACACCACGCGCGCCAACATCGAGTTTGTCGGCGCCGAGGCGGTCGATCTGCCCATCGCCGAAGCTCGACAGCCTGCGGCATGGCATCCCTTCAAGGGCAACATGGACGTCGAGGCGCTGGAAACGCTCATTACGCGCGTGGGACGGGAGCGCATTCCACTGGTGATGCTGACCATTACCAACAACTCCGGCGGAGGGCAGCCGGTCTCGATGGCGAATGCGCGCGCGGTCAGCGAGGTGTGCTGCAAGCACGGCATTCCGCTCTACTTCGACGCTTGCCGCTTCGCCGAGAACTCTTACTTCATTAAGCTCCGCGAAGACGGCTATGCCGCGAAGACGCCCAAGCAGATCGCGCAGGAGATGTTCGCGCTGGGCGACGGCTGCACTATGTCGGCCAAGAAGGATGGCATGGCCAACATCGGCGGGTTTCTCTGCACCAACGATGCGGTGCTGGCGGCGCAGGAGAAGGACCTGCTGATTCTCACCGAGGGGTATCCGACGTACGGCGGTCTAGCCGGCCGCGATCTCGAGGCCATCGCCGTGGGCGTGCAGGAGTCGCTGGAAGAAGATTATCTGCGCTATCGCATCGCTTCGACGGCTTACCTCGGCAATCACATTGCGGAGCAGGGAGTGCCGATCGTGCAGCCCCCGGGCGGGCACGCGATCTATCTCGACTCGCGTGCCTTCCTGCCGCACATTCCTCTGGACGAGTTCCCGGGCGTGGCGCTCGCGACTGAGCTTTATCTGGAAGGCGGCATTCGCTCCGTCGAGATTGGCTCGCTGATGTTCGGCGCGGCGGCAAAGATGGACCTGGTGCGGCTGGCAATTCCCCGCCGCGTCTATACCCAGAGCCATATCGATTACGTGATCGAGGTGATCCTTGCGGTGTGGCGGCGGCGCGAGCAGATCCAGGGGATGCGGCTGACCTACGAAGCGCCGTTCCTGCGGCACTTCACCGCGCACCTGGAGCCGGTGGAAGCGGGACAGGCGGTGCAAAGCTAAGAAAAACCTTCCATTGTCATCCCGACCGAGGGCTTCAGTCCGAGCGGAAGAATCTGCGGTTCGCCCACAGCTTCGATGATCGGCGTCGACAGTTTTGTGCTACTTTTTCCTCCATGTTGCGATCTTCAATTTTGCTTCTGACGTTCGTATCCGCCTCTCTCATTTCTTTTGCAGCAACCGCAAAGCGACCGGGCGTTGGATTGGAATTGAAAGGGCCTTTCACACCTTGGCGGGCTATGGAGTTGTTCTATGACTCGTACGAACCCATCGCTGGGAGTGCACACTGGAATTTGGAGGGCGAGAATCCGAATCCTGCTTTCTGGCCCAAGACTGTCGATGTCTACGTCCTCTTGGACGTACCATATGTGGAGTCGCATATTCCGAAGCACTTGCTGGTTACCTGGGCAAGACCATTCACTGTTCCAGATAACGGCGAATTCACTTGCCATAGCTGCGGGGTGTTACTCGGAGCCTCGGTTTTTGCCAAGAACGCACATGGATGGGTCGTGGAGGTCGCGACCCTGGATTTGGGCGAATACGGCACGTTTGGACAACCTCCCACTGTTACGTTACAACCTGTGGGTGCGCAGCATTACGGATTACGGATCCGAAAAGAATTTGCATCCACTGGGGCAGTCGAAAGGTCACTGGCACTTTTCCTTCCGATTCGTGGGGCCTTCGTGAAGGCATTTTCATCTGCGATCGAAGAAAACGAAGATCCGAAATACGATCCTGAGAGCAACGCAGCCTCTTCCTCAGTCTACGATGGGGACATCGATATGCAGCCAAACCCTCATTCCGATTACTACGATATCTTGTTGACAAAAAGGACTTACAATCCGAAGGCGCCGAAAGCTCCTGCGCAGGTCGTCGTCACGCGTTTTCGCTTCAATGGCGAGAAGTATGTGTCAGGAGATCCGACCGTCACGCTTGACCGCTGAGTTTTGCCTATCACCTGCCGAGCGCTTCCCATTCATCAGCATCAATGTGCGCCTGGCTCAAGATGCTTCGCAAGGTCCCTACCGGGACCTCGTGCTTTCGCGGAACAATTGCGGTATCGATTGCCTCGTCCCCGGAACGCACGAATTTGACGTGACTACCTCTCTGTGTCGTTTCAACGAAACCGGCCGCTTCCAGCCGACGTTTGATTTCGCGGAACGGAAGAGGCCTAAGCCGCCCCAATCTCGACCTCAATGGTTCGGATCTTTGGCGGGCGCGTGGCCTGCGGCGGCTCGAAGTGCAGTTCCAAGGCCTCTCTCAAATTGGCTAGCGCTTCCTCCTCGGTCTCACCCTGGCTGGCCACATCAACTTCGAGACACTGAGAGACGTACCAGTCTCCCTCCCGCCAGACCGACGCCGAAAATGGACGTTTCATGCTGATATTCTTGCACAATAGCCTGGCTTCACCAATCTCGAAGTTCTTTCTGCTTCGCAGCTGAACCCACGATCCACCATCCAGGATTCGCGACCCACCCTTTACACCTCACAAAGCCGCCGACCGCGCTCCTTTCAGTACCTCATCCACAGTAGTGATATCCACCATCCCGGAGCAGCCATAAATCGCCGGCAGCACCTTCTCTGCCGGGAAGCTGCGGCGCAGATCGGCGACCTTCTTTGTGCCCGCGCGATAGGC
>JBARGS010000005.1:0-5591 GCA_049798495.1 Candidatus Korobacteraceae bacterium | reverse complement strand
GCATTGGTGACATCATCGGCCTGATAATGACGATGACGCCGCCGGACCTCGAAGATCCAGCCTCGAACAACGTTTGGGAACTGCTGATGACCGGCCGCAAAGTTCGCGGACTCGGAGAGAAGGACTTGTACCGCATGCTGCGGTGGGGACCGATGGCAGTCGCAGACCTCATGGCCGAGTGGTTCGAAACAGAGCTGCTGCGTGGCACGATTGCGGCCCAAGGCATCTTTGGGACTTTCCTGGGTCCGTGGTCGGCCGGATCGAGTGCGACGCTGATGCTGCGCAGCGCCTCCGACAGCAATCTCGCCGGACCGGCGTCCTACGTTGCGGGAGGCATGGGGGCGCTGACTGCGGCCATGGCAGCGGCAGCGACTGAAGCCGGAGTCGAGGTGCGAACGTCCGCTCAGGTGGGTGGAATCAAGGTGAAAGATGGCGTGGCGAGCGGAGTCATCCTTGCTAATGGCGACGAGATCGAAGCGCGGACCATCATTTCCAACGCTGATCCCAAGCGCACACTGCTGGGCTTGGTCGAGCCGCAACACCTGCAGCCGAGCTTTCTGCAACGACTGCAGCACTACCGGATGCACGGTACCGTCTCCAAGATAAATCTGGCGCTGGCTGGATTGCCGACATTTAAGGATGTGAGCGGAGATATCGCCACGCTTCTCTCCGGCAGAATTCAGATTTCACCCGAGATCGACTATCTGGAACATGCTTTCGACAGCTCCAAGTACGGGGAGTTCTCGCCTCACCCGTACATAGAGGCCACCATTCCCACATTGTGGGACAATTCACTGGCGCCGGCCGGTAAGCATGTTATGTCCATCTATATGCAGTACGCACCGTATAGTTTGCGGGGCGCGGACTGGGATTCGCAGCGGGATGCCCTCCGAGATGTAGTTGTAAATACTCTTGCTGAATACGCGCCCGACATGCCGTCGCTGATCGAAGCAGCAGAGGTGATCACACCCAAAGACCTGGAACAAAAATATGGTCTGACCGGGGGACACATCTTTCATGGCGAGCTGGCGCTGGATCAGGTGTTCACCATGCGCCCGCTGTTGGATTGGGCACAGTACCGCACCCCGGTTCAGAACCTTTATCTATGCGGTTCCGGCGCGCATCCCGGCACCGGGTTGAACGGCATGTCGGGAGCCAACGCGGCGCGAGAAATTCTGAAAGACCTGAAAAGGTGAATGCTCGCATTCCTCGCGGGCTAAAGCCCGCTCGGAATAATAAAAATAAACCGCTTATCGGCACGACTGAAGTCGTGCCCTGACACAAAGCATCCGAAACCCGAGTTTTCCAGCAGCCCGTGAAGCGAGCTTGGAAGATAGAAAACGTTCCTGACGACCCTTCGACCAGCTCAGGGCAGGCTCCAAAGGTCCGCTCTACCCGAACTCTGGCCTTTTCAGCTTGCTACGCTGTCTTTTCCAGTTCTCGACTGCGCCAGGTTAGCACGTCAGGCGTGGATTGCCTCAAGATCTCACGTACCCGCAAGGCTCGTAGCGTGTAGGTGTGTTCCAACATAGCGCGACGGCGCATCGCATCACCGATTTCGCGTCCCAACTTTCGATCCACGGTGCGTAGCAAGTCCACGATATCGGTCGCACTGTGTGCCACTAGAATTTCGCATCCGGGCTCGAAGAATGTTTCAATCCCCTCCCAGACGTCGGTGATGAGGCAGGCACCCGCGCCCGCACCCTCAAAGATGCGCGTTGGCGGTGAAAATCCCACATGGGCCATCGAATCACGATTGAGGTTGAGCACCATGCGAGCCGAGCAGTTCAGGCGGTTGTGATCACATGTTCCCACATGTCCCAGCCAGCGCACGTTTGCGGGGAGTGGCTTGTCGCCCCAACCCTCTCCTCCAAGAGCAAATTTGAATTGCGGCGCCTCCTCCGCAGCAGCAAAAAAGAAATCCTCCACACGCCGCTCGCGGTCGGGTAGACGATTGCCAATAAACAGCAAGTCGCACGCCTGTTCGGGATCGGGCGGCACAGGGTAGTGAGTTGCGGGATCGAGCGCGTTATAAATCGGATGGCAGACACGGGCGCCGAGCTCTTCGTAGCGCTCGACAACTTGAGGCCCGCCGCCATAGGTGAAGATGTAGTCGTACTCGGGGATTAGCGCACGAAACGGATGCAAAACGTTCCCTTCAACACTTGCCAGCGTGGCAGGAGCGTCAACATCCCAGAACGCAACCTGGGTTGTGGGCGACTTACATTCCAACACCCGTTCTTCCAACAGCGCATCGTCAACGCCGACTCCACTGTGCTTTACAACCAGATCGGCTTCGCAGGCTTGCCTGATGAGAGCCGGTATCTCTCGGGGAGAATCGTAGACGATAACCTCAGCGTAAGAGTAATCTCCCGCATCGCGGTGCTGCTGCCGGCCGTAAGCATCCGGTTCGGCGAAAGTAATTTCAAATCCCAGGTTCGCGAGATTCTTATAAATGCCACGATAATAAGTTGCCGCACCATTCCAATAGGACGAAGTGAGACTGGAGCCGAAAACAAATACCTTCATCGAGCGAGTTCCTCGCAGATGTCAACCAACTGTTGTGCGCGGTGGGCGCAGGTGTGTCTCCGCAAGATGGTTTCTCTGCCGTTGGCGCCGATCTGGCGGCGCGCAGATTCATCGTGTAGGAGGCGCTGCATTTCATCTTTCATCTCAGCGCCCGAGCTGACAACGAGATAGTCCTCTCCTGGACGAAACAATCGCTCCGCATCGTTCCAGGGAGCACAAATCAGCGGCGAACCGCAGGCCAGCGCTTCGAACACGCGGATGGTAGGAATGCCGTTCAAGCCGCTGCTGTATTGACGGCGCGGTATATGCAATGAAAGCGCACTGCGCGAGTAAAGTTTTGTAGCCATCAGGTTGGGCAGGTAGCCGCGATATTCGATACCTGCTTCCCGCAAAACGCGCTGACCTTCATCGGGAAAACGAACACCATACGCCACGGCTTTACAGTTGGGCAGTTCTGCGACCGGTCGCACCAGATATTCCATCAGCTCGCGGCTCCGTTCTTCGTCGCCCCAATTACCGATCCATAGCACGTCAATGTCCGCAGTCCCGTCGCGCGGATAAAAGTGAGTAATGTCGGCCGCTTCGTGAAACGTCCATGCGCGCTGCATTCCGAAGCCGTCGAGATATATTCTGGTGATTACCTCTCCAAACGCCAGCACGCCATCGAAGAGCGCGAGATTGAAGCGCAAAATCTCGCACGCATTGGTGAGAGCACGATGATGCGTGTCATGAAACAGGGCTCGAAATCCAAACTCTGCTTTCAGAGCGAGGATCGCATTGGCAACGTCCGGATGGTTCCACTCGTGGATGATGACAACATCGGCGTCACGCAACTCCAGTCTGAGCAGATCATTCAACCCTTTGTCCTGCTGGTAAAACCGTACATCGAGGTCAGGAAACTCGCGGCGAAACTGTTCGACCGCCTGCACCCCGACTTCGCCTTCCTGCTCCAGCAAATTTGTCAGTGACCACGACCCCAGCTCCTCGTAGCACTTCACCTCATGTCCCAGGCACTGAAGCTCGCGCGCCAGGCCGCGCAGAAAGTGAGCGTTGCCATGGTTCCAGTCCGATATCCACGAATGCGCGAAGATGCGAAACCGGATACGCTCGCTCATGCTGCCAGCACCTTCTGTGAACACAGGCTCTGGTAGAGGTCTAGGTATTCGTCCAGCATGAGATGGGCGGTGAAGCGCCCGCACGCGCGCTGATAGGCAAGTTCGGCAAACTGACGCCGCAGGCGGGGATCTTGGCGCAAGGTTGCAAGCACATCGCGCAAGCTGGTCGTGTCGTTAGCGCGGAAATAGACGGCGGATTCTCCCCAGATCTCGCGGAAGCTGGGGATGTCGTTGGCAACGATTGCGCACCGCGATAGCGCGGCTTCAACGGGAGCGAGGCCGAACGGTTCGTACTTCGAAGTGGCTACATAGATCGCGGCCCCCGCAAAGAGCGAACGCAGTTGCTCGGGCGTCTGGCTGCCCTTCAGTTCCAAAGTGCCATCACAGACAATCTCGCCTGCTTCGCCGCGATACGCCTCGTCAGGATGCTCCGTGGCTCCGGCGATCACAACCGGCCAGGCGCAATCGAGCCCGGCGAGCAGCGAAACCTGTTTGGCTGGGTCCCATAATCTCCCGACAGTGAGGAGAAAGTTGTCTTTATTACCGTGCGCGTTGAACCAGCGGGGACTGCATCCGTTGTAGATGATGCGGGTTTGTTTCTGCCAACCGTAAAATCTCTCGACTTGCGAAAGCATCCAGCGCGAGGGCGCGACGACTGCGGTTGCGCCATCCAAGCCGCTTTGCACTGTGTCGCGGTACCAGCGCATCCAGTCCGTGTCCGGCGGCTCCTCGCCGTGAACTGCGCACCACCAGCTCACCACGTCGCTGTGTGCTACGACGATCTTGGGTATGTCGACGGCGAGCGCGCCATAGCAAAATTGGTTGAGGTGAAGGATATCCGGGTGAGTCTCGCGAATGACATTCAGCAGAAATGCCGAAGACTCGGCGATGTCAGCAGCCGAATTCTGCATCCACTCCAGGCGGAACGCTGTGGGACGGAAGTCGAGGTTCCGCAAACCCTCGGTCCACTCCATCTGGCGCGGCTCAGGAACGTGCCCGAAGCTGACCAGCGTCACTTGTACGCCGCGGCGCGCTAATCCAGTTGCAAGCTCGCGCGCGTAAGTCCAGACGCCACCAACCGTGTCTGCCGTCAGCAATACACGCATAGTTTCGCCAACTTATCGCGCCGCCGCGGTGAGATCGTCGACTGCTCCTGCGAAACCTGACGCGACACTCTCTCGCACAGCAAAAGAATCCGCCCGACCCTCCAGTGTGCTGGCGCGGGAAGACGCGTATCGTCTGACCACCCAGTCTGCAAACTTGGCGAAGTCCTGCGGATCCTTCGGCGGACTGCTGTAGTGTGGCTCGATGCCAAGATGCTCGGGAGTAAAACAGAGCGTGACGGTGGTGGCGAACTCGTCGAGCGCGTTCATCTGCCGGTCGAACCACTGCTCAGCATTCGGACGAAACCAGTCTGCCCAACTGAGTCCGGTGCGCAGATGTTCGACGCCTAGCCGCCGTAACCATTCGACTGACGCTTCCAATCGGTGATCCTCGAAGTGAAACCACTGACACACTCCCAGGCCTCGGGGAAAACACTCGGCTGCCAGCTTTGGCGAGCCGTCCTCGCGCAACAGCCCCATGTAGTAATGGCGGTAGTAGGAACTGCCTTCCGCTTCCTTGTGGCGCGTAGTTGCCGTCCATGATGCCGGCAAGTCATAGAGGCTGTACCAGTGCACGCGATCCACTTCTTTCAGCAGGAGCGCGGCGGTACGCTTCATGCCGAAGACTTGCACCTCCTCGGCTCCGAACGACGATGCTCCAGCCTCGGATACCCATACCGGTTTCCGCGTCACCGCCCGAACTTCAGCGATCTTGAGCGGCCAGTCCTCCAGCTTCCAATGGTTCCAGTCAAGAGGAAATCCATGTACGGCGACGATGTCGATCTCGTCCATGACGCCGTAGCCGGTGAGCAGTTCGATAAAGTTTGGATCGATGGGAGAGATA
>JBARGS010000004.1:0-14603 GCA_049798495.1 Candidatus Korobacteraceae bacterium | reverse complement strand
CAAGCGTCGCAGAATCAACGGGGCTTTAGCCCCCGCGGCGAGTTCGGCAAGTTATTCAGAGCTTCCCTAGGTCTACGCGCAGCCTTCGCTCAGACGTTTGTGTCATAGCCGCAATTACGATCGGGCGGTGGAGCAGACGTTCTCGTCGGGACTCAGCTCAGCCGCGCAGCGGCGACATTTGTGTTAGCTGCGGACGTAAGCCCGCGGTAATGTCGGGGAGAAATAGTCGAGCGGAACGGCGTCACGGCTCGTCCCAGACGCCCCGGCACCCTACTCGCCAATTGACCCCCACCGCCTTTCATCTCATAATCTCTGTGCCTGACGATTCTCCGCAACTCACCAAGGTGGCTTGCTGTGACCGAACAAGACAAGAACCCTCGCCGTCCCTTCCAGACGGCTGGGGAGCGGCTCGACGATTTGCTGGGCGATGCCTCGCGACGCATCGAGGACGAAACCCAGCTTCTGATCAAGTACATCAACGACGAGCTGGTGCCGGCCATCCGCCAGCACTCGACCAATGCGCTGCGCGTTGCCAGCGAGAAGTTGTCGCAGGTCGCCGACCATATGGATTCGAACAAACAGAACAAGCCCTGACGTCGCGGGCCGCCCTGCTCCCCTGCCTCGCCGCGGTGCTGCTGCTGGCAGCTTGCGGCGGCCACAAGACGGCGCGCAGCCATCCCGTACCTCCGCCGCCAACCATCACGCCGTCCGCTCCCGCAGAAACTACAACCGCGGAACAACCACCTCCGCGCGCGCATAATTCCAAGCCCATTTACGTCGAGACCGGATTGGCCAGCTGGTACGGGCCTCCGTATCATCACCGCCGTGGCGCCAACGGCGAGATCTACGACGAGAACGCCATGACCGCCGCGCATCGCACCCTGCCGCTGAATTCGATGGTGCGGGTCACCAACCTCACTACCGGACGCACGGCCATGGTGCGCATTACCGATCGCGGACCCTTCATCGAAGATCGCATCGTCGATCTCTCGCTCGCCGCCGCCAAAGCAGTCGATGTCTGGCGGCCGGGCACCGCCGAGGTGAAGCTGGAGGTCCTGTCGGCCCCCGCTCCCATCCTGCAAGGCGGCCGCTGGTGCGTGCAGATCGGCGCCTTCCACAGCGAGAGCGAAGCCCGCAAGCTCAAAGAAAAGCTGCAAGACCGGTACGAAAACGCAAACGTCATCCAGTTCACCGGCCCCACGGGCGAATGGGTGCGCATCCGCCCCGAAGGCGACGACAAAAGCAAAGCCGAGGAGGTCGCCGGCAAGACCCACGTGAAAGAGGGCGGCGTGTTTCTGGTCAGGCTGGATTGAAGCAGTCAGCAGTCAGCACTCCGCCTGTGAACGGTTGTTCTGTCGAGTCTGGACGAGAACTACCTTGGATCGTCGGCCGCTATCTCGAGCTACAGAGTCGTGGTTTTGTTAGCGTCTTCCGTTGACGTCGCGCCTGCGCCGGGTTGGCGCCAACGTTAAAAGGGCAAGAATCCAGTCCCGCAACGCGGGACGGCTCAGTTTAGCCCAGGACGAAGTCCTGGGTGGAGGTGTTAAATAATCCGAGTCCCTTCAGGGACGGCACAAATTCTCACGCAGACCCACAACCCCTCTTTCATCCCCAGCGAACTCGCATCCGCCTATACTCTCCTTCAGCGATGAAGCCCGCCGAAACAAGTCTGACGAACGCACCCCTTCGCGACCGCGCCGCTCTCGTCACTCACGGCCGCCGCCTGGAGTACCTCACCATCGCCTGGAACAGCTTCGAAGCCGCGGTGGCGCTTGTCTCAGGACTGATGGCAGGCAGCATCGCCCTGATCGGCTTCGGCCTCGATTCAGTGATCGAAACCATGTCGGCTGCAATTCTGCTGTGGCGGTTTCGTGCTGACGATGACGTGAATCGTCGAGAACACGCCGAGCGCACCGCACACAGGCTGGTCGGAATCTGCTTCCTGCTCCTGGCGGCGTACGTCACCATCGAGTCCATCCACGCGCTCTGGACCAGAGCGCAGCCTGAGCGCAGTATCCCCGGCATACTGATCGCCGTAGCGGCTGTCATCGTGATGCCTCTGCTCGGCCGCGCCAAGCGCCGCATCGCCGCGCAACTCGGCAGCCGCGCGCTACGTGCCGACTCGCGACAGGCCGATTTCTGCGCCTGGCTCTCGGCCATTCTTCTTCTGGGATTGCTGCTGCACGCGCTGCTTGGCTGGTGGTGGGCCGATCCCGCCGCCGCCCTCATCATGGTACCCATCATCGCCCGCGAGGGTCTGCAGGGATTACGCGGGGAGGCCTGCGACGACTGCGGCTGCGGGCATTAGCAAGTATTCACCATCCCTCGACTCTGCTCAGGACAGGCTCCGACACAGAGGCACAGAGATATCAGAAAATTGTCGCCAGAGAAAACTCATTCTCAGAGCTGAGTGCTGAGTGCTGAATGCTGAGCGCTAATTGCTAGTTGCTAATTGCTCGCTGCTTGTTATCCTGTGTCGAGCAAAACTTCCCGCTTTGAATTATGACCACCCGGCGACAAAGCCCCTCCGATCGCAAGTTCATCCCTCTCACCACGCGCTTCGATCACGCGCTGCTGTTCGCCGCCCAGGTGCATCGCGATCAGGACCGCAAAAAGAGCGGCATTCCTTACCTCTCGCATCTGCTGGGCGTAGCCTCCATCGTGCTCGACTACGGTGGCGACGAGGAGATGGCCATCGCCGCGCTGCTGCACGATGCCGTCGAAGATCACGGCGGACGTCCCATGCTGAAGATCATCGACCAGATTTTCGGGCCGCGCGTGGCCAAGATCGTCGACGGCTGCACCGACTCCTACGCCGAGGATCCCAGGAAGAAAGAAAGCTGGGACCGCCGCAAGCTCCGCTATCTGCGCCGCGTGCGCCACGAGGACGCCGAGACCCGCTTCGTCTCCGCCGCCGACAAGCTCTACAACGTGCGCGCCGTGCTTCGCGACCTGCGCTATGACGGCGAGAGCGCTTTCACGCGCTTTTCCGTGCCCAAGGCCAAGACGCTCTGGTACTACCGCTCGCTGGTGCGGGAATACCGCCTGGGCGGAGTAACCCATCGCCTGAAGCCGCTGATCGACGACCTGGACCGCGTGGTCACCGAGGTCGAACACCTCTCCGGATTGCTGGCCTCGCCGCTGCCTCCGCCCCGCCGAATCACGACGCGGCTGAAAGCCAAACGCTAGCTTAATGCGTCATTGATTCGTTGCGGTTTGTCATCCCGGCCGGAGCGAAGCGGAGTGGAGGAGCCTGCCGTAACTTGTCATCCCGACCGCAGCGAAGCGGAGTGGAGGGATCTGCGGTTTTTCAGCAAACTGCGTGAGCCGCGAAAGGACTGCGCATCGACTTGGTCACAGGTTCCTTAAGGCATCCTCGGCTAACGTGCACATCGCGCTACAATCGGGTTTTCCACCTGAGGAGCGCGGCGTGGCCACCACCGAAGCTGATCGCATCACCGAGCTGCTGAAAACCGCCAGAACCATCGCTGTCGTCGGGCTTACCGATACTCCCATGCGGCCCAGCTACGGCGTCTCGCACTACATGCAGTCGCAGGGATACCGCATCATCCCGGTGAATCCCAACATCACCGAGTGGGAGGGTGAAAGGGCGTACGCGTCACTGCTCGACGTACCGGAGAAGATCGATATCGTAAATGTCTTTCGCCGCTCCGACGCCGTGCCCGAAGTGGTCGAGCAGGCCATCCAAATCAAGGCTCCGGTGGTCTGGATGCAGGAAGGCGTAATTCACGAACAGGCAGCTGAAAAGGCGCGACAGCAAGGTATCTTCGTCATCATGGACCTCTGCATCTTAAAAGAGCACCGCAAGCGTTCGTAGCAACGTTTCACCACAAAGACGCGGCGACACAGAGCGGAAGAATTCTGGCGGGTATAAGAACTAACTTTGCTTTTCGACAAAAGGGTGAGAGGTCCAAGAAACGAGCGCCGCAGGCGCGGAATAACTTAGCCCAGCACGGAGCGCAGCGGAGTGCTGGGTAAGGTGGAAAAAGATCCCGAGTCCCGGGACGGCAGGGTTCTCAACACACCTTCAGATTCTAATTCTCCTGATCATCGTTCCATCGGCGGCGAACACTTGTGACATCCAGAACTCCACGCGACATTACGCTTCTTAACAATCGTTGCGTCCTTCGCATCGGATAATCAATCCAGCTGGAGATACCACGAAAGATGAAAACGGAAGAGACTACCAATCTGAAGGCCAGCGATGGTCATGAACTGGAAGCCTACGTTGCGCGCCCCAGTGCAGCGCCGATTGCCGGGTTGGTGGTCCTCCAGGAAGCTTTCGGAGTCAACCAACACATCCGCTCAGTAGCCGACGGCTATGCCCGCGATGGATTCCTCACCATCGCGCCGGCGCTCTTCGATCGCATTGAACGTGGCGCCGATCTGGGCTACGAAGGTCAAGACCGGGAGAAGGGTCTGGCGCTCGCGAGGCAGTTAAATCCGGCAGACACCATGAAGGACATCGCCGCAGCATTGAAATATCTGCGCGACGCGACTGACAAGAAGTGCGGCGTCATCGGCTATTGCATGGGTGGGACGATGGCCTGGTTATCGGCGACGCGCCTGGATCCTGACGCAGCGGTGGGCTACTACGCGGGACGCATCGGCCAATTCGCCGAGGAAACTCCACGCTGCCCGGTGATGCTCCACTTCGGCAAGCTGGACAAGCACATTCCCAAAGCCGAAGTCGACAAAGTGCAGGCAGCGCATCCGGACGTAGAGATCTTCTGGTACGACGCCGACCACGGCTTCAACTGCGACATGCGCAGTTCCTACAACCCTGAAGCGGCAAAACTGGCGCGCGAGCGGTCTCTGGCATTCCTGAAGAAGCATCTGGCGGAATAGGAGATTCCAAGGCAGAGTATCTTGATTACTTCTTCTCCGGATCTCTGTGCCCCCGTGTCGGAGCCTGCCCTGAGCCCGGCCGAAGGGTGGTGAAGATTGCCTTCGCCCGCCGGATCTCTTCCAGCCGTGCCTTGATGCGCTTCTCGACGCCCTCGTCCGTCGGATGGTAGTAGACGCGGTCCTTCAGATTGTCGGGCAGGCATTGCATATCCGCGACCTTCGCTTCCATATCGTGCGCGTACTGATATCCCTCACCGTAGCCAAACGCCTTCATCAAGCCGGTGGGCGCATTGCGCAAATGAAGCGGCACCGGATCCTGCGCAGTTCGCTCCACGTCTTCCTGCACCGTGCCGTAGGCCAGGTAAACTGCATTCGACTTCGGCGCAGCACAAAGATAGACGACCGCTTGCGCCAGCGCCAAGTCGCCCTCCGGAACGCCGAGGAAATCAAATGCATCGCGCGCCGCGAGCGTGATCCCGAGAGCATTCGGATCGGCGAGGCCAATGTCTTCCACCGCCATGCGCACCACGCGCCGCGCCACGTACAGCCTGTCTTCACCCGCCTCCAGCATGCGCGCCAGCCAGTACAGCGCCGCGTCCGCATCGCTGTTACGCACGCTTTTGTGCAGCGCGGAGATCAGGTTGTAATGCTCCTCGCCGCCCTTGTCGTACATCAACACGCGCTTCTGCAGCGCGTCGGTCACGATGGCATCGGTGATTCGCGGCTGTGCTCCCTCGCCTTGCTGCTCAACCGCCAGCGTCGCCGCGACATCCAGCGCGTTGTAGGCACTGCGGGCATCGCCACTGGAATACGCAGCAATCTTGCGCAGCGCAGCATCGTCCGCCTCAAGATGCAATTCGCCTAACCCGCGCTCTTCATCTTGTAATGCCCGTTCCAGCAATCCAACAATCTGCTCCTCCGTAAGCGGCTTCAGCACGTACACGCGAGTACGCGACAGCAGCGCCGAGATGATCTCGAACGACGGATTCTCGGTGGTAGCGCCGATCAGGCGAATGCTGCCCTTTTCGACATACGGAAGAAACGCGTCCTGCTGAGCCTTGTTGAAGCGATGCACTTCGTCCACGAAGACGATGGTGCGCGTTCCGTACTGCCGCGCCCGCTCCGCGTCGGCCATCACCTGCTTGATCTCTTTGATCCCGCTGAGCACCGCGGAAAATTCGATGAAGTCGGCGTGCGTCATGCGCGCGATGATCTTGGCCAGAGTCGTCTTGCCGACACCCGGCGGTCCCCAGAAGATGAGCGATCCGGTATCGTCGCGCTCAATCTGCACTCGCAGCGACTTGCCCGGGCCGAGGATGTGTTCTTGTCCGACAAACTCATCGAGCCTGCGCGGACGCATGCGATCGGCCAGCGGTCGCGTCTTGTCGATAGCTTCATCGTGGGGCGAATTGTTTTCAAAGAGGCTCAAAGACTTGTTTCACCACGGAGGACACGGAGAGCACGGAGAGCACGGAGAAAACATTAAAGGATCTTTCGGACAATGCCTTGCCGTAGCATCGGAACATTGAAATTAATCAATAGACCGACACGCATGCCGCTCAATCGAAGGTACGTAAGAAGCTGCGCATTATGAATGGGAAGTATTTTGTCCACGGACTTCAGTTCGACCGCAAGCTTGCCACCAACGACGAGATCCATCCTGTACGCGCAATCCAAATGGATCCCCTTGTAGTCGATTGGCAAAGGGACCTGAGTCTTGAAATCAATGCGGCGTAGCGCCAGTTCATGGCACAAGCAGGCTTGGTAAGCCGACTCCAGCAACCCCGGACCTAGCTGCCGATGCACCTCCACCGCGGCTGCGATGAGGTCGCCGGTCAGCTCTGCGTGCAATAAGCGCGCACCATCGTGAACCTCGCTAGCGTCTTCAATCAATCGCATATCTGAGCGCAACCAGATTGATTCTATTCTCTTCCCTCCGTGCTCTCCGTGACCTCCGTGGTGAAAAATTAGCCTTCTGGTAGCGGAGGTCAGCTTCTCTGCCTCGCCACCTCGTACAACACGATCGACGCCGCTATGCCTGCGTTCAGCGACTCCACACGGCTGGAATGCGGTATCGCCACCACCTCATCACCCTGTGCGAGCACGTCCTTCGGAACGCCCGCGCCCTCGCTGCCGACGACGAATGCAACGGGCCCGCGCAGATCCGCCTCCGATATCGCCGTCCCCTTGTGCGAGGAAGTCGCGAGGATTCGCACGCCGCGCGTCTTGATCTCCTCCAGAGTTTTGATCAACTCGATCTTCACCAGAGGCAAGCGAAACAGCGATCCTGCCGAGGCCCGCACCGCCTTCCAGTTCCAGGGACTCACCGTCCGTTCGCCCAGCAGCAATCCCGTGACCCCAAACGCCTCGGCCGATCTCGCAATCGTGCCCAGGTTTCCCGGATCCTGCAGACCAGCGGTGATCAACAGCAACGCCGGCTCAACCGCCAGAATCTCCGCCAGATTGAACGATTTCACTCGCACCAGCGCTGCCACGCCCTGCGGTGTCTCGCTGGCGACAGCGCTGCGGAAAATCTCATCGGGCAGCAGCAAGGCTTCAGTGTGGGAGGACAATTGCGGCAGCAGCTTGTGAGTGCGCTCGCGGGCCGATTCGCTGAAGAAGACCGTGCTCAGCCGCAGGCCGCTGCGAATCGCCTCTTCAACGATATGCATGCCTTCGACGGCAACTTCGCCCTGCTGGTTGGGCGTGGCCTCGGCAAAGGCGCGGCGCAGTTCCTTCACGCGCGCATTCTGCCCGCTGGTTACGCGCCGCAAGCGGCCTTCCGATTCTGTCGAGGGGCTCATTCCTGTGTTGGGACTCGCGTTCATCGTACACCGAACATTACGTACGCGGTTTCGGCTACGGCCGGGCCTGCTCGTGATAATCTGCTGTGTTGCCGTCACAGGGAGCGATGTGTTAGGGTTCGCTCCGCAAGCTTGTCCCGAGCGAAGTCGAAGGTTCTAACAAAGTCGAAGGTTCTAACAAAAGAGAACGACACCGGTGCGTCCCGAAATCGTCAAAATCAATCAGCAGGAGCCCGAGAGCTCACTGGTCACCTACGTCGCGGAGAAAATCCGCGCCGGCGAAGTCCTGGGCATTCCCACCGATACCTTTTACGGTCTCGCCGCCGACCCTTTTAATCTTCACGCTGTCGATCGCATTTACGAGATTAAGACACGTTCGCGCCATAAGCCGCTGTCGCTGCTGATCGAGTCAGTCGATCAGGCGGCGGAGCTGGCGTGGCCGGTGCCGGAGATTTTCTATCTGCTGGCCCGCCGCTTCTGGCCGGGACCGCTCACCATCATCGTGAAGGCCGACCCCAAGCTGCCGCTCAAAGTGACGGCGAATACGGGCAACGTCGCACTGCGCGTTCCCGCGGCTGAGGTTCCATTGGCCATCATTCGCTCGGCGCGCCTGCCGATCACCGGCACCTCGGCAAACCTCCACGGCGAATCCGAGTGTACTTCCGCCATGCAGGTCCGCGATCAATTAGGCGACTGTCTGTCGATCGTCGTCGATGGCGGCCAGTCTCCGCGCGACATGCCTTCCACCATCATCGATCTGACCAGCGAAGACGGCAGCTGGCGGCTGTTGCGGCACGGCGCCATCCCCGAGGAACAGATCGTCGAGCTCTTGGGCCGGGAGTAATCGCCACGGCCGGACGGAACTCCAAACTACATCCTGTGCGCTGGATCGCAGCTCTCGTCATTCTCGGCGGCCTGGGATTCCTGCTCTACATCAGTCAGCAAATCATGCGCGAGGCGGGCGCCGATGAAGAGCACTCGGCCGACGCCATCGTAGTCTTTGGCGCCGCGGAGTATGTTGGCCGTCCTTCGCCGGTCTACCGGGCGCGCCTGGATCATGCCTACAGCCTCTTTGAACGCGGCCTGGCGCCGGTCATCATTACCACCGGCGGAGCGGGCAAAGACCCTCACTTCAGCGAGGGCCAGGTGGGCCGCGACTATCTGGAATCGAAGGGTGTGCCCGACGACAATCTCATCGCCGAAACCCAGGGCGGCGATACCGACGAATCCGCCCAGCGCGTGGCCGTCATCCTGCGCGCCAATGGAATGCATACGTGCCTGCTGGTAAGCGATGCCTACCACATGTTCCGCGCCAAGCAGATGATGACGGCGCAAGGCATCACGGTGTACGTCTCACCACGCCCGGGTTCAGTTCCTAAGACGGTTGTGGGCCGGTACCTGGCGGCGCTGCGCGAGAGTGTCAGCTATCTGCTGTACCGGGCGCATGTGAGGTAGGAAGCTGTCAGCCGTCAGCTCTCAGCCGTTAGTCTAGGCCTCGGCATTGGAGCATCAATTGCGAAAATAGAACCCCGAAGGGGTGGACTTGAAGTCAGCCCAGGACGGAGCGCAGCGGAGTCCTGGGTAAAGCGAGAGAAAAATTGAGTCCCGTAGGGACGGCAAAGGTTCTCACGCAAACTCTCAGCACTGGGTAAGCGGCGTTTTCATGATCGGAGCCCCTTGCTGACGGCTGATGGCTGACGGCTATTTCACCAGCGCCAACACCCGCGCTGGGCCGCCGGAGCCGTTCTCCAACTTAATGGGCGCAACCACGATGGTTGCTCCGGCGGGCGGAACCAGCGCTAGATTGGCGACGTTCTCCAGGTGGTACACCCCTTGCGCCGACGTGAAGTAGTGCACGGGATAGGTTGTGGTTGCGCCCTTGTCAACGCTCATCGTGTCGATACCGAGTCCGACCACGCCACGCGTTTTCACCAGGAACTGCGCAGCTTCCAGCGAGAAGCCGGGGTAGTGCGTCAAACCATCGCTCTGCTCGTTGCGAAATTCCTTCTGCGAGTTCCAGCGATCTTCCCAGCCGGTGTAAGCCATCACCACCGCTCCGTCGGGAATCTGCCCATGCGCGTCTTCCCATGCCGCGACATCCTGCAAGCTTACTTCGTAATCGGCGTCATTCTTCGCCTGATTGCGCACATCGAGAATCACCATGGGCCGGACCAAACGTTCGGCAGGAATTTGGTCAACCGTCCACGCGCCCGCGGCAAAATGCGCCGGTGCGTCCATATGCGTGCCGTAGTGTTCCTGGGTGGTGAAGACGCGCGAGTAGTAACCGTCCCTCCCGAGATTGCCGAGTTCGCTCGACTGGTACGGCGACTTCTCGGTGCCCTCCCAGTTGGGCGAGCGGTCGTTCAGAGTGTGAGTGAGATCGATGACGGCACGGTGACTGTTCTGGTCGGGCATGGCCGGTTTGTGTTGCGCAAACAGCAAAAGCGTCAGCGCCAGAGTACAGCCTACCGCAAATGCCTTCCAGTTCAACATGCCGTCAACGCCGGGGACGAAGACCCCTCTTCAAGGGATGCTCGTAAAGGTTGGACGGTTACGAGAATTGGAGGTTACCGCAAGAGAACAGGCGAGGCCGAAGGACTATTCCGGTAGATAGGGGTCCCTTCGGCATGCTCAGGGCAGGCTCTTCGACTCCGGCGGCGAAAATACGGCCACCTGCGCTCAGGATGACAGCGTTTCACACTGATCGACAATGGCTGACTGCTGAGTGCTGAATGCTGAGTGCTGAATGCTGAGTGCTTCCCTGCTACTTCCTCTGCAGCGCGAAGCTAAACCACAACGCATTCGATCCGTTGTAGTCGATACCGGCTCGCTTCTGAGCGGCAAATCCCATATGCTCGGCTTCGAGCGCGCAGCCGGTGCATGGTTTCTCCAAGATGATCTGATAACGCCCGTCGCGTTTCGCCGTCGCGGTGCCGATGACCGCGCCATTCGCATCCGTCAGCGTGATTTTCGTTCGCGGCACAGGATATCCACCCTCGTCGGTCACGACTCCCTGCAGCTTCCCCCGCGGAGGCAGGCCTTCAGGGATGTAATCGCGGAACATGTATCCCGGCCCGCGCAACGGCCGGCCGCCAAACTGGCCGGTCACCTGATCGTGCTGCAACGCCAGCACACCGTTTACGAAGACGTACTCGAAGCCGACCGATGGCTTGTTGGGATCGTCGAAGGTCGCGGTATCGCGAACTTTCTCCGGATCGAAAATCGTGATGTCGGCGAAGTAGTCGGTGCGCAGCAGCCCGCGATGATCGAGCTTCTCGCGTTGCGCGGGCAGCGACGTAAACTTGCGGATTGCGTCCTCCATCCGCAGGGTATGCTCCTCGCGCACGTATTTCCCGAGGATGCGCGCGAAGCTGCCATAGGCGCGAGGATGCGACTTCGACTCGCCCAACGGACCGGTTGGGCTGACCGCGCCGTAGTCGGTGCCGACGCTCACCCACGGCTGCTGCATCGCCAGCTTCACGTCAGCTTCGCTCATCAGGAAGTACACCGCGCCCACGTTGTCGCGGTCAGCGATGACCAGGTCCATCAGCGCGTCCAGCGGTTCTTTGTTGCCCATCTTGGCGATCTGCGCGATGGTCTTGCCCTCGTACTTGCGCAGGTCGGGATTCAGCACCGATATCACCAGCACGCCATCGGCTCCGCCGGCGCCAAGCCACAGATTTTCGAAGGAAGTGCTCGGCGACGTGACTTCCTTGCGGATCTGGGCGCGAACCTTGGGATCTTTCAGTCGCTTGACGAACGCATCCGGCCCGCCCATGTGATACTTGGGCGGAATGACGGCGCCGAGCGAGGTTGCTGCCCCCGTGTAGGGATACTGGTCGGCCGTGACATCGACGCCACTGGCGCGCGCCTGCTCGATCGCGGCGATGACCTGCGGCATCTTGCCCCAGTTCTGCTTGCCGGCGACTTTCAGGTGAAAGATTTCCACCGGGATGTTCGCCTCGCGGCCGATCTGAAACGCTTCGTTCAGAGCATTCATCTCGGCATCGCCTTCATTGCGGATATGCGACGCATAGATGCCGCCCTTCTTGGCCGCAGCCTTGGCGAGCGCAATTAGCTCATCGGTCTTGGCATACGACCCGGGGGCATAGATCAGCGCACTCGACAAACCCATCGCGCCGTCACTCATCGCGTCGTCCACCATGATCTCCATCTGCTTCAGCTCGTCGGCGGTGGGCGCACGGTCGGCGGTGCCGATCACCATGTGCCGCACCTGCGCCGCGCCCACATACGTTCCCAGGTTGATTGCGCTGCCCTGCTTCGTCAGGCGCTCGAAGTATTGCTCCAACGAATACCAGTCCGGCGTGAGATGGAAGTGCTGGTAGTAATCCGCGTGCTCCTGAGTCAGCACGTCGTTGGTGGGAGCGATGGTATCGCCCTCGCCGGTGATCTCGGTCGTAATGCCTTGCGTGAGCTTGCTGACCGCCTGCTTGTCGATGAGCAGGTTGGTCTCCGACTGGCCGAGCATGTCGATAAAGCCGGGAGCGACGATCAGACCTTTGGCGTCGATAAGGTGCTTGGCGACCAGCGATGGATCGGCTTTACCTACGAAGGCAATGCGATCGCCGATGATGCCAACGTCGGCGTAAATCCACGGATTGCCGCTTCCGTCGATGACGCGGCCATTGCGAATGAGGTAGTCGAATTCCTGGGCGAAAAGTGGAAACGCCAGAGCAAGGAATAGCCAGAGCAGGAGGAGTTTCGTTCGCAGCAAGCTCGACTCCGTTGAAGGAATTCGCGCAACCGGTGGATCAGGACATGCTACACCGGAATAGGCTGGCATCTGTTGGCTATTCGCTGAAATCCTCTGTCGGCCATCACTGGTGAGATGGGGATATCCCGACAACAATCCGTAGAAATAGTCAGAGTTCTGATTCCGTAATGCATCGCTCTGCTGCCGTCCCCGCAAGGGGACAGCATATCTAAGCCCAGCATTTCAATGCTGGGTAAGCGTGGCATCGGTTCCGAGTCCCGCCAGGGACGGCATATGCTCAGCCGAACACGTATCGACCATCGTAAGTCGCGCCCGATTTTTGTAACAGGGTCATGAACTCCTGCTCAAAACTCCACTTCCTGTGATGCTCAGCCTGATGCGCGATGTAGTCGGCTACCACATGCTTTTGCGATTGGCTGACGCTGAACGCTCCGTAGCCTTCCTGCCAGGCGAAATCCACACCACGTTCTCTCAGCCATCGCGAACTGTTGCCCTTCAATTCCTGCACCGCCTTGGCCAGGGGAATCGTCGGCTGCACAGCGATCAGAAGATGGATGTGATTCGCGGTTCCGCCGGCGGCAAGTAACGTTATGTTTTTGGCGCGGGCGACGCCGGTAAGATAGCGGCAAAGTTCGGTTGGATCGGGAATCAAATTGGCGCGCTGCTTGGTGCTGAAGACGCAATGCACCAGGACCCAGGCGTGGGTGTGAGACATATCGGCAGGTTAGCTGGCGCGCGCCGGGGCTACGGTGATAGAGCGCACAGTACGCGGTTCATATGCCGTCCCTGGCGGGACTCATGTTTTCTGCCAGCCTACCCAGCGTTGAAACGCTGGGCTTAGATATGCTGTCCCCTGCGGGGACGGATGCGTCGTGGTTGCAAAGCCACCGCCAGACTCGAAACCTGGATTGTTTATGTAATGGCGATGTTACTCCAGTTGCGCTAGACGCCGACTCAATTTGTGCCTGACCGAACATACCTGGGTTTCGTTAAAGGCAGCGTCAGAGTTTGGCCCGGATGAATGTCTACCGCCGCCTCCCAGTCGGCCTCGTGACCCTGTATGCGTCCCCTCACCACGATTTCATACGAGCCGGGTTTCATTCCGTCTAGCGTCCAAAACCCCTGCGCGTCAGCCGTTGTCTTCGCAATTTGCCATTCACGATCTGGCTTCTTGCTCACCCAATCTGAAGCGGCTTGCAATGACTCGTCCACGATGGCAAGCGAAAGCGTTGAGAGTTGTTCGTGTTCCTGCTCGGTGAAAGGCGGCTTCTTCCGAGACAGAGCTTTGAGTTCCTTATTAGAGCCAAACAGTTTCTCTCGTTCGATGTCGTATTGCCTTCCCGCCGTGGTTTCCCCGTCAGCGCCATGTGTAAAAGAACCATTGACCAAGCCCGAAGCATACATAACGAACACTGTGGCTGAAGTGGGCGGCACCAGTTGCTGCGCGTTCAGCGCAAGTCCGACCTGAGCCTTCAGTGCCGCAGACTGGTTCTTATCTTGTGCGACTGAGTACATCACACAAACGAGCAGGCAGATCGCACAAAACCAAAACGCACGTTTCATCTTCATGGCTAAGCTCCGCGACGGCAATGTGACACAAACCATATAGTTACAGCAATGCGGAGCCTAAAGTCTGTGATTGTTGGCGAAAACAGGCCTCATCGCATGCAATCGGTGCGGAAAAAAATCATTAGCGAACATGCTATGACGGAACCAACGCGCCGCCGGGGTCATGGTTCTGGGGCCATCATATTCCTAGCCGCACCATCACCATCGCCACAACCAGCGCAACATCGGCGGCGAAGACGGTGCTGATCCAGTTCACGGAGTCGTTGCCCAGTCGCCCCGCATTCTCCAGTGTCGCGCCCAGAACGCTGTCCAGGAACATGCCGGCAATTGCGGCGAAGGCGATCACCGGCGTCCAGCGCCAATCGACCACGCCACACGCGGCGCTCACCCACGACACCACGCAGGCCGCCACGCATCCGCTCAGCGTCCCCTCCACGCTGATGGCTCCGTTTGTGCCGATGGGAGCTTCGCGGAAGTCCGTGATCATGTAGGCCACGCGGGCGGTCGCCTGGCCCAGTTCGCTGGAGACAGTGTCGGCTGCCGCCTCCGCCAGCGCCGCCATCGCGGCCAGCAGCAGGATGTCGCTCAGCTCGGAAAACCAGATTACGGGCAGTGCGCAGGCCGTC
>JBARGS010000003.1:0-3142 GCA_049798495.1 Candidatus Korobacteraceae bacterium | reverse complement strand
GAAGACGATCAATCTCGGCTTCGCTAAGCAGCCGTTCCTTCGCGACAGAAGCGGCAACTTGCAATGCCCGGCGCTGGCGAAAGCTGAGCTTCGCCTTGACCTTCTGTTCCACCAGACGAGCCAGCGCAAGATCAAGATTCTCTCCCCCCAGCAGTAAGTGATCGCCGATGGCGGTGCGCTCAAACTCCATCTCCTCAGCGTGCAAGCGTGCGCGCACCAGGCTGAAATCAGAAGTGCCGCCACCAATATCGCAAATCAGGACCAGGTCGCCGTCCTGCACGTGGTCGTGGATTGCATGTCGGTGCTGCGCTATCCACGCATAGAAGGCGGCGAGCGGCTCCTCCAGAAGAGTAAGGTTCTCAATGCCGGCGCGGCGTGCGGCTTCCACTGTGAGCTCACGAGCTTCTTCGTCGAACGATGCTGGAACCGTCAGAACAATTTCCTGATTCTCGAAAAGCTGTTCGGGATTACGTGCCTTGTCAGCAGCCATCGCGTAGTTCCACGCATTCCGAAGATGCATGAGATAACGCGCCGAGGCCTCGACCGGAGAAACCTTGGGTGCCGAAGGCTCCGCTTCGACCGGCAAAATGTCGGCAGTTCGATCTACAGCACCTTGGCATAACCACGACTTCACCGACGAAACCTGACGTCCCGGCAGCAGCGCACCCTGCTCACGCGCCATCGTCCCCGCGATGGAGGATGGCTGTTCGTCCCACGGGAGTGCGAGCGTTCCTGATGCGATTTCGGATTCCAGGGGAAAATAGAGAAAGGAAGGCAGATGCGGCAGCGCGCGAACCTCACCTGGTCCTACCAGTTGAGGCACTTCGAGTACACGGATGCCGGACGATCCCTCAACCGCCGACTCTTGCGTGTCGATGTAAGCGACGACCGAGTTGGTGGTGCCGAGATCAACCCCGATCAGGTAGCGGGAAGAATGGTCGATCGTCGCCCCAGTCCCCTTGACGTCCCCGTCCATCAGTCGCTCTTATCGCGGATGTTGAGTTCCAGCTTCCAGCGCTGGGCTCCGTCACGCGACACGCACCAGACCTCGAGCGTGCCAATTTCCGTCACGTGTGACTCGAGACGTACTGGCAAAACCGCCCCTTGTTTTCCGTCGACGCTCAGCGTCACCTCGAGCGGGTTAAGCTCCTCGATGTCGCTGCCCCAGTTCTCCAGCAGGTCGCCGACGTGGTCCTGTTTGCGAATGGTCGAGCTCAGGAAACGAAATTCGGCAGGTTCACCGACTACCAAGCCAAACTCTCGATCAGGGACATGTGCCTCGGTGCCTTCTTCCATGCCGAACGGTACGACGCAGAGCGCTTTCAGCGGAGCTTCCATGCCGGGCACGGCTGGCATGGCGCTTTCGATGCCGATGTAGTACGTGCGCGAGGCGCCGCTCCGGATTCTGACACCTTGTCCACGCCGCGCTCGGCCGTAATAAGCCGCACCGCGCGCCACTGCATGCTCGAGATCGGGAGCATCCAGAACTTTCGCAGCTCCAAGCGCTTCGAATCCCTCTTCCGCCAGCCATTGGTTGAGTACTTCCACCAACCGGCTTCGCAGCGCCTCCGCTTTCATGACGCCGCCATTGAATAGAACTTGCGTGGGACAAGCCAGCCCACTCCGGCCACGGCGAATGTTCGCGGCTTCTGGGCTGTTCTGGGCTTGCTGCGAGAGGAAGCGCGCCAGGTGTCTCGTCACCGCGGCATCGGCGGCGAAGGGCAGTCCCAATTCCTGGAAGCCGATGCGGCGCTGTCGCATGGGCATCTCGTCGCTTCGGACTTTGGGAAAAAATCCCTCCAGCAGCACGCGGTCCACGTCTTCACGCAGCAGCTCGGTCTTGATGGTGCCACCGACCAGCTTCCGTCCTTTGCCTAACAAGGTGACGTCGTGCTTCTTGCTTTGCGGATGTTCGAAGAGATATTCCTTCCCCAGCCGAGACTGGTGCCATAGCCCCTGGAGCTGATGCGTGTCGATGGTATGGCCCTCGGCCTCCAATCGCTGCTGCAGCAATCGCGCCAGCGCCAGGTCCATATTGTCGCCGCCCAACAATATGTGATCTCCGACTGCCACACGCTTCAGGGCAAGATCGCCATTTTCTTCCGAGACTGCGATGAGGCTGAAGTCCGTCGTCCCTCCGCCAACGTCGCATACCAGGATCAGGTCGCCGACCTTGATCCGCTTGCGCCAGCTGTCACCTTGCGACTCAAGCCAGGCGTAAAACGCAGCTTGCGGTTCCTCGAGAAGGGTTACGTGTTGTAAGCCGGCCTGCTCGGCTGCGCGGAGTGTCAACTCGCGAGCCTCCTCATCGAACGAGGCGGGTACGGTTAGCAGCACGTCTTGCTGGCTCAAGAGTTGGTCTGAATGGTTGCTGTCCCATACCGTGCGCAAGTAACTCAGGTACTGCGACGAGGCTTCGACCGGTGAGAGTTTGGATACTTCTTCCGGTGACTGCCAAGGCAGAATCGGCGCCGTGCGGTTCACTGCTGCGTTCGAGAGCCATGACTTGGCGGAGGCTACCAACCTCACCGGATTCTCAGCGCCTCGCTTGCGGGCTAATTCTCCAATGACAAATTTCGGTTCCTTGTCCCAAGGCAATTTCAAACTGCCCTTGGGAAAGTCCATTTCGCTGGGGATGTAAAGGAAAGACGGCAGCAGCGTCCGGTCAGCCACTTCGTTCGGGTTAACCAATTGCGGGATGTTCTCTAGCTCGATCGCACTGCTCTCCTCAGCAGCTGAGCTGCGGATGCGCGCCATCGCAGAATTTGTGGTGCCAAGATCAATACCAACGATGAATTGTGAATCCAATTAGATCTCCATGAAGAGGGTCACATGCTGGGAATCAGCAGGATCCGAAACTGCGGGCGTTGTGCTAGGGGACTTCAACCTCAGCTTGGGCGACGATGGTCCGTCCCGAGCCTTGAGGCAGCGATGGCAAAGTGACTTCCCTCACCTTCCACCCACGATGCCGCAGCATCCCCCGAATAGGTGGTTCGCCGGTGACGTTTCCTACGAGTTTGATAGCGGCGGGATCGAAGCCCGCCGGCACCGTGACCGGCTGGTCCTCTTCCGATTCGATTACGGGGTCGAGCTTCACATATCGTTCGAGGACCTGGCGGCAGGAGGTGTGAATGCTGCGAAC
>JBARGS010000002.1:0-13605 GCA_049798495.1 Candidatus Korobacteraceae bacterium | reverse complement strand
TGCCGCTCTGCGGCTTGGGTTCGTAACCGCACTCTCCGCAGGATCACGCAGTTCGCTCAGACGAAACTCCAGAAATCCTATTCACCACGGAGATCACAGAGATCACGGAGAAATCTTTTTGAATTCTCGGCTCCGTGCCCTCCGTGTCCTCCGTGGTGAAAATACCCCTCTACGAGGGGCCTGCGGCTAACTCAAATGCCGCTTTCTGGCTGCTGGGAATCAATCTTCGTGCTCCTGTGCCAACTTTCTCCGGCGAAAAGCGAACGGCGAAGAGCGAACCGCGGCCCACTCCTCCGATAGACTAGCGCCAATGATAAATTCTGATTTCGACTGGCGGAGCTTCGACACCTACCTCTTCGACATCGACGGCACTCTAGTGAACGCACACGGCGGCGTGCACTTTAACTCGTTCCACACCGCGCTGCGCGAAGTCTACGGATGTGACGGCCGGATCGACGGCGTTCCCGTACATGGCAACACCGACATTGGCATCCTGCGCGCGGCACTCCTCCAGCATGGTTCCCTGCCGGCGGATTTCGAAGCCCGACTACCGCAAGCCCGCGAACTGATGTGCACCGAGGTCGCTCGCAATGCTGACAGATTCCAAGTCGAGGTCTGCCCGTCGATGTACGAGCTTTTGTCGGCACTTCGCGACAAAGGGAAGCTCATCGGAGTGGTGACCGGAAATCTCGAACAGATCGGCTGGTGCAAGCTGGAACGCGCCGGATTACGGCCCTTCTTCGATTTCGGCTCGTTCAACGACCACAGGGAAAAGCGCGAGGATATCTTCCAGCAAGGAATTGAGATTGCCCGTAGGTTGCGCGGCCCTGAGACGACTGTCTGCTTTATTGGAGACACACCCAGCGACATTCGCGCCGCGAAGCACGTGGGAATGCCCATTATCGCCGTTGCCACCGGGATCTACTCGCAGGCGGAACTGGCGCAAGAAGGTCCTACCCTCTGCGTCAGCAATTGCCAGGATTTACTATTGAGTAGCAGGTGAGGGACAATCCCGGAACGGTAGCTTACAATCTAGGTGCGCATGCGTTTTCTTGCCGGAACCCTGTTCCTTCTGGCCGCCGCCACGCTGTTGACAGCACAGCAAGCGACGCCGAGTACTTCCTCTGTGCAGCAAAACCCCTCCGAATCTCAGCTAGCACCGCAACCCACTTCTCCCACAGAACCCTCCGCCGGAGGTAATGGGTCTACGCCTGCATCAGCCGCCGCAGCTCCCCAGAGCCCGGCAACTCCGGAGACTGGACTCGTAACGCCGGGTATGCTCCCCCCATCCCGTCGTGAAACCGCTGAAGCCAAGCGTCAGTTTCAGGCGGGCTTAAAGTTGGAAGCGAAGGGGAATCTCGACGCCGCGTTCGACAAGTTTTCCAGTGCCTCCGAGCTCGATGCGCGAAACGTCAGTTACGTAACGGCGCGCGAATTCGCCCGGCAGGAACTGGCAATGCGGGCGCTCAAGCAAGGCAACAAGGCGATGCTGGATGGCAACGAGATCGTCGCCATGGCGGATTTTCGGCGCGCCCTGGAATATGACCCGAGCAACGACTACGCACTGCAACGGCTTCGCGACTCGATACCCGATGAGCAACGACCCGTCCAGGCAGTCAGCGTGGTCGAGCAATCGCAGCCGGTCGAATTGCGGCCGTCCGCACCACATCAGGACTTCCACTTCCGCGGTGACTCGCGAACGCTGCTCACGCAGGTGGCACGCGCCTACGGCGTCACGGCGCAGTTCGACGATTCGGTGCAGCAGAAGCGCGTGCACTTTGATATTCAGGATGTGAACTTCGCGACCGCGATGGAAGCGGCCAACGCCGTCACCAAGACCTTCTATGTGGCGCTCTCGTCCAACCAGATTTTCCTAGCCGCCGACACGGTCGAGAACCATCGCAACTTCGAGCGCATGGGGTTGCGCACCTTCTATCTGCCCGACCTGTCGGACCAGGAATTGACGGAGATGACGAACAACTTACGAGTTCTGTTGAATCTCCGCTTCATTTCCTCGAACAAGGAAAAGTCGGTGATTGTGATTCGCGCCGAGCTGCCTGTTCTGGAGGCCGCCGGCCACCTGATCCAGAGCCTCTCCACGGGACGTCCGGAGGTATTGCTC
Organism: Candidatus Korobacteraceae bacterium; assembly: GCA_049798495.1. GTDB lineage: Bacteria > Acidobacteriota > Terriglobia > Terriglobales > Acidobacteriaceae > Bog-257. Next base: position 11,483 of record JBARGS010000002.1, on the reverse strand, counting down.
GACATTCGCGTGTTCGCCGTCAGTACCAGTTTGGCGCGCTCTCTCGGCACGGCGCTGCCCACGCAGTTCACCATGTTCAATATCAGCCCGGCGCTGCTGACGGGCTTGGGAGCTAGCGCGACCAACCTCGTCAACCAGTTAATCTCGTCGGGGGGAATCAATCAGGCGAATTCGACGGCCATCTCGGCGCTGCTGGGGCAACTGCAGGGCTCGAGCACGGCCTCCATCCTCACCACACCCTTTGTGACCCTCGGCGGCGGGCTTACCTTATTTGGTCTGAATGCAGGCGGCGTCGGCATTACTCCGACCTTCAGCCTGAACTCGTCGGATATTCGCAATCTGGAGCACGTTACCTTGCGGGCTTCACAGAACGATGTTGCGACGATGAAGATTGGAGAGCGTTATCCCATCGTGAATGCAACTTTCGCACCTATCTTCAACAGCGCATCGATCGCCCAGGTCATCGGCAACCAGAGCTTCATCGCTCCGTTTCCCTCTTTCAACTTCGAAGATATCGGACTCGTCCTGAAAGCTACACCCTATATTCACGACAATCAGGACGTAACGATGAAACTGGAACTCCAGCTACGCTCGCTGGGCACCACGACGGTTAATGGAATTCCGATCATCAACAATCGCGAGTACTCTGGAATCATCACTGCGAAGAACGGCGAATCAAGCGTTGTCACCGGTATGATCTCCATCGACGATTCCCGCAGCATTAACGGATACCCCTTCCTCGGTCGCGTCCCAGGATTGACCTACGCCAGTTCGGTACACAATAAGAACATCACCGACGACGAGCTGCTGGTGGTCATCACGCCCCACATTCTCCGCCTGCCGGACAAAAGCTCCTTCGCCGTGCAGCTGCCGCCCAACCATTGAAAAAGGCGGCCCGCAGGCCGCCCGGTGACTCCAGTTGTTCTCTCCTACTTCCCCACGTTGGCTACCTCGTAATCGACCATTTCCTTCACCATGTCGTAGGGAGTGGAGTTATTGGAGAAGCCAACCAATCTTCGTCCATTGACAAAGAAAGTGGGAGTACTGGTCACATCGAGACCTTCTCCTAACGCTAGCGAGTCGCGAACACGTTTTTCGGTTTCAGGCTTGGCTACGCAGGCCGCCACTGCATCCGGATCGCCGCCGGAATCCTTTACATAGCCTTTCAGCATTTGATCTACATTCTGCTCGTTAACATCCGACTGGTGCTCGTAAACCGTGGCAATGAATTTCCAGACCGCATCATTGTTTTGCCGGCCGAGACAGTCGAGATACTTCGCGCCAGTCAGCGCCCACTTGTGGATCTGCTCCAGTGGAAAGTTCTGAAACACCAATCGCGCCTTAGGCTCTTCTTCCATTAGCTTGGTGATGTTAGGCTGGGCCGCTTTACATGCCGGACACTCCAGATCGCCGAACTCCACAATGGTTATCGCGGCATCTTGTGGACCATGCGAAGGGCCATTGGCGGCCTTCAGGGCTTGGCGATCGTCGGCAAACGGGTCGGCTCCAAAAGGAATCAGCTCGCCGGTGAAGGCGTGCTTCTGATCGGGCGTGACGTAGATCCGACTCACCTGCTGGCCCTTTGGAGTGCTGAAGACCACCGTCGCCTGTGAGATGCCGGGCGACTCGGAAGGCTTAATGTCGGCCACCTTCCAGGTTAAGTCTGTATTCCACCCGAACATTTTCTTGAGAAAAGCGTTGAAGGTAGCCTCGCTGGGCAGCGAACTATTGCTGGCGCTCGCGGCAGCAGGCGCGCTCTTCGCAGGATTGCTGCTGGAGGTTGCGCCGGCATTCTGGGCGGCGGAGAACGTGCTGGCCATGGCGAGACCAACGATCAAAAGACAAATGCGACGGTTCATGGGTCCTTTCGGAATGAGCTGCGAGCGACTAGCAACGAGCTTCTAGCTACTAGCTACGAGCTTTTCTTTCAATACCACTGCATGTCAACCAGAACAACTAATCTCGACCATAGACTTGGAGGACTTGGAATTCGCTCGTGGCTCGTAGCTCATTGCTCGCAGCTATCTTACATTTCTAATTTCGCGGCAATCGGATACCTTCGGCCGAAGCCAAAAGCCTTCTCCGAAATCTTCAATCCGGGCGCAGCCTGCTGCCGTTTGTACTCGCTCTTATCCACCATGCTGGCGACCTTGCGGACAAGAGCCGGATCATAACCGCGAGCCTGCGCAATCGCGTCAGGAGCTTTGTTGTCTTCAACGTAGTCCTCAAGGATGGCATCGAGAACATCATACGGAGGCAGGAAGTCGCTGTCCTTCTGGTCGGGACGAAGCTCCGCCGAGGGCGGTTTTTCGATGGTGGAAACCGGAATCACCGTGCCACGAGCGTTCGCATATTTCGCTAAGCGGTACACCAGCGTCTTGGATACATCGGATATTACCGCCAGGCCACCGCACATATCGCCGTAGAGCGTGCAATATCCCACCCCAATCTCGGACTTGTTGCCAGTGGTCAGCAGCAGCGCGCAGAACTTGTTCGACATTGCCATCATCAGCGACCCCCGGATGCGCGCCTGAATGTTCTCCTCCGTAACGTCGGGTTGCCGGCCGGCGAATACCGGGTTGAGCGATTGCAGGTAGCAATCGAAAATCCCGCCGATGGGAACAACCTCAAACCGAATGCCCAGATTGCGGGCCAGCTCCGCCGCATCCTCGATACTTCCCTGCGAGGAATACGGCCCCGGCATGCCGACGCCCACCACATTCTCGCGGCCCAGAGCATCAACCGCCACGCAGGCAGTCAGCGCCGAATCGATGCCTCCGCTCAAACCAAGTACGACCCGTTGGAATCCGCATTTGTGAACATAGTCGCGAGTGCCGAGCACCAGCGCCGAATAAGCACTCGCTTCCACACCTTCCTCGCGAATCCGCATGTCGCCGGTCAAGGATTCGATGTCGAAGCAGATGAGATCCTCTTCGAAGGACTTGGCCTGCGCGATGACGTTACCGTCGGGGCCGATGACCAGACTCGAACCGTCGAACACCAGGCTGTCATTACCCCCAATCTGATTGACCATTGCGACCGGCACGCGATAGTTTCTGGCGATCGCAGCCAGCATGTCGCGGCGCAACTCGCGTTTGTGCAGATAAAACGGGGACGCCGAAATGTTCAGCAGGATCTTTCCCCCGGCCCCGATCAAGTCCTCGACCGGATCAACGCCGTAGAGTCTGCGATCCCAAAAATGCTTGTCGTTCCATGCGTCTTCGCAGATGGTGAGAGCCACCTCTTCGCTGCCAAGGGCAAAGAGTTGCTGGTGGTCGGCGGGAGCGAAATTGCGCATCTCATCGAATACATCGTAGCTGGGAAGCAATCTCTTGGACTGGATGAAAGATACTTTACCGTCGCGCAACAGCGCTGCTGAATTCAGCACCGACTTTCCGGTCGAGGAATTTGCGGGAGTGACCAAGCCACAAATGACGGCGATTCCTTCCGTCGCCTGCGCTATGGCCTCAACAGCTTCCCGGTTGCGCTCGACAAACCGGGGCCGCTCCACCAGGTCACGAGGCGGATAGCCGCAGACGGAGAGTTCGGGAAAGAGAATGAGATCGATGCCGCCGCTTCGGGCGCGTCGCGCGTATTCAATTATCTTGGCGGAGTTCCCCGAGAAGTCCCCAACGACAGTGTTGATCTGACCGAGCGCAATCCTCACTCGTCCAGTGTAAAGGCGCACCGTCTTGCTCGCCAAGTCGAGTTCTTACAGCACACCTGCCGCTTTCCATTGAGGCGGCGGGCCAGGTGGCGAAGAGCCCGGCGGTTCGGTTGGTGTGGTGGTACCAGGCCCGGGATAAGGAGTGGAAGGCGTGTTCTGTGTGCCCTGCGGGTATTCGACTTGCTCGCCGGGTCGGCGCAATGTCGGCGCGTTGGCCGGCTTTTGCTCCGGTTTCTTGTCGGCTACCTCGGTCTCCGCCGACTTCAAATCGACTTCCTTTTCGGTGCGAACGACCTTGTCCCCGTCTACCGTCATGATTTCCAGCCGGGTAACGAGGCCGCCCTGGAAGCGCACGAATTGAACTTCCTGCGGCGGAGTGCCGTAGATCCACTCCTCGTATTCGCTCCCCTTATCGTCACGGTCGCGCACTTTGTTGGGCGGCCGGCCCTTGGAGTAGATGACCATATCGCGATCCATACCGACGAGAACCTTGTGATTCTTGATCGCCTCCTGCACTTTTGGCGGCAGGGTCTTTTCGTAAGCCTCCGCTTCGGTCAGCGCTTTGAAGTCGAAGACCGGGTCAAGCAATTTGCGCACCTGCTCGCCCGTCAGTTCAGGAACATATTTGTCGAATTCCAGTGTGACCACCGAGCCCGTGGCCTCCAGGCTCTTGGGAGCGCCGCCTATCGGAGCCGTTCCTCCGCCTGCGCCGACCGAGACATGTTGATACCACTTCTCATGTTTCTTGGCCCCGCCGTTAATGTCTAGAACGATCGACTTTTCTTTGACTACGACGTTGGTGATGACGACGCGGTCGCCTGCCTTCGCCGCGAGACCATGTTCCGTCATCAACTGCGCGACCTGCTGCGCGTTGGGCGTGACCACTCCGTTCTTGATCTCCAGTCCACGCTCACCTCGCGGGAACGGAACGCGCACGAACACTCTCTCCGCCGTCAGATCGCGCATGACCACCAGCCGGGTTTGCGGAGTCATCTTTTCCGACGAAGTACTGGTTTGTGGCTTGGTATTGGTTTGCGACTTAGTGTCGTCGGCGGAAACCGGCATCGCCAGCAGCAAAGCGGTAGTGACAACGAGGGAGAAACGAACGCGGGTCATGGAAATCCCCAGGTTGCTCTGAATTATATGCCTATTCGGAGCTGCCAATGGAGGTCAGGACTTAATGCCGGAGAAGCTGCCCCGCAGTGAGGGTTGAGACGAGGTCACAACCTTTGGCCCTGGCAGTTCGGTTACCGGCAATTTCCAGACAATCAGAATTCCTGCCAGAATAGCGACCGCTCCGGTTGCTGCCGCCTCGACTCCATAGCTGCCGCCGGTAACCCATTTGGGACCTGTGGCTGTAGTGCGGACAAATGCATTGAAGAAGTGAAACCCGCTCACGGGCAAGCCGAAGAGGAAGCCCAGCGTGGCATTCCAGCCAAAATGGATGCCCCAGGGAAGCCACAGCGCGCGGGTGCGCAGGTAAGCAATGGAGAGAAGAATGCCAATGAGGATGGTGTTGGCGACGCCCCAGCGCCCTGCTCCCGGGTTCAACAAGTGCAGGAAACCATAAAGCACGGAGAAGACCGCAATCGCCCAAACAGGTCCAATCCCCTCTTCCAGGTGCTGAAAGGGATAGCCGCGAAACATCAGCTCTTCCGCCAGCGCACCGCAAAGCAAAACTATAACTACGGCGGCAATCTTGGGAACAACAATGAGCCCGCGATCGAAGGTACTGCGCGTGTGTCCCCAAAAATGCAAGGGCACCACCGCTATCACCGTCAGCAGGAAGCCGATCGCACTTCCGATGACGAACTGCTTCAGACAGCCTTTCGTCCGTGGTAGGCCTTGGGCGGCGATCCGGTGATCCTCAAGCTCGTCGCCAACGGTCAGCAGCCAAACAAAAATTCCGAGCAGCAGCAGCGACAACAACGGCCGAAAGACCAGCTCGAAAAGAAACAGCCGGTGACCAACGACATCAGCCGCAATGTTGCCCGAGACAACAAACGCTATCGCCGAGAGAATGGCCGAAAAAACAAACGCCCAGACCGGCAGCAATTTCCCTGTACTGGTGGTGAACATTCTTATGCCTTGGCGCTTCCCAATCTAGCGGACGGGCGAAACTCCAGACCCTTACGAGCGACCTGGAAAAGCAGCGGCTGTCCTCCCGCGTCGCGAACAGCATCTTCCACTCGCCGTCGAATGCCCTTCTCGATCAGCAGAATCACGCAGCCTCCTCCGCCGGCGCCACAGACCTTAGCCGCGCGCGCCCCATTTTGTTTGGCAACCTCGATCAGCTTATCCATTAGTGGGGTTGCGATTCCCGGAGCATTCGTGCGCCGCAGCTTCCATTCTTCGCGCATGAGCTCTTCGGCGTCCTCCCATTGCTGATTAGCCATCGCGCGATACATTCCCTGAGCGATACGCGCGATCTCGTCGAAATTACGAGCCACTCGCTTGTCGCCATTGATGTGCTGTTTGAAAACCTTCCAGTTGTTAATGCCGGACTGTCTCGGCGCACCGGTATAAAAAAGCGCCAAGCGCTGATCCAGCTCGTCCAACGATACCGGAATGGCCTCGTGCCTGATCCCGTCGACGTCAAGATGTATCGCGCTCACCCCACCATACATTGCGGGATAGTAGTCTTGACAGCCCGTGGGCACGCGGATGAGCTGTGCCTCGACATTTTGCGCGATCACGCGAATCTTCTCAATGTCGATCTTGCACCCCACAAAGCGAGCCAGCGCAGCGGCTGTGGCAATCATCAGTGCCGAGGAACCAGAAATGCCTGCGCCCGCCGGGGACTCCGAAAATGTCTCCAGCCGAAACCCTCCCCCGGGCCGAAAGAAGCGCACCAGGTGAGCGGCCAGCGCATGCCCATACGATTTCGCTGCCAACAGCTCGTCGAGGTTGCGAAACCTGTCCACACGCAGCGTGTCGTGCGATTTAAGCAGGATTCCCTGTCCCGCCTGCGCAGTAATCCTGCAAGCCGTCAAGATACTGAGCGCGACATTGACGCTGACCCCCCCCGGGTGAAACAGATACAGCGGCCAGATGTCGATGGTTCCCCCCGCTAGATCGGCACGACAAGGCGCACTCGTAACGATGGCCTCGTCAGAGCTACGCGATATGAATTGAGCAACCGATCTCATGCCAGGGACGCCAGTGCGTCTCCCATTACTTCCCAGCCGACGCGGGCCACCTCCCTCACCACCTGTTCGACATCGTCCTCCGTCGTGCGATGGTTCACAAAGCAAGCTCGCAGGGAAAACTTGCCATGTACGCTTGCGTTCGACAGATACACCTTCCCACGCCGCACCACCCGTCGCAAAATCTCCTGGTTCACCGCGTCTGCACTGAGGCCGTAGTCGGGTGGGGGGGGGATCATACGAAAACACACCGCGCTGAGCTTTACCGGCGCCAGCAACTCCATCTGATCATTAGCGGCGATCAAATGCGCCAGCAACCGGGCGTGTTCAAGATCGTTCCGGATTGCCTCGCGAAATTTTTCCAGACCATGATAACGAAGCGACAACCACAGCTTGAGGGCTCGAAAGCGTCGCGATAGCTCGGTCGTCTCTTCGAAAAACGCGAAGCCTTCCACGGGATCGTCGAGCAGCGACTTGGCATAGTCGCCGGTATGCGAAAAAGCTTTGCGCGCCGCGTTTGCGTCGCGATAGAGCAGGCATCCGCAATCGAGCGGCTGATACAGCCACTTGTGGGGATCAAGTGAGAGCGAGTCAGCCTGGGCGAGCCCGGCGAACCAAGTTGGCTCCGCGATTGCCGCCAGCGCTCCGTACGCCCCGTCGATGTGAAACCACGCCCCGCAATCGCGAGCGATCTCGGCAAGCTCGCGTAACGGATCGATGCTGCCCGTCGCCACCGTACCCGCCGATCCTACGATCGCGATCGGTGTAAGACCAGCGGCAACGTCGCGGGCGATGCTTTCGCGCAACAAATCGGTACGAATGCTGAAACCATCGTCGCAAGGGATCAGCCGCAGGTGGTCTCGTCCGATACCCAGCAGCGCCACGGCTTTGGGGATGGACATGTGCACCTGTTCGGAGGCGTAAACCATTCCCGGGCGCGCGCCGTTCTCGTTGGCCGGCAAGCGCGATTCCCGCGCCATAGCCAGGCCCATCAGGTTGGCGGCCGACCCGCCGCCCGTCAGACTGCCCGTGAAGGCGTTACAGCCTATAGCTTGGGCAAGCCAACCAATCACAGTCTTCTCGATGGTTACGGCCGCTGGGGAAGATCGCCACGCGGTTACGTTCTGGTTGAGCACACTGCACAGCAAATCAGCTGCGGCCGCCACAGGCTCACCCGAGCCAAAAACGTAGCCGAAAAATCGCGGACTGTTGACTCGAACTCCCTTGATCACGGTCTCAAGGTCGTTCAATGCAGATAAACCTAACCCCTTTTCGGGCAATTGCTTAGAGAATAGTACTTCAGCTTCACTTCCAGTAATGGAGGGGAAACTCGGCTGCTCGCCAATCGTCGTCAGATAGTCCAGCGAGAGCTGGGTGGCGCGTTCAAAAACTGCCCGGTATTCCGCGTCCGAGAGTACGAGTGGGTTCATGGATCAGGGCCCGACGGTGCCCGTGGGAACCGCCGGGACAACCATTATAGAGCGCGAGCGGCAGGAGCTTCTTTACAGCTCGCGGTAGCTGATCAGTTCAATTCCCTGTCTGCATAACACCTGCTTCGCTTCGGGTGAGGTAAGCAGTTGCAACTCCTGCTCGCGGGACTGGCGCAACCGAGTCTTGACTTGGTCCAGCTCCGCGTCGTTGTAACCGGGATGGCAGACGAATTCCCATGTGCCCTCAGGGATGCTCTCTACGATCGCAGTGAAGAGGGGTAAGTCGAGTACACCGGTGACGAGCACTCCCAAGGAGCCGTCGGTGGTACGCAGTCCATGAGCGGCCACCTCCCGGCGGAAAGCCGCCGCAAAGCTACGCAGTACGTGCAACTGTGCCAGCCGCTTCCATGCCAGGCGCGTCCGCAGCAGGCTGCTCAACGGCAATGGCCAGAGCTGACCGAAAGGATTGCGAACCGCCGAAACATTTCGCGCTCGCGCCGCCCGCAGCAGCGGACGAAGCACTGCGGGAAACATGTGCGCGTGCTTGTGCGTGTCGAAGTGCGATGGTTGAATTCCAACGCCCTGGATGCGGTCGATCTGTGCGGTCGCTTCAGCCTGAACCTCTTCCGGGTTCAGCTTGTGGCGTAAGGCCGCCGCAACAAAGCCGGATAGATTTTCTCGCAACCGGCTGCCGTTCTGGCCGCCACACTGCAAAAGGCTGGGAACGCGATCGGCGGGCAACACCGGCACGCCGTCCAGCAACACGATGTGACATCCTACGCTGAAATCCGCCGCAGGAGTCGTGCGCGCCAAGGCGGTCGCTTCATCGAAGGCAAGCGAATTCGCCATGACCGTCGCGGACGTCACGATGCCGTGATCCCGTGCTTCGACGATGCCGCGATTCACGCCCGACGTCAGCCCAAAATCGTCGGCATTGATGATGAGCCGGCGCATGGCTTCAGTGTAGCTTAGAGAGTATCGCCAAACGAGTTAGGCTATGGCTGGATGGCTCGCACAAAACACCAGCGAACCCTGTTATCGCTTGAAGAATCCTTGCGGACTGGTGTCCAGGATCGCAATTCGCACCTCGACGGAAGACGTTATTATGCCGTCTTTAATCGAGCCGGTGCTTGTTCCCCTTCGCCCAGGTAAGTCTTGATCTTCTCCAGCAGCGCTGGAAACATCTGCTCTTTCGGCAGGCAGACGTCTACGTCCTTGCCGCCATCGATGTGGCCGTATCCGGTGACGATGATGACAGGAATCTCGGGATTCGTGGCATGGATCTGTTTCGCCAAGTCCAGTCCGTTCATTCCATCCATACGGAAATCGGTGACCAGGATGTCGAATTTCTCGCGCCGAAATTTGTCTAACGCGTCCTGCGCGTTGTAGGCGCTCACGGCGCGATAGCCTTGCATCTCCAGGATCTCGCAACTCAAACGTGCCAGGACCTCGTGATCGTCAACAAAGAGAATTGCCTTCATCGCACACCTGACTGTATTGTGCCGGGCAAGAGCAAGGTCAGACCTCGGCCATAAAAGTTGGTTTCGCGCGAGGCGCGAAAAGATGCCCATGCCAGAAAACTTTCCTTGCCATCGGAGCCTTACGGACCTCCGAGCGCGAGTATCTACGAGAAGGCACGCTGCGTTTGCGCTCGGAAAACGGCTGCGGACCGCCTACTCGCGGCCGCCCCGGCGTTTGACCGGGTCCGTAGGCTCATTTACACTCAAGCAGTTGATTCCGCTCTAGTACCAGCTTTCCAGGGGTGTATCAAGGGCGGTTAGCTCAGCTGGTTAGAGCGCCTGCCTTACAAGCAGGAGGTCGCAGGTTCGAGTCCTGCACTGCCCACCATACTTATCAATCAGTTAGCCCGAACAGCCTTCACTTTCATATCTGACTGCGGTGAAAATTGCGGGGAGTCTCCCGCGATTTCACTTGGCGTCCGACTGATTGCTTCCACCGCTCCCCGGAGTTCCTCGATTCCGAAGTGGCCATAGCGCGCGGCCATCTTCGCCATCGTGCCAGCCGACCACCCGACGATCTTGGCAATAAGCGGCAATGGGACGCGGGCGGCGATCATCCTTGAAACCGCATGGTGCCTCAAGTCGTGGAAACGAACCGCGCGCAAGCCGTCCGGCAGTTCTGGGGTTTCAAAATCGCAGTCCGTGCAAACGTACCCCTTGGCATCCTCATCCTGTTTGTCGGCAAGAATCCCCTTCTTACAATTCGGGCAGTGTCGCCGGGTGCGCCTCTTCGCAGCTTCCCATGCTTCCTTGATACTTCCCACCGGCAGCGTTGGATCAGTGTCGTACACCTTCGCCGCAAAGATGTCTCCGGACGCCCCTACTTTCTCAGTCGGGAATACGTAGTGCTCTGGCAGGCGGTTGGGAAAATGCTCTGCCCAGAATTTCAGCGTTTCTAGAGCGCGGTGATTCAGCGGGACGGTGCGGCCAGTGCCCGCTGCCGTCTTATCCTTGCCGAATTTCAGGCAGCGGTTAGCAAAGTCGATGTTCCCCCATTGCAGAGTACGGATTGTGTTGTAGCGGGCTCCGGTTTCGAGCGCCGCTACCACAAAGGGCAGCAGAATGCGTGCGCGGGATCTTCCACACTCAAGTAGCAGCCCAGCTTCTTCGTCGGCGGACAGCGCCCGCCCTGTGTCCTGCCGCTCTGGGAGCATCTTCACCTTCGATTGAATCCGAGCCCACGCCCCATGCTCACGCATGATCTGCCGTAACATCGCAACTTCGATGTTGACAGAGCGCCCGGAAGCGCCTTCGTCCAGGCGCGCCTTCTGATAGCGCGCTACGTCAGCCGATTCGATGTCAACCAAGAGATTCTTTCCGAGCACTGGCAGTAGGTGGGTCATGCTGTTCTTTGCAATGAGGAGCATCTTCGGCGACCACGTCAACTGCTTCGCGTCTCGCCATTCGCCGGCTGCTACCGAGAGCAAGCGCGGTCGCTCTTGCGGGCGGAGTCCAGCGCTCCCCTCTTTCAATGCCTGCTTGCGCTTCCCTTCCACTTCGCGCGCTCGCTTGATCGAGGTCATTCTTGTGGTTTCGCGTATGCGTTGGCCATGCACCATAAAGTCCATAACCCACACCTTGCTGCCCTTCGGGCGATAGAGTGACATGCGATTCACCTTCCTTTCATTGGCGGGGTGAGTTCTTTTTCGGTGACTGCCCTAGTAAGGAACCACGGAGTTAGTTCCGCCTTCTTGCCGGCAGTACTCTGCGACACCCACTG
>JBARGS010000001.1:0-3675 GCA_049798495.1 Candidatus Korobacteraceae bacterium | reverse complement strand
GTCTTACCAACGCCCGGACGACCGACAAACACAAGTCCACGTTTCTCCAGCGGATATTTGTCGACGAATTGTTCAGCGACCTGCTTCGAACGTCGCAGGGTTTCGCGCTTCCCTTCGATGTCGAAGGTTGAAAACTCACAGTGTTCATAGCGAACCGGGATGCGCGCCGCTGCCAGCAGACGCTCGGTGCGGTCCTTGACGCGGCATTCACAGCGGACAACCTCACGCTCTTTGCCGCGCTCGACGGTCTGCCATCCGGTGTCGCCGCAGATGGGACAGGGTTCAGGTGTCGTGATCACGAATTGAACTGTAATGCCGAGTCGCCGGGAGATGCAATCAAGCTAAGGCACAGATTTGCACCGATTCTCCAGAACAGGGCAAGAATCGGTGGGGGACTGTGGAAATCCACGAGTGAACGCGGGTGCCCCATCCTTTCATCCTCTGATGGTGAAAGGGTGGGAGGGCGGAATGCCTAGAATGCCGGCTTCGCTTCTCTAACACATCCCGCTTCATTGTCATCCCGAGGAGGCCTTCAGAGACTGTGTCGCAACCGAAACACGGATTTTTCAGTGGGACAAACGGTATGAATCGCAAGGCAACCAGCCGCGTAGCGGCGACATTTGTGTTAGCCGCGGGCGTAAGCCCGCGGGCAAGTGGGATAAACAGAGAGCCGCGGAGCGGCGACACTGGCTTGCGACACAGTCTCTTCAGGCCGACGAGGAGCCTGCCCTGAGCCTGCCGAAGGGATCTGCTGTTGATTTGTCCTGCTAGTCGCTATGCACCCCCGCGAACTGCTCCTTCCCCACTGCGAGAACGTCATAAACATAATCATGGGTAGCCAGGGCGGCGGGCTCGATGGCCCCTGCCCGGCGCCGCTTCACGATCTCCTCGCGCGAAAGATCGAAGATGGCTTCCAGGATTTGCTCGCGCTCTTGGTCGCTGGCCTGCGCCACCACGAACAGCACTCGTGCGCTGTGCTGGATGTATCTCGGCGAAAGCAGCTGCCGCTTCAGCAGGTCCATGATGATCGGCGCTGTGCCACGGTCAAAGCGTCCCGGATCGCCGCGCCGGTCCAGCTCCGCGAAGAACTCCGCCGTCCACTCGTTGTGATACTCCCACATCTTCTGGAACAGCTCTTTGGTGAAGCGAGCCCCTGCCTTCACCTTCTCGGTGCTCGGCGCCAGCACGACGCCGTCTTCCGACAGCGCGGATCGCTGGAAATAACCATCCTTCGTGATGACCGCCTGATGACGAACCAGCGTCCACAGCCACGAGACGTCGATGCGATACGTGGCGAGGTCATTCATGAAGCGCTGTTTGAGTTCGTAGTCGTCGATGGCGGCAGCGAAGTTGCCGTTCAGGATCTGGAAGCCGTAGTTGGCGGCCATGTAGAACGCATGCTGGATGTGCTCGATGGTGATGTCGCCCTTGGGCACTTCGTAGATGGCGTCCCAGCGCTCCTGGCTCAAGAGCTTCTCCGGCGTATCCAGCGCTCGTCGGCTGATGATGGCTGGAGTGATCTTGCCCAGCGCGTTCAGCAAGCCGCGTGATTCGAGCAGCGCCTGCTCCGACTCGGCCAGGCCACTGGCGACGGTGGGCACCGCTTTGCCGTTCGCATCCACCGTCGCGCGCGGCGCATCCAGCAGCGCCTGCAATTCCGCTAAGGGCGTCTGCAGCGGCCGATTTCCCGCAGCCACATACTCGCGCTCCGGACTGGCAACCCAGCTTTGGCGGTATGCGTCGTAGAGCTTTCCCTTAACGCGCCCGGCGAGAATATCTTCCAGCGTGACCTGTTGGCCGGCCGCAATGGGATCATCGGGCACGAACATCAGTCCCAACAGCCTCTCGCGGAGCTTGTCCACCACAATCGCACGCATCGCGAACGGGTTATACCGCGCGCGGCCATAAACATCGCTGGGCTGATACATCATGACCGCCGCCATCCCACCGATGGGCGCGCCCTGCGTGAGCTCGCCGTGCTTCATGCCCGCCATCAACATCGTGAGTGCGTTGTAACGCTGGTAGGCGATCATGTTCGGCGAGGCCATGCCGATGTTTTGGGGATCGGGGAAGACGCCGTTCGGGTCGTCTTTCCACATCTCGATGAGGCTGCCAAGATAGTCCCAGCGGCCGACGTTGGTTCCCAGCAGGCGGCGGCGGAACGTCCAGGCGATCGCCGGCAGATAGCGGCCCCCATTGCCTTCCTCATACAGAATCTTGATCTTGAAGGTGCCGGCGGGGACTCCGATCATGCCTTCCAGTCGCGCCAGCAATTTCTCCACGATGAGCGCTTCACGCGGCGTCTGCATTTTGGGGATGTAGAAATAGACGCCGGTGCCGGCGCGCTTCAGCGCGTCGTAGTTGTTGAGGACCCAGAGAGTGACCACCGCGATCAGCCCGGGGACTGGCTGGTCATCAACCGTGATGTGTTCATAAACAATGTGAATGCTGGGCGGGCGAATCAGGCGCGTCGGCCACTTGCCCGGTTCTCTCTCAATCTCGTAGGAGCGGGTCTTGCCCTTCTTCACCACGTCGTAAGACTTGCTGGCCCAGCTTCCCTCTAAGATCTGTTTTGCGTTTCGCAAGGCCGCAAATGTCCCTACCGGTTCGCTCTTGGCTGTGCCGAGCGGCTGGAAGTGTGAGGGCGAAGCGTCTTCGAAATCCGGCATGTTCATGGGCGCGGCGCTATTCAGCGCATTGAAGGCCATGTCCAGCGGATGCCACGGACCGGTAAGCTCCAGCCCGGGGTTTTGCAAGGGGTGAACGTCGGCAGGAACGGGGACTTCGTCGTTAAGACGCCAGCGCCATTGACTCTCGCGATCGAGAAAATTGTCGATCGTGCCCTGAACAATGTTGCGGAATGTCCAGGAGCTTCCGGAAACCGGATCCTCGAAGGACTCGTCCCACTGCGGCCAGGCGTATTTCCTGCGCACCGGCTCGGAGCTCTCGAGCAGTGCCCGGCGGGCGTTCAGAGCCTCGGCAAAGGCAGGACGCAGTTCGCGGGTCAGCGTCGTAATCGTCTCTTCGACGTTGACGTCTCGGCCATTTACCGTTTTGGTCCCGAACAACTCTGGGAATTGCTGGAGAATATCTTCGCGGATCATCGGCGCCTCCGGTGTGGTTTCCATAGTAACTCCTAACTCCGGAGCGCGCCGTGTGCGCCGTTACCGCGCTTTGTAATGTGTGCCGAAACGGGAAAGGCGCACGCCTGCTCGATCATCTCGAGCTGTCATCCCGAGCGAGGAGCGCTGCGATGAGCCGAGGGACCCCTATTGCCTTTCCAGTCCCGACCCGCCATTCCGTATCCACCAATCATCATCCGCGATCCACGATCCACGACGCACGATCCACTTCTTTCTTGACATCCGCCCCGGTTAGCAAGTAAATACTCGCTCCACAGGAGCCACCTGCCGAGGAGCGAGCATGAACAAAGGGGATCTGATCGAGAAGATCGCAGCCGCACAGGGCATCAGCAAGACCGCTGCCGGGGGCGCAATCGATACCATCATCGATTCGGTCACCAGTGCGTTAAAGAAAGGTGATCGCGTTACCCTGGTAGGCTTCGGCACCTTTTCCATTTCGCAGCGCAGAGCCCGCAACGGACGCAACCCGCAAACCGGAGGCGTCATTAAGATTGCCGCGCGAAAGGTAGCGAAGTTCACGCCCGGGGTGGAT